>DATLGB010000224.1:0-2245 GCA_035540675.1 Solirubrobacteraceae bacterium | reverse complement strand
AGGTGACGGCGAGCGTCAGCGCGGCGAGGACGCCCGCGACGAGCGCGAGGCGCAGCGCGAGCCGGCGGCGGTCGGGGAGGAGGTCGACCGTCGCCCGCTCGTCAACTGCGAACGTCGTCACCGGGGAGGGGTCCCGGTTCGGACGCCAAGCGTTACGCCCTGCCGCCGGACGGTTCGGAAGAGCTCGCCGGGCTCGACCGCGGACGCGGTCGCCGTCCCCTCGGCGTAGCTGGAACTCAGCTCCGGTTGCATGCGTGCAGCCTGTCAGCGGCGCGGCGACCGGGCGATGGGGGCTGCACGTGTCCGGGGGTTCGGTTTTCCACACCGGCCCCGGCCGTTCTGGTAGGAGAAGGGAACCGGGGGGCCTGAGAGAGGAGCTCAGCATGATGGACGAGGGCGGCGTCACGAGACGAGGGCTGCTGGAGGCGGGTGGTGTCGCCGCGGGGGGAGCGCTGATCCTCGGGCTGCCGGAGGTGGCCGGCGCCGCAGCGGCGTCCGGCCGCCGGATCGGCAGCGGCCCGACCGACCGCCGCAGCATCGGCCTGCTGATGGCGGTCCGGCAGATCGGCCCGTCGCTCGTCGGCTTCGGCTACCTCACGCGCGTGCGCGGCCTGGCGGACGCGCAGCTCTTCACGGTGCCGCCGGCGCTCAGGTCGACCGACGCCCGCGCGTCCGATCCGTCGCCGGCGCGCTTCACGTTCTACGCGGAGGCGAAGATCGAGTCGCTCGCGCAGCTCGACGAGGCAATCACGTCCAACGGCGGCGGTCGCGTGCGGATCTACTACCAGGCCGACGGCGGCGCGCGCTTCGACGACCCCGCGACGTTCGGCAGGGGGCTGCTGATCGCGACGCTGACGGGCAACTTCCAAAACGACCTGACGCTGACGGAGCCCAGCACCGCGGTGGTCAACATGTCGGCCGACCTGACGCAGACCGGCGCCCGGCGGTTCACGGCGGCCGGCGCGGGCGGGCTGCGCTTCGGCGGCCCGCGCTATGCGTGGGCGCTGAACGCGACCGGCCGCGGACGCAGGACCGAGCCGACGGAGCCGCGCTCGGAGCTGAAGCTCAGCGGCGACCTGGGCGTCGTCGACGCGCGGCCGCGCCGCTGATGCGCCTGCGATGACCGCCGCGGCCGGCGCCGTCGCGATCGTCGGGATCGGCTGCCGCTTCCCGGGCGGCGCCGACTCGCCGCTGCGCTACTGGGAGCTGCTCGCGCGCGGCGGCGACGCGATCGTCGATGCGCCGCCGGATCGCAACGACCTGCACGCGCTCTACGACCCCGATCCGGAGCGCCCCGGCAGCGTCTACGTCCGCCGCGGCGGCTACCTCGACGCGATCGACCGGTTCGACGCCGGCTTCTTCGGCATCTCGCCGCGCGAGGCGCGCCGCATCGACCCCCAGCAGCGGCTGCTGCTGGAGGTCGCGTGGGAGGCGCTCGAGGACGGCGGCCTGCCGGCGGACGGGCTCGCCGGGTCGCGCACGGGGGTCTTCGTCGGGATCTCCGGCCACGACTACGCCGACATGCAGTCCTGGCCGGCCAGCCGCAAGCAGATCGACGGCCACGTCGCGGGCGGCGGCGCGACGAGCATCGCCGCCAATCGCATCTCCTACGCGCTGGACCTGCGCGGGCCGAGCATGACCGTCGACACCGCATGCTCGTCGGCGCTGACGGCCGTCCACCTCGCCTGCCGGAGCCTTGCAGCGGGGGAGTGCGACCTCGCGCTCGCCGGCGCCGTCAACGCGCTCATCACCGCCGAGCCGACGATCGGCTTCTGCAAGGCGCAGATGCTCGCGCCCGACGGGCGCTGCAAGCCCTTCGACGCCGCCGCCGACGGCTACGGCCGCGGCGAGGGCGCGGGTGCGCTCGCGCTCAAGCCGCTGGCGCGGGCGCTCGCCGACGGCGATCCGATCCACGGCGTGATCCGCGCGACGGCGATCAACCAGGACGGCCGCACGCCCGGGCTCGCGGTGCCCAGCCCGGACGCGCAGGAGGCGCTGCTGCGCGAGGCGCTGCGCGCGGCGGGACTGCAACCGGGCGACGTGCAGGTCGTCGAGGCGCACGGCACCGGCACGCCCGTCGGCGATCCGCGCGAGGCGCTGGCGATCGGCCGCGTGCTGGGCGGGGGCCGCGATGGCACCGCCTGCGTCGTCGGCTCGGCGAAGGGAAACCTCGGCCACCTGGAGGCCGCGGCGGGCATCGCCGGGCTGATCAAGGCGGCGCTCGCGCTGCAGCGCCGCGCGGTGC
>DATLGB010000223.1:0-95098 GCA_035540675.1 Solirubrobacteraceae bacterium | reverse complement strand
GTCATCCGCCCCGCGGCCGGCGGCGGCTGACCAGCGGTCGCCGGCTCGCGCCTCCCAAGTGCCCCGAGCTGGATTCGAACCAGCGGCCTACTCCTTAGGAGGGAGTCGCTCTATCCAGCTGAGCTATCGGGGCTCGCGCAGCAGACCCTCAGGACGCCGCGCCCCCGGATCCGCGCCCGCGCGCGGGGTGGGCGTCGGCGACGGCGCCGCCTGGGCGCGCGGCGGGGCGATGGCCGCGGTCTGCGAGCGGGCGGGCGTCGCCGGCGGCGTCGGGTCGAAGGTCACCCAGCCGATCCCGTCGAACCACGCCTCCACCCAGGAGTGGGCGTCCGTGTCGCGCACCACCCACTCGCCGGACGACCGCTTGACGCCGCCCGGCGAGAAGCCGGTGGCGACGCGCGCCGGAATGCCGCCCATCCGCAGCAGCAGCGCCATCGCGCCGGAGAACTGCTGGCAGTAGCCCGCGCGCGAGTCGAACAGGAACGCCTCCAGCGGCGGCTCGGCGCCCGGGTCGGGCGGGACCTCGGTGTAGCGGAAGCGGGGACCGCGCAGCAGGTTGTTGACCCGCACGACGTACTCGTACGGCGTCGCGGCGCCCTGGCGCAGCTCCTTGGCCAGCGCCCACGTGCGGTCGTAGTACGTGTTGCGCAGTGCCCGCTCGCCGTCGACGACCTCGTCGGTCAGCGGGTAATGCGCCCGCGGGCCGCGCTCCTCGCCGAACGGCGGGAAGTAGATCTCAGCGCTGCGGATCGGCCGGCCGGGCGGGAACACGGGCGTCGGCGACGTCCGGCCGCGCGGCGGCCGCGCGCCCGGCGGGAAGTCCAGCCGCAGCGTGAGCGTCCCCTCGCGCCGCGGGTCGGCGCCGACGCCGGCGACGGAGAGCTGCGCGGGCGTCGGGTCGGGCACGTACGCCTCGACCGTGTAGTTGTCCCCCGAGCCGAGCATCCGGGCGCCGCTGGTGACCCACAGCCCCGGCAGCGCGCCGGGCTCCACGGAGCGGGAGGAGTCGTCGACGTCGAGCACCGTGCCGGCGCCGACGACCTGCGCGCTGCGCAGCCGCCGCACCGACACCTGGAAGCGCGCCGCCCACTCGCGGCGTTCCCGCCACTCCCCCGGCAGGTCGGCCGCGGCGTCGTCGCCGCCGGGGTCCGTGCGCGACCCCGTCGTCCACGCGTTGCCGTCGAAGTCGTACAGGACGTCGGCCTTCCAGTACATGGGCCGGTTGCGCTCGCCGGTCTGGCGCACCCGGAACAGCTCGACGCCCTCCCGCGGCCAGTCGATCGGGCCGTAGCCGTGCGACCACCGGAAGGTCACCGGGTTGCCGGGCCCGAGGCCCTCGGCGAACGCCTTGTAGTCGAACCACGGCTCCTCGCGGTCGGCGGCGCTTCCGAGCGGCACCGCCGCCGCCATGGCCACCGCGGCCAGGACGGCGACGCCGAGCCCGGGACGCCCGGGAACCCGCTCCAGCCACAGCAGGGCGGCGGCCAGTGCCGCCAGCGCGAGCCCGAGGGCCACGGGCTGCGCGACGCCCAGCGCCACCACGGGCGACGCGACGAGGACGATCAGCAGCGCCAGCGACGCGAGCCGGTGCGTCATCCCGCCGCGCGGCCACCCCGCCAGGATCCCCGCCAGCGCGCAGACGACCGCGCCGGTGAGCTCGAGCGCGCCGCCCACCCACGGGTCGCGGCCGATGTACGGCAGCCGCACCGAGTTGAGCGCCTCCAGGCCGCGCGCGACGCCGTCGCCCAGCTCGCCCCAGCGCGCCGGGCGCAGGTAGGACAGCTCGAGCCCCGACAGCGCGGCCGCGAGCGCGAGCCCGAGCCCGGCCGCGACCCACGTCGCCGCCGCGCGCGCGCCCGCCGGCGCGCGCTGCGCCGCCACGACCAGGAGCCCGGCCGCGACCCCGGCCGCCGCCCACAGCAGGGCACGGCCGTCCGTCACGACGTCGACCATCCGCGCCCACTGCAGCGAGCCGAGCGCGGCCAGCAGCCCCACCGCCAGCAGGCGGGCCGCCGGGGGCGGCAGCAGGGACTCGGGGCGGCCTTCGGTCACCGCCTGAGGATGGCAGAGCGCGCGCAGGGGGTGACCGACCCGGCGCGCCCGCGGCTCACGAGCGGTCGGGCCGGTCCGGGTAGACGTCGTCGATCGTGGCCAGCGGGAGGTACGGCGCGCCGCCGGAGGCCTCCCGGATCGCCTGCGCGCCGCCGGCCAGCCGGTCGAGGATCGGCACCACGCCGACGATCGCGTGGCCGGCCGCCCGCACCGCCTCGATCGCCTGCACGGTCGATCCGCCGGTCGTCACCACGTCCTCGACGATCAGGCAGTGCTCCCCCGGCTCGAGGTCGGGACCCTCGATCCTGCGCTGGAGGCCGTGCGCCTTGGTCTCCTTGCGCACGAAGAACGCCTTGACGTCGGCGCCGCCGGCCAGCGCGGCGCACGCGGGCGCGTCGGCACCCATCGTCAGCCCGCCCACCGCGGTCGCCCCGAGGTCGCGGGCGTGACCGGCGATCAGCTCCGCCATGGCGGCGAAGCCGTCCGGCCGCAGGACGGCGCGCTTGGCGTCGACGTAGTACTGCGCGGTCCGCCCGGAGGTCAGCACGACCTCGCCGACGACGAGGGCGTGGCGGCGGAGCTGGTCGATCAGGCGCGCCCGGGCGTCCATGGACGGCCGAGCCTATCCTCCCGCCGGTGGAGCACGCCTTCGGCCGCGGCGGACCGTTCGCGCTCGGCGTGGAGGAGGAGCTGCTGCTCGTCAACCCGGCGACGCACGAACTCGCCCACATCGCGTCGCAGCTGCTGCCGCGCGCGACCCCGCCGTCCGGCGAGCTGAAGTTCGACGTCTACGAGGCGCTGCTCGAGACGGCGACGCCGGTCGTCGGCAACGCGCTCGAGGGCGCGCGCCACCTGGACGGGCTGCGGGCGGCGCTGCGGGCGGCGGGCGCCACGCTGATGGGCTGCGGCATCCACCCGGCCGGCGCGTTCGCCGACGTGCGCCACGTCGCCGAGCCGCGCTACCGGGCGATCGTGGACTCGATGCGCGGCCTGATCACGCGCACCCCGACGTGCGCCGTGCACGTCCACGTCGCGATGCCCGACGCCGGGACCGCGGTGCTCGCGCTCAACCGCATGCGCGAGCACCTGCCGCTGCTGCAGGCGCTCGCCGCCCACTCGCCCTGGTGGTACGGCCACGACTCCGGCTTCGCCACCGCCCGCGCGCAGATGTACCGCGCCTACCCGCGGGCGATCGTGCCGCGCGCGTTCGCCGGCTGGGACGAGTACGCCGAGGTCGTGGCGGCCGCGGTGGCGGCGGCCGACGTCGCCGACTACACGTTCCTGTGGTGGGACCTGCGCCTGCACCCGCGGCTGGGAACGCTCGAGCTGCGGGCGATGGACGGCCAGGCGCGCCTCGCGTCGGTCTGCGGGCTGTCGGCGCTCGTGCACGCGCTGGCCGTGCGCGCCGCGCACGAGGGCGATGACGCCCGCACGCCGTGGGAGGCGCTGAGCGAGTCCTCCTTCCGCGCCGGGCGCGACGGCCTCGATGCGACGGTCTACACGGCGGGCGCGCGGCGGCCCGTGCGCGAGCTGGCGGCGGAGGCGCTGGCGGCGGCGCGACCGTACGCGCGCGACGTCGGCGCCGAGGCGGCCCTCGAGGAGGTCGAGCGGATCCTGCGGGAGGGCAACGGCGCCGACCGCATGCGCGCCGCGCACGCGCGGGGCGGCATGCCCGCGGTGCTGTCGCACCTGGTCGCGGAGACGGCGGCCGGGCCCTAAGCCGCGGCCGGCGGGGCGGCGGGCATCGACACGCGCGCCGCCAGCGCCACCACGAGCACGGGCGCGACCACGGCGACCAGCGCCATCTGCCAGCCCGCCCAGCCGAGGGAGTAGCCGAGCGCCAGCGCGTTGTTGAACGCGTGCAGCCCGATGCACGGCAGCAGCGAGCCCGTGTGGCGGTACAGCACGCACAGCAGGACGCCCAGCACGGCCAGCGGGACCAGCAGCGGCAGGGGCGTCCCGGCCGCGTGGATGAGGCCGAACACGGCTCCGCTCACCAGCGCGGCGGGCACCCAGCCGAACGCGCGCCACAAGGCGGTGAAGAGGAACCCGCGGAAGAAGAACTCCTCGACGATCGGCGCCACCACGGTCACCAGCACGGCGACGGCGAGCAGGCTCACCACGGAGCGCGTCGCGCCCAGCTCCTCGGCCAGGTCCTGGCGCTCGGAGACGTCGAGGACGAGCGTCCAGACCGCGAGGAACACCCAGAACGCGACGAACGCCGCCACCGCCGCGCCGAAGCCCGGCCAGAAGCGCGTCCGGCGCAGCCCGAACGCGTCCGGCGAGACCCTGGCGCCCCCGATCCCCGCGAACAGCACCGCGAGGCCCACCAGGAGCGCGTCCTGCACGTAGGAGGCCGCGAGCAGGACGCCGCTCGGCAGGCGGTCCAGGCCACCGTCGCCGCTGACGACGGCGACGACGCCCGCGAGGATCACGCCGATCACGTTCGCGAGGAGGAAGGCGACGAGCAGCGCGGCGAACGGCGTCCACGCCGGGAAGGCCGGCAGCGACGCGCGCTCGCCCGGGGGGCTCGGCGCCGGCAGCGGGGGCGGCGGAGACAGCTGCTCGGGCACCTCCGGCCGCGGCGGCAGGGAGGGCGGAGGCGCGCTCGACATGGATTGGGCAGGCTAGGGCAGGGCTGCCAGCGACGAGACGACGCGGACGCAGGTGGGCGCCGCGACGCTGCCGTTCCGGTCGACCAGCACGGGGAGGACGCCGGCGGCGCGCGCGCCCGCGACGTCCTCGGCGGGCGTGTCGCCGACGTGCCACGCGTCGGCGGCGGCGACGCCCAGGTGCTCGAGCGCCAGCGCGAACGGCCGCGGGTCGGGCTTGGCGGCGCCGGCCTCGGCGGAGGAGACGGCGGCGTCGACGAGCGGCCGCAGCCCGGTGCGCGCGAGCACCTCGTGCAGCGAGACGTCCCAGTTTGACACCACCGCCAGCCGCGCACCCGCCGCGCGCAGCCGCTCGAGCGCCGGCACCGCGTCCTCGTACGGCGCGAACTCGATCGCCTCGAGCAGGGCCGTGCGGACCTCGTGCAGCGGCGCCGCCGGCCCCAGGGCGGCCGCGACGACCGCCGCGCAGCCGTCGCGCAGCCGCGCCAGCCCCGCCGCGTCGCGGCCCCGGTGCAGGTTCGCCCGGTAGAAGGCGATCTCGGCCCGCATCGCCTCCGCCGCCGCCGCGTCGCCCACGTCGACGCCCGCGCGCTCGCGCAGCCGCGCGCGCAGCCGCGGGGCGGGCGGTTCGAGCCGCACCAGGGTCCCCAGGGCGTCGAGCAGCACGGCTCGCGGTGTAGCTTGCGCGCCCATGGCCGACCGGGATGCTCTCACGGCCGTGGCCACGAGCCAGTGGATCGGGGCCGCGGTCGCGCTGGGCGCCGCCCTCGCGATCGTGTGGGGCCTGCGCTACCTGTTCGCGCGCCGCGCGCGGCGGCTCGCGCAGTCCGTGCTGCGCGGCGAGCTGAGCCCGGAGGCCGACACCCGGCTGCGGCTGGTCGAGCGCCTCGTCTACGCGGTCGTGCTGGCCATCGGCGTCGCCGCCGCGCTGTCGAAGTTCGACGCCGTGCGCGAGATCGGCCGCGCCCTGCTGGCGTCGGGCGCGATCGCCGCGGCGATCGTCGGCTTCGCCGCGCGGCAGACGCTCGCCAACGTCATCGCCGGCGTGATGATCGCCATCTCGCAGCCGCTGCGGCTCGGCGACTACGTGGCCTTCGAGGGCCACTACGGCGTCGTCGAGGACATCACGCTGAGCTTCACCACCGTCCGCACCGGCTCCGAGCAGCGGGTGATCATCCCCAACGAGAAGCTCGCGTCGGGCATCCTGCGCAACGACTCGCTGATCAGCGCGCCGGTCGCCGTCGAGGTCGACGTGTGGATTCCACCCGAGGCCGACGCCGACCGCGCGGTGGCGGTGCTCGAGGAGGAGGCGGGCGGCGCCGTCGCGATCGCCGAGACGGTGCCGTGGGGCGTGCGGCTCAGCGTGTCGGGCCAGGCGGCCGCGCCGCCGGACCGCGTGCCGCGGCAGGCCGAGCTGCGGGCGCGCTGCCTGCGCCGGCTGCGCGCCGAGGGCCTGCTGCCGGCGCCGTAGGTGGGAGATCCGCCCCCGAACGCGAAGGGCACGCACAGCTACAGTTGACCGGTGCCGCCGCCCGGCGGCACGATCCACTCGTCCCATGACGCGGTCCCAACGAATCCGGCTCGGCCGCCGCAGCCGCGGCCGGCCCCGCAACAAGCTGCTGATCGCGATGCTGGTGCTCGCCTCGGTCGCGATGCTCGGCGGGCTGTCGGCGGTCGGCTACGTCGCGTCGATCGCCGCGTCCGCGCCGCCGCTGGACTCGCTCAAGCCGCGCAACCCCGGCGGCTTCTCGATCGTCTACGCCGCCGACGGGCAGAAGCTCGGCGTCATCCAGGCCAACCAGCTGCGCAAGGCCGTGCCCGGCTGGCAGATCCCGCAGAACCTCAAGGACGCGACCGTCGCGATCGAGGACGAGCGCTTCTACAGCCACAAGGGCGTCGACTACGTCGGCGTGGTCCGCGCCGCGGTCAAGAACCTCGAGTCGGGCAGGACGGTCGAGGGCGGCTCGACGATCACGATGCAGCTGATCCGCAACCTGTACATCACCAGGGAGCGGACCTACCAGCGCAAGATCCGCGAGGCCAAGCTGGCCGAGGAGTACGAGAACACGCACTCCAAGGCGCAGATCCTGACCACCTACCTCAACACGGTCCCGTTCGGGACCTACGGCGGCCAGTCGGCCATCGGCGCCTGGGCCGCGGCGCGGATGTTCTTCGACAAGAACGTGCAGGACCTGACCCTGCCGGAGGCGGCGCTGCTCGCCGGGTTGCCGCAGGCGCCGTCGGACTACTCGCCGTTCCGCGCCGAGTCCGAGGCCAAGCGGCGCCGGAACGAGGTGCTGGCGGCGATGGAGCGCCAGGGCCACATCACGCGCGAGGAGGCGCAGAAGGCCCGCAACGCGCCCCTCGGCGTCAAGGTCGGCAGCTACTTCGTCAAGCGCCGCGAGTCGTTCTTCTTCGACTACGTCAAGGACAAGCTCTACGAGGCCTTCCCGGCGCGGACGGTGCGCCAGGGCGGCCTGCGCGTCCACACCACCCTCGACCTCGACATGCAGCGCGCGGCGCGCGAGTCGGTGCAGAACGCGCTGGCCGGCGTCGGCCCTTCCGGCGCGGTGGTCACCGTCGACGCGCGCAACGGCCACATCCGCGCGATGGCCTCGTCGGCCGACTACGGCAAGTCGAAGTTCAACCTCCCCGCCCAGGGCCACCGCCAGCCGGGGTCGACCTTCAAGGTGATGGCCCTGATGGCGGCGCTGCGCCGCGGCGTCGATCCGGACGCGACCACGTACGTCTCCAAGCCGCTGGACTTCGTCGCTCCGGGCTACGGCCCGATCAAGGTCAAGACCTACGACAACACGTACAAGGGCTCCATCAACCTCACGCAGGCGACGCTGAGCTCGGACAACTCGGTCTACCAGCAGCTCGCGCTCGACGTGGGCCCGGACGCGGTCAAGCAGACCGCCTACGACATGGGCATCGAGACCAAGCTCGACGGCTACCCGGGCGAGGCGCTCGGCGGCCTGACCATCGGCGTCTCGCCGCTCGAGATGGCCACGGCCAACGCCACGATCGCGTCCGGCGGCGTCTACCGCAAGCCGATCGCGATCACCAAGATCCGCACGGCCGACGGCGACGTGCTCCAGGGGCGCGACCTCCCCAAGGAGCTGCGGCCGTTCTCCGAGCGCCGCTTCCAGGACGGCGTGACCGCCGAGGCGACGCGGATCCTGCGGATGAACATGGAGCGCGGCACGGGCCAGGCGGCGCAGATCGGATGCCCCGCGGCCGGCAAGACCGGCACGACGTCCGAGCACTCCGACGCCTGGTTCGTCGGCTACACGCCGCGGCTGTCCACGGCGGTCTGGGTCGGCTATCCGCAGGCGTCGATCCACATGCTGAGCGAGTACCGCGGCGGCCCCGTCGCCGGCGCGACGTTCCCGTCGGAGATCTGGGGCGCCTACATGAAGCGCGCGAAGGGGCGCTACTGCGGCGACTTCCCGCCGCCGAAGAAGCCGGTGGCCTTCTCGAAGTTCTTCGGCAAGTACGCCAACGGCGGCGCGCCCACCGGCCCGTACGCGTCGCCGACGCCGAACCCGTACGGGACGACCGCGCCCGCGGTGCCGCCGACCACCGGCGGCACGCAGCCCAACGGCACCCAGGGCGAGACCGACGGCGGCACGACCTACGACCCGGACCTCTACGAATCGCAGCCGCAGCAGGAACCGCCCGCGCCGCAGGGCGGCGGCGGCGCCGGTGCGCCGGCGGGCGGCAACGACGGCTGACGCCGGCGGAGGCGTTGGCGGCCTCCGGACGGGCTGGTATACCTCCGGACGCTTTGAGCAAGGAGGAGAAGGTCGAATTCGAGGGCGAGGTCACCGAGGCCCTGCCCAACGCGATGTTCCGCGTCAAGCTCGACAACGGCCACGAGGTGCTGGGGCACGTGGCCGGCAAGATGCGGCGCTTCCGCATCCGCATCCTCCCGGGCGATCGCGTGCGGGTCGAGGTCTCGCCCTACGACCTCAACCGCGCCCGCATCGTCTACCGGCACCGCTGAGCGCGGCCGCGGCATGGGCGAGCTCGCCCTGATCGAGGCCATCGCCGCGGCGCTCGTGCCCGCGCCCGGGTCGCGCGTCGTGCGGTGGCTGGGCGACGACGCGGCCGTGGTGCGCACGCAGGGCGCCGGGGCCGCGGTGACGTCCGTCGACGTGATGGTCGACGGCACGCACTTCCGCCTCGGCGCGGCATCGCCGGCCGACGTCGGCTGGCGGGCGCTGGCCGGCGCGCTTTCCGACCTCGCGGCCATGGGCGTCGACGCCGGCGAGGCGTACCTCGCGGTGGTCGTCCCGCCGCAGCTCGACGCCGCGGCGGTCCTCGACCTGCACGCCGGCGCGCAGGCGCTCGCGGCCGAGACCTCGACCACGATCGCCGGCGGCGACCTCGCCTCCGGCCCGGTCCTGATGGTGGCCGTGACGGTGACGGGGTGGGCGGCCGACCCGGCCGCGCCGGTGGGGCGCGACGGTGCGCGCCCCGGCGACCTCGTGGCGGTCACGGGCGACCTCGGCGCCTCGGCGGCCGGCCTGGCGGTGCTCGAGGGGCGCGCGGCCGGTTCGGCCGGGCTGGTCGGGCGTCACCTGCGCCCCCGCCCGCGGCTGGCCGAGGGCGCCGCCTTGGCGGCCGCCGGGGCCGGCGCGATGATCGACCTGTCCGACGGGCTGGCCACCGACGCCCGCCACGTCGCCCGCGCCAGTGGCGTCCGCCTCCTCCTCGACGCCGCGACCCTGCCCATCGCCGCGGACGTCGAGGAGGTGGCACGAGCGCTCGGGACGAGCGCCCTCCGGCTCGCCGCCACCGGCGGCGAGGACTACGAGCTGCTGGCCTGCGTGCCGCCGCAGCGACGCCGTGACGCCGAGCGGGCGGTCGCGCTGACCTGGATCGGCGAAGTCGCCGCGGGGCCGCCCGAGCTGGTGCTGCGGGGGTTCCCGCCGGACGCCGGCGGCTGGCGCGGCCACGAGCACGGCCTCGGCGGCCCGCCCGGCTGAGTCACTCGCGCTCCTCCGGGCGCGTGTCGAGGGCGCGCCCGGCGAGCAGCCGCCGGAGGATCGCCTCGGCGACCGCAGCCGGCTCGACCCGGTACTCCTGCCGGGCGACGCTCTCGCGGATGCGCTGCAGGGTGTCGTCTCTCGTGTCGTCCATGCGGCCCGTCCTGCGGCCGCTCCCGTGCCAGGAAGCGGAGAGGGTTCCGGCTCCACCGGAGGCCCGGAGGCCCCGGCTCGGAGACCGGCGACCTGTGCCTGAATATCGGCGTGTCGCGGTCATCATGTGACCGGATCGGCCGTTTCCGGACGGTTTCCGATCAGGTCTTGACCCGAACCGCGCGACGCGCTAGATGAGCCCGCCGCCTTCGCGCGCGTTCACCTGGCGCGCGAACACCACGATCCGCTGGGCCGCGGAGTACAGCGGGTGGCACGCGGTGAGCACCAGCCGGTCGTAGCCGACGCGCCGCACGACCTCCGTGGCGGTGGGCGCGACGATGCGGGTGCGCTCGACGCGGTAGGTGAACGTGCCGTACGGCATGTCGATCGCGATGCGGTCGCCGCGGCGCAGCTTGTCCAGGCGCCGGAACGGCGCGCCGTACGTCGTCCGGTGCCCGGCGATCCCGACCGTCCCCGGGGCGCCGGGCAGCACCGTCGCCGGGTAGTGGCCCGGCCCGCGCTTGAGGTCGTCGGTTCCCGTGCCCTCGACCACGACCTTCGACAGCCCCACGCGGGGGATGCGGATGCGCCCGATCGGCTGGCCGGCGCGGGCGCGGCGATCCAGCGAGCGCGCGGCGAACGCGAGGCGGCTGTCGCCGTCGGGCAGCTCGGCCAGCGCGCGCCGGTCGACCACGGTCGGGGCCTGGCGCGCGAGGTCGTCGAGCTGGCCGTCGAGCTTGTCCTGCTGGATGCGCGCGTAGAGCGCCGACAGCGGCTCCTGCCACACCACCGTGAGGACCGCGTCGGCGAGCAGCAGCAGCCCCGACACGATCAGGACGGTCGACAGCGCGCGCACGGTCGAGCGCCCCGAGGACCGGCGGGGAGAACCGGGGCCGGCGGCCGGCTCGCGCACGACGGTCATCGGCGCAGCGCCGACTCCGTGCCGCCGAGCGAGCCGGGCCCGGCGTAGCCGCGGGGGCCGCGGGTGACGATGCGCTCGGACGGGGCCGCCGCCGCCGTGCGGCGGCGCGCCCACAGCGCGGCGATCGTGGCGCACAGCGCGCCGGCGAGCGCGCACAGGACGATCGCCGCGCCCGGCTCGATCGCGCCCCCGGCGAGGGCGCCCCAGAGCGTCCACAGGGCCTCGACCGGGCCGACGCCCCAGGCGGCGACGTACACCCAGGCGACCGCGAGCGGCGCGAGCAGGCCGCCGAGCACCGCCGCCACCGCGTACGGCCCGCGCAGCCGGTTGCCCGGCGCGGGCGCGAGCAGCCACAGGTGCGCGGCTCCGACCACCACTGCCGCAGCGTAGGGGTTGAAGACCCACACCGCGACCCCCAGCAGCGAGAGCCCGAGGCCGGTGGCGGCCGCCGCGCCGCCCGCGGCCGCGCCGCCGCGCGGCCCGGCGCGGCGCAGCAGCAGGGGCCGCAGCGCGAACAGCCCGAGCGCGACGACGACCGCCGTCGACGCCATACCGATCCAGCCGGCCGTCTCGAGCGGCACCTTGCCCCCCGCCGCCGGCACCGGGAGCGCGGGCACCGCGCCCGTCACGTCGAGCAGGCGGGCCCAGCCCCACGCGAGCAGGAAGGGCAGCGCGAAGCTCGCGCTCCACAGCAGCCAGCGGCCCATCGGCAGCCCGCGCCGGCGCACCCGGAAGAAGCCGTCGATCGCCGCCAGCAGCGCCGGCAGCAGCAGTGTGCCGACGAGCAGCCGCAGCGACCACTCCGGCGACAGGCGCCCCATCACGACGATGCCGTCCGCGCGCTCGAACGCGGGGCGCAGCGGCCCGGTGACCGCGGACGATTCGATCGAACCGGCGTCGAGCGTCGCGGTGAGCGCGCGCAGCACGCCGCGCCCGAACGTCTCGAACCGCGCGCGGGAGATCGGGGCGTCATGTTCCGGGCCGCGCTCGCCGCTGGCCGACACGAGCACCGCCGGGCGCGCGCCGGCGCCCGCGACGCCCTGCTCGGAGAGGCTGATCGGCAGGGCCCGCCGCGCCCACTGCACGCTCGCGCGGTCGCGGCCGGCGTCCTCGCCCGCCTCGCGCCGCAGCGCCGCCTCGACGGTGCGGCGCAGCGCGTGCGGCGCCGGCGGGCGGCCGTTGGCCCACGGCACCACCCACGGCCGCCGCACCCGCTCGGACGCCAGGTCGCCGAGGACGAGCACCGCGTCGACGGTCCCGGGCGCCGCGTCGACGGCGCGGCGCGCCCCCTCGAAGCCGCCCGTCCCGCCCGAGACCGACGCGAGCACGACCGTCTTGCGCAGGTCGCGGTCGGCGAGCACGCGCGCGAGCTCGAGCAGGGCGGCGGTGCCGGAGAGCTCGGCCGCCGCCGGGCCGCGCCGCGCGTCGCGGTGCGCGAGCACGACGACGCTGCGCGAGGAGAGACCCTGGCGCGTCGCCACGACGTTCTCGAGCTCGACCGGCCCGCGCGGCGTCTCGGCGCGGAAGCGCTCGCGGCCGATGGCCGGCGCGTCGACGAACCCCGTCGTCTCGAACCAGCGCGCCACCCGGTCCGCCAGGCGCGCGTCCCCGGACGAGCCGGCTTCGCGCGCGGGGAACGCCGCCGCCAGCTCGCGCAGCGAGTTGCGCTGGGGCGCAGAGGCCGCGCCGAAGGCGCGCGCCGCGTCGAAGGCGTCGGGGGCCAGGCGGGTCGTGCGCGCCGCCGGACGGTCCCCGAGCGAGAACGCGGCCACGAACAGCGCGACCAGCGCCGGGACGAACGCGGCCCGGTACACGCGATGGTCGAGCACCCGGCCCATTGTGACGCCCCGCGCGGCCTACCCTTCCTATAGGTGCCCGACCGCCCGCCACGGATCCTCCTCGTCGACGACGAGCAGCCGATCCAGACCCTGCTGTCCTTCCCCCTCCAGCGCGACGGCTACGACGTCGTCACGGTCTCGGACGGCCGCGAGGCGCTGGCGCGCTTCAGCGAGCAGGCGTTCGACCTCGTGGTGCTCGACCTGATGTTGCCGCGCATGGACGGCCTCGAGGTCTGCCGGCGCCTGCGCGCGCAGACCGGGCCGGGCAAGCTCGTGCCGATCATCATGCTCACGGCCAAGGCCGAGGAGCTCGACAAGGTGCTCGGGCTCGAGCTGGGCGCCGACGACTACATCACCAAGCCGTTCTCCCTGCGCGAGTTCCGCTCGCGCGTCAAGGCGGTCCTGCGGCGCTCGGCGCTGGCCCGCACCGATCCCGAGGACGAGGCGCCGATCGAGACGCTCGACCTGCGCATCGACCCGGCCAAGCGGACGGTCGACATGCGCGGCGAGCTCGTGCAGCTCACCTACGTCGAGTTCGAGATCCTGACCGCGCTCGCGCGCAGCCCGGGCCGCGTGTTCACGCGCGACATGCTGCTCACGCGCGTGTGGGGCGACTCGGCGTACCGCGACCCGCGGACGATCGACGTCCACATCCGCCACCTGCGGGAGAAGCTCGAGCGGGACGCCAAGGAGCCCGAGTACCTGTTCACGGTGCGCGGCGTCGGCTACCGCTTCCGCGACGTGGAGTAGCCGGCCGTGGGGCGCATCCGCTCGCTGCGCAACCGGCTCGCCCTGCTGTTCGGGCTGATCGTCCTCGGCGCGATCCTCGTCGTCTACCTCGCCGTCGTGCCGCCGCTCGAGGGCGAGCTGCGCCAGCAGAAGCTCGACGCGCTGGCCGAGTCGGCGCGCGTGCACGTGCGGCCGCTGGCGGCGACGGTCGGGCGGCGCGTCCCGCAGGAGATCGTCGAGCGACGGGTGGCGGTTGCGGCCGCGCGCGCCGGGGCGCGCGTGACGCTGCTCGACGTCGCCGACGGCACGGAGGGCCAGGGGCTGACCATCGCGATCGACTCCCAGCCGGAGGCCGACCCCGCCGACACGCGCTTCGCCGTGGCGGAGGAGGCGGCGCGCTCGCGGCGGACGGTGCTGGGCACCGAGCCGACGCGGCGCGGCCGCATCGCCGAGGTCGCGGTCCCGCTGCGCGACGGCCCGCGGGTGGCGAAGGTGGCGGTCTTCTCCGACGACCTCGAGGCGGTGACCTCCAACGTCGCGTTCATCCGCCGCCGCATGCTGCTGTGGGGTGCGATCGCCCTCGGCGTCGCCGTCGTCGGCGGCTACCTCGTGGCGCGCGCGCTGACCGCGCGCGTGCGGCGGCTGGAGGCGGCCGCCCACCAGGTCGCCGCCGGCGACTTCTCGACCCGCGTCGACGTCGGCGGCGACGACGAGCTGGCGCGGCTGGCGGACGCGTTCGAGGACATGCAGCGCCAGCTCGCGCAGCTGCAGGTCGCGCGCGAGCAGTTCATCGCCACCGCGTCGCACGAGCTGCGCACCCCGGTGTTCTCGCTCGGCGGCTTCCTCGAGCTGCTCGCCGACGAGGAGCTCGACGACGAGACCCGGCGCCAGTTCGTCGAGCAGGTGCGCGGGCAGGTCGACCGCCTGCGCAAGCTCACCACCGAGCTGCTGGACCTCTCGCGCATGGAGTCCGGGTCGCTCGAGCTGCGGCCGGAGCCGACGGACCTCGGCGCGCTGGCACGGGACGTCGCCGCCGAGTTCACCCCCGCGATCCAGCGCCACGGCGCCGATGTCAGCGTGCAGGTGTCGCCCGACGAGCTCGAGGTGGAGTGCGACCCGGAACGGGTAGCACAGGTGCTCCGTATCCTCGTCGACAACGCCCTCGTGCACACCCCGCCGGGCACGCGCGTCACCGTTTCCGCCGCGCGGGCCGACGGGGAGGTGCGGCTGTCGGTCACCGACACCGGCCTCGGGATCAAGCGTCAATCCATGCCCCACATCTTCGAACCGTTCTTCTCCTCCCACGATGCCCAGGGCGCCGGCCTCGGCCTCGCCATCGCGTCCGAGCTCGCCGGCCACATGCACGGGCGCCTGACCGCGGAGTCCGCGCCCGGCGCGACCCGCTTCACGCTGGTGCTGCCGGCATGACGCGCCCGGGGTCGCTCGCGGCGGCCGTGGTGGCCGCGCTCGCGCTCGCGGCGTGCGGCGAGCCCGCCGGCGGCGGCGCCGAGCGCCGCGACGGGTCGACCGTCGTCGAGACCACCACCACGCGAGTCGAGGTCGTCGAGGACGTCGCGGGCGACGGCGGCGCGTTCGATCCGCGCACGATCTACAAGCGCGAGTCCCCGGGCGTCGTGACGGTGATGTCCGTCTTCAGCGAGGCCGGGCTGGAGTCGCTGCTGCGCGGCGGCGGCGGCGACCGCGGGGACAGCGGCCTGGGCTCCGGCTTCGTCCTCAACGGCGAGGGCGAGATCGTCACGAACGCGCACGTCGTCACCTCGGGCGAGGCGGACGACATCAAGAAGGCGCGCCAGGTGTACGTGCAGTTCGCCGACGGCAACCGCGTGAGCGCGCGGATCGTCGGCTACGACCCCAACGCCGACATCGCGCTGCTGAAGATCGACCCCGCCGGGCTCGAGCTCAACCCGCTCCCGCTCGGGACGGACGAGTCGGTCGAGGTGGGCGAGCCGGTGGCGGCGATGGGCTCGCCGTTCGGCGAGGAGCAGTCGCTGTCGGTGGGCGTGGTCTCGGCGGTCGAGCGCGACGTGCAGTCGCTCACCAGCTTCGCCATCGCCGGCGCGATCCAGACCGACGCGGCGATCAACCCCGGCAACTCGGGCGGCCCGCTCGTCGACGCGCGCGGGCGAGTGATCGGCGTCAACCAGCAGATCCGGACCACGTCGGGCGGCGGCGAGGGCGTCGGCTTCGCCGTGCCGGTCGACCTCGTCAAGCGCTCGGTCGAGCAGCTGCGCGAGGAGGGCGAGGTGCGCTACGCCTATCTCGGCGTCTCGTCGTCGGACGTCTACCCGCAGCTGGCCGAGCGCTTCGACCTGCCGGTCGACGACGGCGCGTGGCTGCAGGACGTGACGCCGGGCGGCCCCGGCGCCCGCGCGGGGCTGCGGGGCGGCGGCGAGCGCGAGGTGACCTTCCAGGCCGGCCGGTTCAAGGCCGGCGGCGACGTCGTCGTCCGGGTGGGCGACACGCCGATCGAGGACGCCAACGACCTGGCCGACGCGATCGCGCACCTGCGGCCCGGCCAGACGGTCGCGGTCGAGGTCTACCGCGGCGAGGACAAGCGCACCGTCCAGGTGCGCCTGGGCGAGCGGCCGCTCACGGTCGAGCCGCCGCGCGGCAGGTAGCCTCCCCGCCGTGCTCCAGCCGGTCGCGGTCGCCAACAAGAGCCTGGCCGACTACACCCACATCGTCGGCCGGCCGCTGGTCGAGGAGATCCGCGAGCTGGCCGAGCCGCTGCGCGGCAAGCGCGTGCTGCACCTCTCGGCGACCGCGTTCGGCGGCGGCGTCGCCGAGATCCTCTACACGCTGATCCCGCTGATGCGCGACGCCGGCCTCGACACCGAGTGGCACGTCATCTACGGCCGCGAGGAGTTCTTCAACGCCACGAAGCTCATGCACAACGCGCTCCAGGGCCATCCGGACGACCTGTCGCCCGAGCAGTGGGCCACCTGGCGCCAGTACAACGAGATGAACGCCCGCGAGCTCTCGCGCGGGTGGGACTTCGCGGTGGTGCACGACCCGCAGCCGGCGGCGATCCGGACGCTCGTGCCCGAGAAGGCGGCGCACTGGGTGTGGCGCTGCCACATCGACGTCTCGACGCCGAACCCGGCGACGATGGAGCAGCTGCTGCCCTTCCTCGGGCCCTACGAGGCGTCCCTGTTTCACGTGGAGACATACGTGCCCGCCGGCCTTTCCAACGGCGGCGTCAACATCGTCCCGCCGGCCATCGACCCGCTCACGCCGAAGAACATGGCGCTGTCGCGCGACGACGCCGTGTTCGTCTGCTCGCAGTTCGGCATCGACACGTCGCGACCCCTGATGTGCCAGGTCTCGCGCTTCGACCCGTGGAAGGACCCGCTCGGCGTCATCGACGCCTACCGACTGGTCAAGCAGGAGATGCCCGAGGTGCAGCTCGCGCTCGTCGGCTCGATGGCCTCCGACGACCCCGAGGGCTGGGACTTCTACAACGCGACCGTCGCGCACGCCGGGGGCGATCCGGACATCTTCATCCTCAACAACTTCAACAACGTCGGCGCGATCGAGGTCAACGCGTTCCAGTCGCTGGCGGACGTGCTGATCCAGAAGTCCACCCGCGAGGGGTTCGGCCTGACGGTGTCGGAGGCCCTCTGGAAGGGCCGGCCGTTCATCGGCGGCGACGTCGGCGGCATCCCGCTGCAAGTGGAGGACGGCGTGTCCGGGTACCTCGTCTCCACGGTGGAGGACTGCGCGGCCCGATCGCTGGAGATCCTGCGCGACCCCGAGCGGGCGCGCGAACTCGGCCGCCACGGCAAGGAGCACGTCCGCCGGCACTTCCTCACGCCGCGCTACCTGCGCGACTACCTGCGGATCTTCCAGGAGGTGAGCGCCTGATGGCCGGCGAGACCGCGCCGCTGGTCCTCGTCTCCAACCGGGGTCCGGTCACCTACCAGGACGACGGCACCGTCAAGCGCGGCACCGGCGGCCTCGTGACGGCGCTGACCGGGCTCGCCTCCCACCGTGACGCGGTCTGGATCGCCTCCACGATGACCGACCGCGACGCGCAGGTGGCGGCGGAGAACCGCGGCCGCGCCGTCGAGGTCTCCGCGCCGGACGGCGGCGCCTACAAGGTCCGCCTGGTGCAGTCCGACCCGGAGGCCTACGACCGCTTCTACAACATCTTCGCCAACCCGATGCTCTGGTTCATCCAGCACTACCTGTGGGACCTGAGCAACGCGCCGGACATCCGCCGCCACGAGGTCGAGGCGTTCGAGTTCGGCTACAACGTCGTCAACGAGGACCTCGCCGCGGCCGTCCTGGACGAGATCGACGGCGCCGACGAGCCGGTCGTGATGGTCCACGACTACCACCTCTACACGCTGCCGGCGATGATCCGCAAGGCGCGGCCGGACGCGTTCCTGCACCACTTCGTCCACATCCCGTGGACGCAGTCCGACGCCTGGAAGGTGCTCCCGAACCACATCCGCGAGGAGATCTTCCACGGCATCCTCGCCAACGACATCATCGGCCTGCACACCAAGCAGTACCGCCGCAACTTCCTGCAGTGCTGCGTGGACCTGATGGGGCTCGAGGTCGACCACGAGCGCGGGGTCGTGCACATGGAGGACCGCGAGGTCTGGGTGCGCGCCTACCCGCTGCCGATCGACTGGCGCGCGACCCAGGCGCTGGCCGGGCGCCCGCGCGTGCGCGAGTTCGAGGAGCGGCTGCTCGCCCGCCGGCGCGACTACTCGATCCTGCGCGTGGACCGCGCCGACCTGTCCAAGAACGTCCTGCGCGGCTTCACCGCGTTCGACATCTTCCTCGAGCAGCACCCCGAGTTCCACGAGAAGATCACCTTCACCGCGCAGCTCATGCCGTCGCGGACGGACGTCGCCGAGTACGCCGAGTACCTGGAGCGCATCGAGGCGCTGGTGGCGGTGGTCAACCACCGCCACGGCACCACGGACTGGATGCCGATCGACCTCAAGCTCCGCGACGACCTCGAGGAGGCGGTCGCGTCGTACAAGCACTACGACGTGATCATGGTCAACGCCATGTTCGACGGCATGAACCTCGTGGCCAAGGAGGCCGCGCTGGTCAACGAGCGCGACGGCGTCTCGATCCTGTCGGAGAACACGGGCGCGCACGAGGAGCTCGGCGAGTGGGCGCTGTCGGTGAACCCGTTCGACGTGCAGGAGCTGGCGGACTCCATCCACGCGGCCCTGACCATGCCGGCCGACGAGCGCCGCTGCCGCGCCGAGGCGCTCAAGGACGTGCTCACCAACCGCGATCCGGGCACCTGGATCGACGAGCAGATCCGCGACATCCGGCGCAAGGCGCGCGGCGAGGACGCCACGGTCGTCGAGCCGGCGCCGGCGGCGCGGCGGGACTGACGCGGCGGCGCGGGCGGCGCGGCCGCTCAGCCCTCGAAGCCGAACTCCGGCGACGCGGGGGCGGGAGCGGCCGGCGCGTAGCGGGGCACCGGCGGCGGCGCCGGTGCGGTGGCGCCCGGCGCCGGCCTGCGGACGCCGCCGATGCGACGCGCTCGCGCGGCCCGGCGCCGGCGCTTCCCCGCCCGCGCCGCCCGCTTGCGCCGCTGCTCGACCCGCCGCGCCCGCGCCGCCCGCTTCCGCCGCTCCTCGGCGCGCCGCGCCCGCGCCGCGCGGCCGTCGCCCCGCGTCCCGGCGGGCCGCGCGACCGGCTCCGGCTCCGGCGTCGCGGCCACCACCGGGGCGTCGCCGCGCGGCAGCGCCGGCGCCTCCGGCGACAGCAGCGGCCACCCCGCCACGAGGGCGAGCAGGCCCGCCGCCAGCAGCACGATTCCCACGTTGGTCCAGCGCACGCGCGCGAGCAGGTCGGACGTCATGCCCCTCCTAGTCGCCGCCCGGAGCGGATTCGCCCCCCTGCTACCATCGGCCGCCGCAATGGCCCGAGAAGCGCCCATCTACGACCTGACCCTCCTGCTCGACCCCGAGGCCGAGGAGGACCGCCGCGAGAAGATCCTCGCCGACGTGGAGGCGCTCGTCGAGCGGCACGGCGGCACGCTCGTCGGCCGTCACGACTGGGGCGTTCGCGCCACCGCCTTCGAGATCCGCAAGCGGGCCGACGCCGACTACCACCTCGTCCAGTTCTACGCGACCACCGACGCGCTGGACGCCCTCAACCACACGCTGAAGATCACGGACGGCGTCCACCGCTACCGGATCATAAAGCTGCGTCCCGGGACGCCGGCGCCGCCGGACCTGCGCATGGCCGCGGCCGGCGCCACCGCGGGCACCGAGGAGGAGTAGCCACCGGCGGCCGCCGGGCCGCCGCCTCTCGCGCCGCCGGTGCCGCACGGCGTCGCATGCAAGCGCGCTGTCATTCCGCCGCCCGGCGGAGGATGCTTCGTGTCCGAACCGTCACCTTCGTCACGACCGACTGCCAAGACGGTGACGAAAGCGTCGAAAGTGCGGCTTCTCCAGGGGAGCGGCCGCCCCCCGACGTAGACTCGCCGCCAAGCTTCCAGCACCAGCCTTCAGCGCACGAAAGGAACCCCGCGTGGCTGCCACCAACATCAACCGCGTCGTCCTGACCGGCAACCTCACCCGCGACCCCGAGCTGCGGTCGCTCAACAGCGGCAACTCGGTCTGCTCGCTGCGGATCGCGTCCAACACGCGCCGCAAGGACAACACCACGGGCGAGTGGGTCGACAAGCCCAACTACTTCGACGTCACCGTATGGGGCGCCCAGGGCGAGAACTGCGCGCGCTTCCTCTCCAAGGGCCGCCCGGTCGCCATCGACGGCCGGCTCGAGTGGCGCGAGTTCACCGACCAGCAGGGCAACAAGCGCCAGGCGGTCGAGATCGTCGCCGACGCCGTCCAGTTCCTGGGCGGTCGGGAGGAGGGCGGCATGGGCGGCGGCGGCGGGTTCACCCCGCGCAGCGACGTCCCCGTCGACACGAACGACTTCGCGCCCGCCGGCGCCGGCGCCGGCTCGCGCCCGGCCGCCGACGACGACATCCCCTTTTAGGCCGCTCGCGCCGGCGCTCCGGCGCCGGCGCCCGCCTGGCGGCGCCGCTTCCGTGCGGGAGCGGCGCCGGTTCCGGCGCTCGCTCCCGCGCCCGCGCGGGGTGGCACGTGTTCCGCACGCATAGCGCCTACCTCACGGACCACGCCTGACCTGGCACGTGGTCCGCACGCATAGCACCCACCTCACGGACCACGCCTGACCTGGCACGTGGTCCGCACGCATAGCGCCCACCTCACGGACCACGCCTGACCTGGCACGTGTTCCGCACGCATAGCGCCCACGTGGCCGACCACCTCCGGCATCGGCAGGGGGTGGCACGAAACCGGCACGCCCATCTCGCCCATCTCGCCGATCACGTCGACCCGGCACGGATCCGGCGCCGGAGGTAGCGCCTCCCTCACCAGCCGCCGTACCGCCGAGCGAGGATCCGTAAGGCCGGCGCGCAGCCTCAGCCCGCCGGGCGCGCCAGCACGTGCACCGCTCCCGCCTCGCGCGGCGGGTGCGGGCCGTCGAGGTTCTCCAGGACGTAGCCGTGGCCCTCGAGCAGGTCGCAGACCTCGGCGTTGGTCTCGTGCAGCTCGACGACGAGGACGGGCCGGCGCTCGTGCAGGAGCCGCTGCGCGCCGCGCAGGACGGCGGCTTCGGAGCCTTCGACGTCGATCTTCACCAGATCGGGCGGCGGCAGGTCGAGGTCGTCGAGCGCGACCACGTCGACGTCGATGCGCTCGCGCGTGCGGGCGTGGTTGCCGCGGTCGGCGAGGTGCGACCAGCTCGGGTCGTCGACCACCACGAGTCCCGCGCGCCCGGAAGCGTCGGCGACCGCTGCGGCGTGCACGGCGATCCGGTCGCCGTAGGCGTTCGCGGCGACGCCGGCCTGCAGCGCCGCGACGTTCTCGGGCACGGGCTCGAAGGCGTCCACGGTCGCGCCGAGCCGCGCCGCCAGCAGGGAGAAGAAGCCCACGTTGGCGCCGACGTCCCAGAAGCGCGAGCCGGGCGCCAGGTGGCGGCGCATCGCTTCCTGCACGGACGGCTCGACGATCCCGCGCACGAGGCCCCAGGCCTGGACGTGCGACGCGCGCAGGCGGCAGAGCAGCAGGCCGCTGGCCGGCGGCGCGCCCGTCACCATCAGCGGGCCATCGCCGAGCAGGAACTGCAGGCGGGCCCGGCGACCGCCCGGCTTGCGCGTGAGCGCGCGGGCGAGGTAGGAGCGCCCGTACGCGACGCCGGGGAGCATCGGGCGTATCCTCGCACGCACAGCGGGCGGCGAGCGCGCGCCGCTACACTTCCGGGCTCCACAGCCGGGCGACCGGCCCCGTCGACATGGCCCCACCAGCGGCGTCAGCGGCGGGCGGTGACACCGGCGCGCGAGTGTAGGCGCGGCGCCGGACGAAGCGACCACAGAGGATTTCGCATTGGCCAAGCAGCGCAGCCGGCCCACCAGCCGCCGGCGTGACAAGAAGGGTGCAGGCGGCTCCGGCCGGCGCAAGCCGTGCCCGTACTGCCGCGACAAGATCGAGTTCGTCGACTACAAGGACGTCTCGACCCTTCGCAAGTTCATCTCCGACCGCGGCAAGATCCGCTCGCGCCGCATCACGGGCGCCTGCCGCCGGCACCAGAACCAGGTCGCCCGCGCGGTGAAGCGCGCCCGCGAGCTGGCGCTGCTGCCCTACGTGGCCGAATCGACCGGCGGCGAGCGCGAAGGTGGCCGCCGCGACCGCGGCGACCGCGGCGATCGGGACCGCTGATGCCGCAGGCCATCCTGCTCCAGGACGTCGAGCAGCTCGGCGACAAGGGCACCGTCGTCGACGTGTCGAAGGGCTACCTGCGCAACTTCCTGATCCCGCGCAAGCTCGCCGAGCCGGCGACGCGCGGCTCGATCAAGGCGGCGGCGCAGCGCCAGGCCGCGGCCGAGCGTGCGCTCGCCGAGGCGACCACGCGCGCGCAGGAGAGCGCGGCGGTGCTCAACAAGACCGTGCTGACCATCAGCCACCAGGCCGGCGAGGACGGCCGTCTGTTCGGCTCGGTCACCGCGCAGGACATCGCCGACGCCATCAAGTCCGCGCGCGGCATCACCGTCGACAAGCGCAAGGTCCGCCTCGAGGACCCCATCAAGACGGTCGGGACGCACATCGTCACCGTCGAGGTCTCCGACGGCGTGACGGCGGACGTCAAGACCATGGTGGTCGAGCAGAAGTAGCGCCTCGCGCCGCGGCAAACCTTCCCGAGGGCCCGCGCGAGCGGGCCCTCCGTCGTTTCGGGGTGGCGGCAGCACGTTGCGAGCTGTGACGCCGCGGCCTTAACCTCGGCGGCGTGAGGGACCTCGAGCGGCGGCGGCTCGTACTGCGGGCGGGGGTGGCGGCGGCGACACTGCTGGCGGTCGTCGCCGCGGCGACGACCACGCTGGCGGGCCGCGAGCCGGACGGACGGGCGCAGCAGCCGGACGATCCGAGCCGCTGGCGCACCTGGGTGCTCGCGTCGCCGTCCGAGGTGCGCGTGCCGCCGCCCGGGCGGGCCGCCGTTCGCGCGGCCGCCGCCGGACCATCGGGCACGGCTCGCCCGCGCGCGCCGGAGGACCCGCTGTCGCCGTGGATACGGCGGGCGCTGGGCTCAGTCGCCCACCACACGAAGAACCCGCCGGCGGCCTCGCGCGCGTACGCGCTGGTGTCGATCGCCGCCTGCGACGCCGCCGTCGCCGCGGCCCACTGGCAGACGGTGCATGGTGGCGGCCACCCGTCGGTCCGCACGGCGATAGCGGGCGCGGCGTCGCGGGCGCTCAAGGCCGTGTTCCCGGAGGAGCCGGGCGCGAGACTGGACGCCGACGCGCGCGCGGCGGCCGACGCCGAGGTGGCGGCCGGCCGCGCGGCGCCGGCCGCCGCGAGCGCCGGACTCGAGCTCGGCCGGCGCGTCGCCGCGCGCGTCGTGCGCCGGGTCCGCGGCGACCGCGTGGACCCGCTGTGGGACGGGCCGCGCCCACGGGACCGGGGCTCCTGGGCGCCGCCGCCGGGATCGGTCGCGCGCCCGGTCGCCCCGCTCGCCGCCCGTTGGCACACCTGGCTGCTGCCGTCGCCGTCGGCCGTTCGCCCGCCGGCGCCGCCACGGTACGGGTCGCCCGAGTACCTGGCGGCCGCCGCCGAGGTCGTGCGGGTGGGACGCTCGCTGACGCCGGAGCAGACCCGCATCGCCCGCTTCTGGGCGGGCGGCGAGAACACCGGGCTGCCGCCGGGCATCTGGAACCAGGTGGCGCTCGAGGTGGTGCGGGACCGGCGGCTGAGCCCGTTCCGGTCGGCGCGGACGTTCGCGCTGCTCAACGCGGCCCTCGCCGACGCCGGCGTGGCGACGTGGGACGCCAAGTACGCGTACTGGTCGGCGCGGCCGGTCAACGCGGTCGCCGACCTCGGGCTGGCGCAGGGCTGGCAGCCGCTGCTGCCGACGCCGACGTTCCCCTCCTATCCCTCCGGGCACTCGGCCTACTCGGCGGCCGCCGCGACCGTGCTCGCGCACCTCTTCCCCGACCAGGCGGACCTGTTCGCGGCGAAGGCCGAGGAGGCCGCGCAGTCGCGGCTGTACGGCGGGATCCACTTCCGCTTCGACAACGACGCAGGCCTGCGAATGGGCCGCGCGATCGGCCGACGGGCCGTCGCGCGGGCGCGCGCCGACGGGACCGCAGGATGAGGCGCCCGGCCGCGCTGGTCGCGGCGGCCGTTGCCCTCGCCGGCTGCGGCGGCGCGCGCGAGCCCGCGGCGCCCGACCCGTTCTCGAAGGTCGAGCCGACGGCGGTGCTGCCGCCCGAGGAGCGCGACGCGGCGGCGCCGCGCTGGGTGCGGCTCGCGCGACTGCGGGCCGACGGCGACGCGACGCGGACGCTCGAGATCCCCGGCAAGTCGATCCAGTGGCGGATCCGCTGGCGCTGCCGCGGCGCCGGCGCGATCACGATGCGCCTCGACCCGCCCGCGGCGGACGCCGACCCGCTGGTCGACGGGCGCTGCCCTGGCCGCGGTGAGGCGCCCGCCGTCCGCGGTGGCCGGATGCGGCTGGCGGTGCGCGCGAGCGGCGCCTGGTCGGCCGTCGTCGAGCATCAGGTCGCGACGCCGCTGCGCGAGCCGCCGCTCCCCGAGATGCGCGCGCCGGGCGCCGCCCGGCTGGCCCGCGGCGAGTTCCGCCCGATCGAGCGCCGCGGTGAGGGCGCGGTCGCGCTGCACCGCCTCCCGGGCGGGCGGCTGGCGCTGCGCTTCGAGCACTTCAGGACCACGCCCAGCACGGACCTCGAGATCTGGGTCGGCCGCGGCCGCAGGCCCGCCACCAGCCGCGCGGCCGTCCGCGCCCGCCACGTCAGCATCGGCGAGCTGAAGTCGACGGCGGGCAGCCAGAACTACCTGCTGCCGCGCCGGCTGCGCGCCTCCGACGTGCGCTTCGTCGTGCTCTGGTGCGAGCCGCTGTACATGGCCTACGCCGCGGCCGGGCTACGCGCGCGCTAGCGCCGCCACCCGCGCGGCGAGCGCCTCGACCGCGCGCACCGCCGGCCCGTCCGGTGCCGCGTCCGCCGGCGCCAGCCCCTGCTCGTCGGCCCGCGCCACCGCCGGATCGTCCGGCACCGCCACCACCGGGACCTCCGGCGCCAGCGTCGAGCGGATCAACTCCAGGTCGTCGTCGCCGGCGACCCGGTTGGCGACGAGGATGGCCGGCACGTCGCGCGCCGCGGCGATCAGCAGCCCGCGGCGCGCGACCTCCATCGACTTCGCGGTCGGCTGCGTCACCACGAGCGCGAGATCGGCGCCGCGATCGCCCATCCGCAGCAGCGTGCCGACGCCGGCCTCGAGATCGCCGAGCACCACCCGATCCTCGCCCTCGAACTCGCGGAGCAACTGCTCCGCCGAGACGCCGCATCAGGTGCAGCCGGGATCCACGCGGTCCAGCCGCGACGCGACCACCAGCCGCACGCCCTCCGGCGCGTCGGCGCCGAACGCCTCCGCCATGCCGGCGGGCGTCGGCTCGTGGGCGACCGAGCCCTCCTCGACGCCCTGGCGGACCGCGACGAGCTCGTCGGTGCGCTCGGCCCCGACGCCGAGCGAGATCCCCAGCATCGGGTTGGTGTCGCAGTCCAGCGCGAGCACGTCATGGCCCGACCGCGCGAGGGCGCGGGCGAGCGTCCCGGCGATCGTGGTCTTGCCCACGCCGCCCTTGCCGGCCACGACGAGCTTCATGGCTTGCACTCTACGCGCGGGCGGGGCCGCCGCGCACCAGTTCCTCGGCCTGCGCCAGCGTCAGCGTCTCGTGCTCGAGCAGCGCGCCGGCGAGCCGGTCGAGCGCGCCGCGCGAATCGTCGAGGACCCGCGCGGCCATCCGCTCGGCCTCGGCGACGAGCGCGCGCACCTCGGCGTCGACCACGCGCGCCGTCTCGTCGGAAACGGCCGCGCCACCGTCGAGGTGCAGCGGGCCCACACGCCGGCTCATCCCGAGCTCCGACACCATCCGGCGCGCGATGTCCGTGACCACGACGAGGTCGCCGCTCGCCCCGTCGGTGACGTCACCGAAGACGAGCTCCTCCGCCGCGCGCCCGGCGAGCAGGGTCGCCATCCGCTCGAGCAGCAGCGCCCGCGAGTGCATGCGGCGCTCGTCGGCCTCGGCCAGCCAGGCGCCGCCGAGCGAGCGGCCCCGCGGCAGGATCGAGATCTTGTGCAGGACGCGGCCGCCGGGAAGCGCCATCGCCACGAGGCCGTGGCCCGCCTCGTGGTACGCGACGATCCGCCGCTCCTCGTCCGACATCCGAGCGGCACCGCCGATGCCGAGCTCCGCGCGCTCGAGCGCCTCCTCGAGGTCGCGCGCAGCCACGGCGGTCGCACCGCGCCGTGCGGCCAGCAGCGCCGCCTCGTTGATCACGTTGGCCAGATCGGCGCCCGACATCCCGCGCGTGAGCCGCGCCAGGGCGTCGAGGTCGGCGTCGGAGGCCAGCGGCTTGCCGGCCGCGTGCAGCGCGAGGATCTCGCGGCGCGCGCCGACGTCCGGCAGGTCCATCGTGATGTGGCGGTCGAAGCGGCCCGGCCGCACGAGCGCCGGATCGAGCGTGTCGGGGCGGTTCGTCGCCGCGATCACGACGACGCCGGCCCGCTGGCTGAAGCCGTCGAGCTCGATCAGGATCTGGTTGAGAGTCTGGTGGCGCTCGCCGTCGTCGCCGGCCGCGGCGCCGCGCGCGCCGCCGATGGCGTCGATCTCGTCGATGAACAGGATCGCCGGCGCCACCGACCGCGCCTCCGCGAACAGGTCGCGCACGCGCGCGGCGCCCTCACCCGCCAGCCGCTCCACGAACGCCGTCGCCGCCGCCGAGATGAACACGGCGTTGGCCTCGCCGGCCACCGCGCGCGCGACCAGCGTCTTGCCGCACCCGGGCGGACCCGAGAGCAGGTAGCCACGGGGAATGCGCGCGCCGAGCGCCGCGAAACGGTCGGGCGCGCTGAGGTAGTCGCGGATCTCCTTGAGCTCGTCGACGACCGCGTCGACGCCGGCGACGTCGGCGAACGTCACGCGGTCCTCGGCGAGGGTCCGCTGGCCGATGGTGCGGTCGCGCATCGACAGGCGGCGCTGGCGCTCGGGCGCCTCGACGATGCGCCGGAGGGCCTGCTCGAGGTGCGCCCGCGTGATCTGCCGCTGCCCCGCCCGCGTCGCCAGCAGCCCGGCCTCGTTGACGACGCTGGCGAGATCGGCTCCGGTGAGGCCGACCGCCGCCTCGGCGACGGCGCGCAGGTCGACGTCGCCCGCCAGCGGCTTGCCCCGCGCGTGGACCTCGAGGATCGCATGGCGGCCGCGTTCGTCGGGCAGCTCGAGGCCGATCGAGCGGTCGAGCCGCCCCGGCCGCAGCAGCGCGGGGTCGAGCGTGTCCGGGCGGTTGGTGGCCCCCACGACGAGGATCCGGTCCAGCGGCGAGAAGCCGTCCATCTCGGCGAGCAGCTGGTTGAGCGCCTGCTCCTGCTCGCTGTCGCTCGAGGCGGCGGCGGCCGCCCCCGAGCTGCGCCGGCGGGCGAGCGTGTCGAGCTCGTCGATGAAGACGATGGCCGGCGCGTGCTCGCGCGCCTCCTTGAACAGGTCCCGCACGCGCGCCGCGCCGACGCCCACGTAGAGCTCGACGAAGTCGGCGCCGGAGATCGAGAAGAACGCCGCGCCCGTCTCGCCCGCGAGCGCGCGGGCGAGCAGCGTCTTGCCGCAGCCGGGGGGACCGTAGAGGAGGACGCCCTTCGGCATCGAGACGCCGAGCGCCGCGAACTTCCTCGGCGCCGACAGGAACTCCGAGACCTCGCGCATCTCGGCGACCGCCACCTCCTGCCCCGCGACGGCGGCGAAGGTCGTGCGGGTGTGCTCGGAGCCGATCCGCCTCGCGCCGCTGCGGACGGCGAACAGCCCGGTTCGCGCGCGCGCCGACAGGATGAAGTAGGCGAAGACCAGGACGACGATCAGCGCGGGGAAGAGGATGAGCACCGCCGGCAGGACGAGGGCCTTGAGGTCCTGCTGGTCGATCGTGGTCGGCACGCCCGCGTCGACCAGGGTGTCGACCAGCGAGCCCTGGCCCTCCATGCGCAGGTAGCGCGCGTTGTACCGGGCGATCACGCCGTCCGGCCGCTCGTACGAGCCGATGACGATGCCGTCGGCATCGAGCACGCGCGCGGTGCGCACGCGACCGTCGTCGACGGCGGTGAGGAACTGGTCGATGCGCAGCCGGTCTCCGTCGACGTGCGGCCGCGAGAGCTCGACGGCGGTCAGGTAGAGCGCGAGCAGCAGCAGGATCGCGACCAGGAACCAGATCCCCACCGAGGGCTTGTCATCCGCTGGCCGCCGGCGCCGCACGACCGAGACGCTATCCGCGGCGGCGGCGCGCTGCAGCACCCGCGAGTGCGAGGGCGGCCATCGCCGCCCCGGCGGCGAGCCATCCGGCCAGGCCGGTCGAGGAGTCGCCGGCCGCCGCCGGAGGGGCCGGTGCGGCGCCGCGCGGGCGGACGGCCCGCCGCCGAGCGAAGAAGGAGCGCTTGTCGAGGATGCCGGCGCCCTTGACGAAGACCCAGCCGTCGTGGCGCCCCCGCCGGTAGGCGAACGTACCCTCCTGGAAGATCAGGGGGACCACCGGGAGCTCGTCCGCCAGCAGCCGCAGCTCTTCGCGCACCGCCGCCCGCCGCTCGGCGCGCGTCGGCGCCGCGGCGACGCGCTGGGCGAGCTCCTCGAAGCGCGGGCTGCTGAAGCCGCTGTAGTTGAGCGGCTGCCCGGCTCCGAAGACCACCCGCAGGAAGTCGGGGTCGTAGGAGGCCAGCGGCGGAGAGCTCCAGATGGCCGCGTCGAAGTCAGGCGGTGCCCCGTCCTGCCCGACCGCCGCAGCCAGCAGGGGCGGCGCCAGCGGCCGCAGGGCGGCGTCGACGCCGGCGCGACGCAGTGCGAGCACGACCTCCCGGCCCACCTGCAGGCGCGTCGGGTCGGCGTCGGAGACGGCGATCGTCAGCGGCGCCATGGCGACCGTCGCCGCCGGCGGCCGCTCGAGCGGCGCGCGCGGGGCCCACGGCGACCGCGGGTGCAGGTAGCCGCGATCGGCGGCCGCCGCGCCCGAGACCGCCCGGGCGAGTCGGGCCGGGTCGAGCGCCGCGGCGATCGCTCGCCGCACCTCGAGGCGGTCCAGCGGAGGCCGGCGGAGGTTGAACATCAGGACGGTGCCGGCGTACGAGGGGCCGCGCGCGATCTCGACGCCGAGGTCGTCGAGCCTCGCGCGCTCGCGCTCCGGCAGCGGCGCGGGCACGACGTCCACCGCCCGCCGCTCGAACGCCGAGAACGTCTCGCCCGCACCCTCGATCACGCGGACGTCGATGCGCGCGACGGAGGGGCGCCCGCGGAAGTAGCGTCGGTTGGCCCGGAAGCGGTAGCCCGCGCCCGGCCGGTGCTCGACCAACCGGTACGGCCCGCTGCCCACCGGCAGGCCGGCCGGCGCGAGCTCCTCGCGCGGGACGCCGCGCCACAGGTGCCGCGGCAGGATCGGCACGTCGGCCAGCGGCTGGTCGCGAAAGCCGAGCGACGCATGGCGCAGCTCGACGACCACGGTGGTGCGGTCCGTCGCCCGGACGCTCGCCACGGCGGCGAGCTGCGGGGTGAAGCGCGGGTGCGGGCGCGCGCGGAAGCGCCGGAAGGTGAACGCGACGTCGCGCGCCGTGAGCGCGCGGCCGTCGTGCCAGCGCACGCCGGGGCGCAACCGGATCGTCGCGCGCCGCCCGCCGCGGCTCACGCGGACCGAGCGCGCCAGCCAGGGGCGCGGGACGCCGCGCCGGTCGCGCCACGTGAGGGTGTCGTAGACGAGCGTGACCAGCGGGTAGCCGAGCTCGAAGGTGTACGGCGTGAGCGTCCCGTCGTCCTGCGGGAAGGGGATCCGCAGCGGCGTCTGCGCGTGCGCCGTCCCGGCGACCGCGAGGGTCGCCAGGACGGCGGCGGCTACGGCGCGAACGGCTACTTGACGCGCGCGGAGATGACCTTCGACTTCTTGGGCAGCAGCACCTTGTTGCCCTCGAACGTCGCCCACACGCGCAGTCTCGAGCGCCGGTTGAAGCGGCGCGGCTGCTTGAACGTCACGCGCTGCTCGTAGCGGCAGGACCGGTCCAGGCGGTCGCGGCGGGTCGAGATCGTGCGCTTGCCGGCCTTGAAGCGGACGGTCACGCGGCCCCGGCACGCGTCGGCCTTGCGGACCGACGACGGGTACCGCAGGCGGCCGCTGACCGTGAAGCGGAAGGGCTTGCGGGTGTCGCGCTTCGGCCGGACCCGGACCGACAGCCGCGCGGCGCGCCGCGGGAGGCTGTACGGGGTCGCCGTGGTCGTCGGCGCCGGCGTGGTCGTCGGAGTGGGCGTCGGCGTCGGCGTCGGGTCCGGCGTCACCGTGACGACCGGCGCGATCCCGAAGGTGGCCGTCACCGTCCGCGCCTCGCTCATCGTCACCGTGCAGGAGGCGGCCGTGCCGCTGCACCCGCCGCCGGTGAAGCCCTCGAAGCGCGACCCGTCCTCGGGACTGGCGGCCAGCGTGACCTCGGTGTCGCGCGCGAACTCCTCGGTGCAGTCGGTGCCGCAATCGATGCCGGCCGGGGCGCTGACGACGGTGCCCGAGCCGTCACCCGCCTTCCTCACCGTCAGGACCTGCCGCGGGATCGGCTGCCAGTCGCAGCGCTCGTCGTTGCCCGGCCGGTTGGTCAGGCGCGTCACTCCGGCGCCGCCGGCGCCCTCACCGAGTTCGGCGTCGATCGTGTAGACCTCCCACTGCCCGATCACGCCCGCCTGTCCGGTGTCCCGGTACTCCGGCGCGCGGCCGCTGTGGAAGACGATGCGCGTGCCATCGGGCGACCAGGCCGGGAAGACGTCGTAGCCCGTGACGTCGAACGGGCTCGTCGTGCCGCCCCCCGTGTAGTCGCTGAACGTCAGGCGCTTGACGTCCGACCCGTCGGCGTTCATCCGGTAGATCTCGAAGTTCGGCGCCTCCGTGCTCGGGCGCGGGAACGCGTCGCGGTTGCTCTGGAAGGCGATCCTCATGCCGTCCGCCGACCAGCGCGGAGCCGACTCCTGGGCCGGCGAGTCGGCGGTGAGGTTGACGACGTTCGTGCCGTCGGCGTCCATCACGTGGATGTTCGAGTTGCCGTCGCGGTTGCTGTGGAAGGCGATCTTCGTGCCGTCAGGCGACCACGCGGGCTGCGAGTCGTTGTTGCGGCCGGTTGTCGCGTTGTTCGTGAGGTTCACCTGGTTCGAGCCGTCGGCGTTCATCACGTAGACCTCGAAGTTGCCGTCCCGGTTGGACTGGAACACCAGCTTCGTCCCGTCGGGCGACCAGTCGCCCATGAACGACTGCGATCCCTGCGAGGTGAGCGGACCGGTCTGGTCGCTGCCGTCCGCGTTCATCGTCCAGATCTGCGGGCTGACGTTGTTCGTCGTCTCGCGGACCCAGGCGACGCGCGTGCCGTCGGCCGAGTAGCGCGGGCTGTAGTCGCTGAAGGTGTTGTGCATCAGGCGCGTCTGGCCGCTGCCATCCGGGTTCATGGAGAACAGCTCGAGGCGCGACTGGCCCTGGGGCGTCGGCGTCGGGATCTCGGTCGCCAGGGCGCCCGAGCAGATGATCCTGCCGTTCGTCCCCGGGAACGCGGCGCGCGCGGAGCCCTCGAGGCTCGCGGCCACCGGGACCGCGAGACCGGCTGCGCCCAGCAGGACGAGAGCTCGCCGCGTGACCCGCGATCGAGCGGAGGTGGTGCGACCCTTCATGGCTTCCGGCTTCCTTCCCTCGCTTGCGACCGGCCGACGCCGTCGGGCGACCCTATTCAGACGCGACGCCATTCGGCAATAGGTGTGCGGGGCATATAGCTCCGTAGGCGCTTGACACGCGCACGCCATGGCTCCAGGGTTGTCGGGACGTGCGAGGCCGGCACCGGATCCCCCATCGACCGGCTCTCGCCGCCGCCCTGGCGGTGTCGCTGCTGATGCCGGCCGCCGCCGGCGCCGCCGTCAGCGCCGGCTTCGACGGCACGACGCTCGAGGTCTCCGGCGAGGGGAGCGACGCGATCGCCATCGGCTGCGCGGCGTCGCACGTGACCGTCAACGGCGGGCAGGGGACGGCGCAGCCGGTGCGGTGCGCGAGCGTGCGGCACATCGACGTGACGGGCGGCTCGGGCGCGAACGTGATCGATCTCTCCGGGGTGCGGCTGGCCGACTTCACCCGCCTGCCGGCGCGGGTGACGGGCGTGCGGCCGGTGACGGTGGACGGAGGCGCGGGCGGCGACACGATCACCGGCAGCGAGGCCGGCGACGAGCTGCTGGGCTTCGACGGCGCCGACGCCCTCGACGGCGGGCCGAACCACGACGCGCTGTTCGGCGAGCACGGCGACGACGCCCTCGCGGGCGGCGGCGGCGACGACACCATCGTCGACCGCCTCGGGGCGAACCTCCTCTCGGGCGGCGACGGTCAGGACTCCATCACCGGCGGGCTCGGGGCCGACACGCTCGAGGGCGGCGCGGGCGCCGACAGCCTCCAGGGCGGCCAGGCGTCCGACGTGCTGCGCGGCGGCGATGGGGACGACCGCCTGAGCGGCGATCCGCCGGGCGTCAGCGGGATGCTTGCCGGCTTCGACACGGCCGGCGACGACCGCATCGAGGGCGGCCCGGGCACGGACACGCTCGTCGCAGCGGATCTCGCAGGCGTGGCCCAGGGCCCGATGGTCCTCACCGACTTCACGCTCACGGGACCGGGGACGGACTCGTTCGTCGAGATCGAGCACGCCGAGCTCACCGGCGACGCGACGTTCGACACCATCGACGCGTCGGCGGCGTCGCTTCGGACCCTGCTCAACGGCGGCCCGGGCGGCGACCGCCTGATCGGTGGCTCGGGGGTCGACGGCCTCGACGGCGGCGGCGGCGACGACGTGCTCACCGGCAACGACGGCGACGACGTCTTCAGCGACCCCCTCGGGACGGACCGCATCGTCGAGTGGGGGAGCACGTTCCGGCTCGACGACACCGGGCTGACCGGCCGCGGCCGGGACACCCTCCTGCCGACCGCCGGCGCCCGGACGATCGAGGAGGTCCGGCTGGTCGGCGGCGACGGCGCCGACGAGTTCGACGCCACCGGCTTCGGCGGCCGGGTGCTGCTGGAGGGCGGCGGCGGCCACGACCGCCTGACCGGCGGCTCCGGGTCCGACACGCTGACCGGGGGCGACGGCGACGACGTGCTCCGCGGCGGAGCCGGAACCGACCAGCTCCACGAGCTGGCGGAGGCGGACCTCACCCTGACGGACGCGTCGCTCGCCGGCCGCGGCGCCGACACGCTGGAGAGCATCGAGGCCGCCGTGCTGACCGGCGGCCCGCACGACAACCGCATCGACGCCGCCGGCTTCTCCGGGCCCGTTGCGATCGACGGCGGCGCCGGCGACGACGCCCTCACCGGCGGGCCGGGCGCCGACACGCTGACCGGCGGCGAGGGCGACGACGTCCTCACCGGCGGCGGCGGCACGGACCGCGTCCTCGAGTCCGGCGACGCCGACTTCACGCTCACCGGCGACGCGCTCGCGGGTCGCGGCGCCGACGTCCTGGCCGGCATCGAGACCGCGACGCTGCGCGGGGGCGCCGGCGCCAACACGCTCGACGCCTCGGAGTTCCCCGGGCCGGCGATCCTGTCCGGCGGCGGCGGCGGCGACGTCGTGCGGGGCGGCCCCGGCGGCGATGAGATCTCGGGCGGCGACGGCGACGACACATTGGCCGGCGGCGCGGGCGCGGACACGGTCACGGGCGGCGAGGGAGCCGACGACATCGCCGGCGGCGCCGGCGCCGACCGGCTGCACGGCGACTTCGGGCCCGACCGGATCGGCGGCGGCGACGGCGCGGACACCGTCGAGGGCGGAGAGGGCGACGACGTGCTCGACGGCGACGCCGAGGCCGACCTGCTGGCGGGCGGGCCCGGGGCGGACACGCTGGCCGGCGGCGCCGACGGCGACACCCTCGAGGGCGGCGCGGGCGACGACGCGCTCGCGGGCGGTCCCGGCGCCGACAGGCTGTCCGGGGGCGACGGCGCGGACGCCGCGGACGGCGGCGACGGCGGGGACTACCTCGGCGGCGACGGCGGGCCGGATCGGCTCGCCGGCGGCCCGGGGCTGGACGTCTTCAGCGGCGATGACGGCGACGACCTCCTGCTGACGCGCGACGGCCTGGCGGAGCCGCTCATCACCTGCGGCGCGGGCACGGACGCCGTGGTCGCCGACGCCCGCGACACCGTCCAGCCCAACTGCGAGAGCGTCGACGACGGGACGGCCCGGCCTCCGGCGCCGCCGCCACCGGCCGCCCCCCAGGCCGACGTGACGCCGCCGCGGCTGCGGCTCGTCCTGTCGCCGCGCCGGTTCGCCGCCCACCGCTCCGGCTCGACCACGCGCAAGCGCCGCGGGCGCCGCGGAGCGCGCCTGCGCTACCAGCTCAGCGAGCCGGCGACCCTCACGATCACGGTCCAACGCCTGCGCGGCGGCCGCGTCAGGCCGCTGCGCGGCAGGGTGACACTGGCGGGCCGCGCCGGGCCGAACCGCGCCGGCTTCTCGGGACGCCTCTCCGGTCGCGCGCTGCGGCCGGGCCTGTACCGGCTCAGCGGCCGCGCCCGCGACGCCGCCGGCAACGTGTCGCGGGTCTCGCGCCAGCGCTTCAGGATCGCCCGCGAGCCTTGACTTCGTCACAGAAGTGACTAGTTTTTGCCGGGCATGACGAACCGGTCGCGTCGCCCGCTGGTCGCGTTGCTGACGATCCTGTCGCTGGCGGTCGTATGGGCGGGCCTCGCATGGGCCTGCTCGCCGCGCGCGTCGCTGGACCCGCCCGCTCCGGCGGCCGGAGAGGCCGGTTCCGACGTCTCCATCAGCGGCCGCGGGTTCGAGGCGGACCACCCCGTGCGGATCCGCTGGAACGACGAGAACGGGCCGCTGCTGGCGACGGTGCGCCCGACCGCGCAGGAGACGTTCAGGACGACGGTCCGCATCCCGGCGGACGCGCCCGACGGGAACCACGTGATCCTCGCGATCCCGCAGGACCCGCGCTACACCTCGCGCGCGAGCTTCACGGTCGGGCCGCCCGCCGAGCAGCAGGCGCCCGCCGCGCCACCGACCACGGCTCCCGCGTCGCCGGATCCGGCGACGGCGCAGGCCCCGGCGCCCGCGCCGGCGTCGAGCGCGCCGCCCGCGGCCGGCCGGCCGTCGCGGCCCGCGACCGCGCGGCCGGATGCCCGTTCCGCGCCGCGGCGCCCGGCGCCCGCGGCACCCACCCGCCGCTCCGCGCGCCAGCGCGATGCCGCCACGACCGGCGGTGCGCCGGCCCGCATCCGCGACCGGACGGCCGCCGCCTCGACCACGCGCGCCACCGCGACCACGCCCTCGCCGCCGGCGGCGGCACCGGCACCGCAGACGCCGCTCGCAGCGGCCGTGCAGCCGTCCCAGGCCACCGCCGGCGGGGACATCTGGAGCGGCTTCGCCCCGGGCTCGGCCCGGCGCGGGCTGTCGGATGCGCCGGCCGCGGTCACCGCGAACCCGACCCTCGCCTACGGCGTCGGGCTGCTGGCCCTGGGCCTGCTCGCACTGGCAGGCGGCTTCGGCACCGTGGCCGTGCGTCGCCGCCGGCTCGTCCGGTAGCGCCGAAGCCCGCCGCGCCCTGAAGGTCCCGCTCGTCACCGGCGTCGCGCTGATCCTCGTCGGCGCCGGGGCAATCGTGCTCTCGGGCGCCTTCGGCGCGCAGCGCGCGGCGGTCCGGGCCGACGGCAACCGGCCGGTCAACGCCAGCGCCACGGTGGCGGGCGACATCAGCGCCCACAACTCGCCGGCGCTCGTCCGCAACCCGCGCGACGGCGACCAGCTGGCGGTCGCCAACCGGATCGACGAGCCGGACTACTCGTGCGCGCTGCAGGTCTCCTCCGACGGCGGCGTGTCCTGGCGGCAGGTCACGATCCCGATCCCGAGCGGAGCCGGCCGCAAGTGCTACGCGCCCGACGTCGCCTACGGCGCCGACGGCACGCTGTACCTGGTGTTCGTGACGCTGCGCGGCGAGGGCAACGTGCCGGGCGCGGCGTGGCTGGTGCAGTCGAGCGACAACGGGGACACGCTGTCGGCGCCCGCGCGCGTCCTCGGCCCGCTCGCCTTCCAGGTCCGGCTGGTCGCGGACCCGCGGGTCGCGCGGCGGCTGCACCTGACGTGGCTTCAGGCGCAGGAGGTGGGGCCCTTCCGCTTCGCGCGGACCGGCAACCCGATCATGTCGGCCCGCTCCGACGACGGCGGCATCGGGTGGAGCCCGCCCGCGCGGGTCAGCGGCGGCGCGCGCGAGCGCGTCGTCGCCGGCGCGCCGGCGATCGGCGACGGCGCGCTGTACGTGCTCTACCTCGACCTGGGGGAGGACCGTCTCGACTACGAGGGCGGCCACGAGGGGCGCGGCGGCCCGCCGCATCCCGGGCCGTGGCAGCTCGTCCTCTCGCGCTCCGGCGACGGCGGCGACAGCTGGCAGGAGCGCGTGGTCGACGAGCGTCTGGTGCCGGTGGAGCGCTTCGTCGTGTTCACGCCGCCCTACCCCTCGATCGCTGCAGCGGGCGCGCGTGTCTACGCGAGCTTCCACGACGGGCGCCTCGGGGACGCCGACGTGTGGTTGTGGGCATCGGAGGACCGCGGGGCCACGTTCGCCGCTCCCGCGCGCGTGAACGACACGCCGCGGCGCGACGGCACGCACCAGTCGCTTCCGCGGATCGCGCTGGCGCCGGGCGGGCGGATCGACGTCGCCTACTACGACCGCCGGGGCGACCCGTCCGGCACGCGCGCAGAGGTCTCGCTGCAGTCGTCGTTCGACGGTGGCCAGACGTTCAGCGACAGGATCGCGGTCAGCGATCGCGCCTTCGACACCGGCATCGGGTTCGGCGCCGAGCGCGGGATGCCCGAGCTCGGCAGCCGCCTCGGGCTGGCCTCGACGGACACCGCGGCGCTGGCGGTGTGGACCGACACGCGCGCGGGCACCCGCGCCTCGCACAAGCAGGACATCGCCAGCGGCCTCGTGACGTTCTCCGTCCCGCCGCGACTCGGCGGCCCCGCCGAGCACGCGCTGCGGGTCGGCGGGATCGGGGCGGCCGCCGCCGGCGTTCTGCTGCTCCTGCGCCGCCGCCCGCGGCGGACGGTGGCGCCGCCGCGATGACGCGAGTGGCGGTCGTCGGCAAGGGCGGGGCCGGGAAGTCCGTCGTCGCCGGCACGCTGGCTCGCGTGCTGGCGCGGCGCGGCGAGCGCGTGCTGGCGCTCGACTCCGACGTGATGCCGGGCATGGCGTTCGTGCTCGGGGCCCGGACGCCGCCGCAGCCCGCGCTGATGGTCGCGGCGGAGCGCGGCGAGAACGGTCGCTGGCGCTTCGCGCGCGGGATCGGCCCCGTTCGCGCGGTCCAGCGGTTCGCCTACGACGCGCCGGACGGCGTGCGCCTGCTGGAGCTGGGCAAGGCGGGCCCCGGCGGTCAGGCCGAGTTCATGCCGGCCGTGCAGGCGTTCTGGCGCGTCGTCCACGGCATCGGCGACGCAGCCGCCCTGCGCGACTGGGCGTTCGTCGGCGACCTGCCGGCGGGGCCGCGCCAGGTGGCGTTCGACTGGGCGCCGTACGCGAAGACGTTCCTGCTGGTGGCCGAGCCGACCATGCAGTCGCTGCTGACGGCCCGGCGGGTGGCACGGATAGTGTCGCAGCGCCCCGGTCCGACGGTGAGCCTGGTCGCCTCGAAGGTGTCAGGCGCGCAGGACCTGCAGCGGATCGAGCGCTTCCTCGGGACGCGCGCGGTCGCCGTCGTGCCGCGGGACGCGGCGGTCGCGGACGCCGAGCGGCTCGGGCGGCCGCTGATCGAGCATGCGCCGGGCTCGGACGCCGTGGCCGCGATCGAGGCGCTCGCGACGCGCCTGACGGCGCAGTACGGCACCCGGCGGCGGGCGTGAGCGCCGCGGGCGGCCGTCCCCGCCCGCACGGGCGGGCAGGGACGGTGCGATCGGTCAGTCGCGGCTGAGGACCTCGCCGCGATCGAGCAGGCGCGCCGCCCGCTCCTCGGCGAGCATCTCCTGCAGCGCCGCCTCGACGCTCGCCGGATCCGCCAGCGGCGGGAGGAGCGGCGTCTCGACGCGGATCGCCGGCGCCCCACCGGTGCCGCGCCGGCGCAGGCGCAGCCCGGCGGCGCCGAGGCCGGCGAGCGCGAGCAGGGCGAGGGCCATCAGGGCGAGCGGCATGACGTCGCGCGCCTCGGTCGTCGCCGCAGCGGGTGCCGCGGCCGGCTCGGCCGGCAGCGTGCTGCCCGCGGCAGGGGCGTGCCAGCGCTCGGCGGCCGCGGTGCGGGCGCGGAGCGCCTGCGAGCGGGCGCGGGCGATGGTGGCGGCGAGTCGCGCCTCCCGGCGCCGTGCCTCGGCGCGCACGCGCGCCTGCCGCGCGCGCTCGACCGCGGCGGGGTCGGGCCGCACCGCGGCTAGGACACCCGCACCCTGGGTCGCCGCCGCGGGCTGGGCGGCGGCGCCCGTCGCCGCCTGGGCCGGAACGGCGGCCGGCTGCGCGACCGGCGCGGCCTGCGCGACGGGTGCGCGCGTGGCGCCGCCCGAGCGGCCGGTCGACAGGCCGGAGGACCGGCCCGCCATCGACAGCGGCCCGCTCCCGCTCGACTGGTTCATCGGCGACGGGCCGGCTCCGGCGGAGCCGGACCCGTCGGACCCCATCGGGCAGTTGGCGCCCATGCCGCTCGCGCTGCCGGGGTGATCGGCGTACGCCGGAGCGGCGAGGCCGAGCGCGCCGCACGCCAGCACACCGGCGGCCAGCACCCGTGTCCTGCGCTCGCGACGGCTGTCAGTTCGAACCATGCGCATACCTCCGGTCGTCAGTTCACCTGCGGCGCGCGACCACGATGCGGTCGACGCGGTCGTTCATGTCCATGCGGGCGACGGCCCGCCGCGGTCCGTGGCCGCCGCGCTGCGTGAGCAGCAGGACGCCGCCGGCCCGGCCGGCCGTGGCGCCGAGCAGCGCCGCCCACGTGCTGCGCCGGCTGTCGACGCTGTAGACGATGTTGTCCGGCACCGGCCGGCGTCGGGACTCCGCGATCACGGCACGCGAGGTGCGGTAGGCGTTGCTCCCGCCCAGGCGCTGCGGGCGCGGCACCTGCGCGGCGACCTGCGACGAGATCTCGCGCCGCGACCCGACGAGCAGCGTGCGCGTGATGCCGAGCGAGCGCAGCGCCTCGGCGGTCGCCGCCGGCAGCTCGTCGCGACCGGTCATGAGGACCGGCAGTCGCCGGTTCGCGGCCAGCACGGACGCGGCGTAGGCGTCGCGGCTGTTCGGGTTGACCAGGATCGCGGCGTCGAACGCCGCCCGGCCCTCGCGCCGCTGCGCATCCGTGCGGCGGTCGGCCGCCTCGGCGATCAGTCGCGCCGTCGCCGCCCGATCGGCGCCGGCCAGCCGGCGGATCTCCTCGCGGGGGATTCGCGCCGCGGCGAGCTGCGCGACGACGGTGTCCGAGACCGCGTTCGTGCCGCCGACGACGAAGGCGCCCACCGGCGCGAGCCGCGCCAGCTCGGCGCGCGTCGCGGGCGACATCCCGCCCCGGCCGGTCAGCAGCACCGGCCCGACGAACGCGCGCGCCAGCACGCCGCCGGCGAGCGCGGAGGCCGCGTCACGGCGGTTGACGATCACGACGCGCGTGAACGGCCGCGAGGCGAACGTGCCGGCGAGCACCGACTCGCCGCCACCCGGGAAGGTGCGCTGCGACATGCCGACGGCGAAGCGGTCCGCCGACCGCGCCCGCAGGCGCTCCACCGGCACGCGCTTCGGAGCGTCGTGATCGACCTCGGCCAGGAACAGGCTCTGCGTGTCCGTGTCGGGGTTGCCGAGGCGGGAGTCCATCCAGCCGATCAGCGCGCGGTCGCGGCCGCGCGGGACCACGAACGGGCCGAAGTCCCAGTAGGTCCCGAAGCGGTAGTCGAAGCCGACGTCGTTGTTGATCGACCGGTCGGTGACGCGGCGGTCCCGCGAGAAGCTGCGCCCGCCGTCGTCGGAGTGGCGGTAGTAGGTGTCGCCGAGCCGCGCCTCGTCGCAGATCGTGTGCGTGTGCGTGCAACCGCGGTACCAGTGGCGGCGGTCGTGCCAGGCCAGGTCGACGCGGCCGTTGCGTGCCACCGCGAGGTTCGGATGGCGCGTCTGCGTGATCGACTCGGTCTGGACCTCGGGCTCGCCGTTCATGCGCCGGGGCGGCGACCACGTATCGCCGCCGTCGCCCGAACGCTGGAAGTAGACGTCCATGTCCGGGTGGATGAAGTGGTCGGAGGCGCTCGCCGAGCCCGGAGCGCGGGCGCCGGCATCGCCGTAGACGAGGTAGACGCGCCCGCGGCGCCGGTCGGCGACCAACCGCGGGAACGTCGACGCGGTGAACGACCCGCCGGCGGCGAAGGGCGGGGTCGGTGGGCCCTCGTAGACGTAGCCGCGGACCTCGGCGACCTTCTCCGTCTCCCACGTCGCGCCGCCGTCGCGCGACGTGCCGACCACGACCGCGCCCTCGGGCCGGTGCTGGCCCGGGCGCGTGCCACGGCCCCGCTCACGCCAGGCGACGTGCAACACGCCGCCCTTGCCGATCGCGGGCTGGGACTGCTCGATCGCGTTCTGGTCGGCGGGACTCGCCACCCGCCGCGGCGACCAGGTCGCGCCGCCGTCGCGCGAGACGGTCAGGACCGTCCGCTCCTGCACGACGCGGTTCGCGTCCTGCTCGGACTCGCCGGCCACGACGTAGATGCGGTCCTCGCCGCCGCGGCGCCGTGCGGGGTCGACGGCGAGCTTGGGCAGGATGTACTCCGGCCCCTGGGTGCTCGACTCGCCGCCGCGGAGGACGACCCTGCCGGTGCCGAAGCTGCGTCCGCCGTCCGTGGACTTCGCGACGAGCGCCGACTGGCCGGCGAAGTCGCCGTTCGGCAGCACGACGGCAGACGAGAAGGTGGTGTAAACGTTGCCGCCGCGCCCGAAGGCGATGCTCTGGTCGAGCTGTCCGGAGAGGTGGCCGCCGACCGTGCACGGCGGCCAGACGAATCCCTCGGGCGCCTTCAGGCGGCTCTTGCGCCAGGTGCGGCCGGCGTTGCGCGTCATGGCCACCTCGCACCAGAGGCTGTGCCAGTCGGCGTAGACGGCGACGATGTGACGGGGGTTGCGCGGGTTGACCGCGAGGCCGAGCGCGTCGCGCCCGTGGACCGGGTTGCGGTCGGGCAGCATCAGGATGTTCGGGCTGACGCGCACGGCGGCGTCGGCCGAGGGGACGGCGGTGCCGGCGGCGGCGACCGCGAGCGCGGCGACCACCGCCCGGGTGCAGCGGGCGCGGCGCGATGCGATGGGCTTCATCCGGCTACGACGGCTGGGCGACGGAGCGGAGGCTGCTGCGCGAGCGCACGCGGCCGACGGCGGCGGCACCGCCCAGGGCCAGGAGCGCCAGCGCCCCGACCAGGCCGACGCCGGCGGGCGGCCCGGAGGGGCCGGCGCCGGTGCCGGGCGGCACGACGGCGACCGAGCGCGATGCGTCGGCGCGCCGGATCCGCAGCGGCGCGCGGCCCGGGGTGCCCGGGGCCGGCGAGCCGTTGGCGAGCGACTGCGTCGCGAGGATCACGTAGTGGCCCGCGCGCCCCCGCGGGATCTCGAACGTCCCGCGGAAGCGGCCCTGCGCGTCCGGCCGGCCCTCCCAGAGCACGCGGCCATTGCGGCTGTTGAAGCGGATGCTGACCGGCGACGATGATGCCGTGCTGTTGAAGTTGCGCCCGACGGCGGTGACGCGGTCACCCGGCGTGCCGCCCGCGCGGTCGAGCTTCAAGGTCGCGAGCCGCGCGCACGCGAACGCTGTCGCGGCGACGGCGAGCGGCACGGCCACCGCTGCGACGACCACCAGAGTGATCAACCTCCGACGACTGTCGGTCATGCCGGTCCTCTCCTCCCGTGCGACCCCTGTACTGACGCACCGTATCACCGCAAAGCGGCCGTCGGAACCTCTGGACGGTCAGCGCCGAGACCGCGCGGCCAGCAGCGCGCCGGCGGCGATCAGCAGCAGCCCGCCGCCGCCAAGCCACAAGCCGCTGCCCGGCCGGGTCCCGCCGCGGAAGGTGACGCGCGCGGCGCGGATCTCCTGCTTGTTCGATGCCTCCGTGCCGGCGCGCGTGTCGCTCCACGCGGCCATCGCGTCGGCGGGGCCGGAGATGAGGCCGATGCGGCTGCCGGGGTCGGGCAGGCCGCGCTCGCTGCCTGCCCCGATCCCGCCGTCGAAGGTCCGGCTCGACAGCCGGACCCGCTCGCCGAACGACCCGCCGTCGTCGTGGGAGGACTGCAGCGAGACCTCCGTCCGGCGGCCGCGCGGATCGCCGCGGCGGTCGTAGTAGGCGACGTCGAGGCGCCCACTCGGCGCGACATCGAGCTGCGGCAGGTACTGCGCGGAGCGGTCGATCGCGGGCGCGTCGTCCAGTCGCACCGGGCCGTTCCAGTCGCTCGCTCCCGGCGCCAGCGTCCACACGTGCACGTCGGCGCTGCCGTGGCGGCGATCCTCGAACGCGACGTGGATCCGGCCGCTGCGACGATCGATCGCCAGGGCCGGGAACGGCGGCAGGAAGGCGACGAAGCGACGGGTCGGCCGGATGGCGTCGTCGGCCACCGACTCCTCCCACGTCGCACCGCGGTCGCGCGAGCGGGAGACCACCAGCGTGAACGGCCCCGGGTGGGGCGGTCCGCCGAGCGCGTCGTGCCCGCCCTCGTAGTCGAGCCGGTCGTCGCCGAGGTCGAGGTACGCGACGTACAGCTCGCCGTCGCGCCCGACTCGCGGCGTCCCCGCGAGCACCCGGCCGCGCGCCGCGCTGCTGACGCGCGCGGGCCGCGACCAGGTGCGCCCGCCGTCGGTCGAGGAGCTGGCGACGATCGGGTTGCCGGGCGCGGTGAAGCGCAGCGGCCCGACCTCGCGCGCCTGCAGCCAGGTCACGTACAGCGTCCCGGGGGCGGCCGGGTCGACCGCCAGGCGCACCTGGAAGGCCAGCGGCCCCGCGACGCGGCGGGGCGGCTCCAGCGTGCGGCCGCCGTCGCGCGAGCGCGCGAGCCACACGGCGTTCGGGACGTTGCCGATCCCGCGCAGGGTGACGTAGCTCATGTACAGCGTGCCGTCCGGCCCGAAGGCGGCGTCGGGCGCGTAGCACTTGCGCTGCTCGCCCGCCGGGATCGGCACGCGGGTGCTGCGCCAGGAGCGGCCGCCGTCGGGCGACACGCGCAGCGCGCACGAGAAGCGAGGCGTGTCGATCCGGCTCGTGACCGCGAGCTCGGCCGGCCGGCGGGGGTTGCGCGCGAGCGTCGGCGAGTTGTGCGCGCGGATGTCGCCCCGGTCGCCCGCGCGGGCGCTCACCGGGCGATCGGCCTGCGCCGGCACCGCCACCGGCGCCGGGTCGCCGAGCAGAGCCGCCGCCAGCATCGCCGCGCCGGTGGCCGCCAGCAGCGCGCCGCCGGCCCAGGGACGCGATCTGCCCGGCTCAGCGGTCACCCGCGGCATCCTGCCGCGGCCGCCGCCGCCGTGCTGCGCGATGATCCGCGGTCGTGACCGCACGCCCGCAGACGCCGCGCCGGCCGCAGCCGTGGATCCTGGTGGTCGCGGCGGCGTGGGCGATCGCCGTCCCCTACCTCGCCCGGCTCGACGTGGACCCGACGGTCGAGGTGGTCGATCACGTGGTGCCCGGCGTGATCCTGCTCGCCGCGGCCGGAGCGGTCCTCGGAGCGGGCTGGCGCCCGGGCAGCGCTCCGTGGCTGGCGGCTGCCGCCGTCGCGCTGCTCGCCGGCCTGTGGATCACCGCGACGCACGTCCCCCTGCTGCCGGAGATCCTCGACGGGACGGCGCCCGCGCTCACCGGGCTCCTGCACCTCAGCGCGGGACCGCCCGTCGCCGCCACCGGCCTGTGGATGGTGCTCGCCCGCTGAGTCAGCGCAGCGCCCGCGCCGCGCGGGGGCGCTCCGGCAGCGCGACGAACTCCTCGTAGCGGCCAAGGAACGCGTGCAGCACGTCGGCGGTCGACTGCAGCGCGAGCGCGTGCTCGTGCAGGTGCTCGGCGCCCGCGCGCGTGATCTCGTAGATGCGGCGGTCCGGGCCCTGGTCGGACGCCTCCCACGAGGAGCGCACGAGGCCCTCGTCCTCCAGCGCCCGCAGCGCGCGGTACAGGCCGCCCGGATCCTGCTTGGCGAACCCGAAGGCCGCGAGCCGCTCGAGCAGGTCGTAACCGTGAGCGGGGGATTCGCGCAGCAACAGCAGGACGCACGGGCGCAGGAAGTTGCGCGGCAGCAGCGGCGCCGCCGGCTCAGTGCTGGTGGGCATGCCCGCTGCGCTCCTCCAGACAGCTCGCCGCCGCCTCCGGCGAATCGTGGCACCAGCAGTTCTCGTCGCACTCGCCGTGCGAGGCGCCGGTCAGGCCCGCGAACTCGTCGGCGAACGTCCGCTTGCCGCGCTGCTCCCCCTCGGCGCTGAGGCGGTAGCCGCCCGCCTCGCGCTCGAGCAGGCCGTCGTCGGCGAAGCCCTCCAGGTGGGGCGCGAGCGTCCCCGACGGCACGCCCAGGAAGCGCGAGAGCTCGTCCGCGGTCGGTACCGACGAGATGCCCTCGGCGTGCATCCAGTACATCGCCTGCAGGACCTCGTCGAGGATCTTCAGCCGCTCGAGGTCGCTCATCGCACGAAGCTCCGGGCGAGCTCGCCGATCGCCGCGACGCTCGGCGCGCCGGGATCGTGGTCGAGCGGTGAGACGCCGGCGCGCTCGGCGGCCGGCATCGCCTCGTCGAAGGGGATGGTCCCCGCCACCTCGAGCCCGTGCTGCTCGGCGAACTCGCGCACGGCGGCCTCGTCGCGCTCGTCGCGCATCTTGTTGGCCACGAGCGCGACGCGCGGCAGCCCGAGGTCGGTGCCGAGCGCCGCCATCCGCCGGCCCGTCTCGAGCGACTTGAAGTAGGGCTCGACGACCACGAGCATCGCGTCGGCGTGCATCGCCGTCCCGCGCGAGAGGTGCTCCGGCGACGCTTCCGTGTCGAGGATCGTCACGTCCGCGGGACCCTCGCCTGACACCTCGATGACGCTACGGACCGTAGCGTGCATGGAGCACAGTCACCCGGTGCCCGCGTGCTGCGGGTGGGCCATGACGAGCAGGCTGACGCCGTCGGGCCCGTCGAGGGAGTGCGAGGACCGGATCTCGTCGAGCGACTTCGACAGCCGTGCGCCATCCGGCGTGCGCTGCAGCAGGTCGCGCGGCAGCGTGGGCACCGAGTTGAAGCGGTCGGCCGGGATGCCGAGCGTCAGCGACAGGTTCGGATTGGAGTCGGCGTCGATCGCCAGCACGCGCCGGCCCGAGCGGGCGAGCAGGCGCGCCAGCGTCCCCGAGATGGACGTCTTCCCCGAGCCGCCCTTGCCGGCCACGACGAGCTTCATGGGCGCGATTCTACGTGTCTGGAACACACACCGGCAACCCGTCGCGGCGGCGGGCGAGGAGCCGGGCCCGCGCGCGCTCGCCGGGCGCCGGGGCGCCTTCGCGCAGATCCAGCCGCTCGAGGCCGGCGAAGGCCGCGGAGAGCTCCCCCGGCCGCAGGACGTGCGCGGGATCGCGCGGGCCGCAGGTCGCCGTCGCATCGGCCAGGAACGTGTCGTAGAGCAGCAGCCCGCCCGGGGCGAGCGCCCGCGCCAGCGGCCCGAGCAGGCGGCGGTCCAAAAAGGACGCGACCACGACGACCTCGAAGGGTCCCGGCGGCAGCGCTTCGCGACCGAGGTCGACCCGTCGCGCCTCCACCGCCAGACCCCGCTCGCGCGCGCGCCGCGCCACGTGCTCGACCGCGACGTCGGAGACGTCCAGGGCGAGAACCCGAAAGCCCATCGCGGCGAGGTGCAGCGCGTTGCGGCCGAGGCCGCACGCGACGTCGAGCGCGCGGCCGCGCGGCTGCGCCGCCACGACACCGGCGTGCTCGAGCAGCCACGCGCTCGGCGGCCCGTTCGCCCGCCCGGCGGCCAGCGCGGCGGCGTGCCGCTCGTTCCAGCGCTCGCGGTCGCCGCTCACGCCGGGGCGGCCGTCCACTCGCGCAGGATCGCGTGGATGCGGTCGACCGCCAGGTCCACGGCTCGCTCGACCTCCGGCGACAGGCGGCGACCCATGCCCTCGACGTCGCGCGGCTGGCAGCCGACCAGCAGGAGCCGCTCAGGCAGGCACCCGAGGCCGCCGGCCAGCGACAGCACCTTGTCCGGGTTGGACAGGTGGATGTCGCCGACCTGCGACGGCGGCTCCACCTCCGGCTCGATCACGAACAGCGTGCCGGGCGCCGCGCCGCGGTCCACGGCGTCCACGATGATCAGCCCGTCCGCCCCGACCAGCAGCTCCTGCACGACCATCATGCCGCCGATGCCGCTCTCCAGCACCTCGACGCCCGGCGGCACGTCGCCGAGCCGCTCGGCGACCGCGTACCCGAAACCGTCGTCGAGCCGCAGGACGTTGCCCACGCACGCGACGATGATGCGGCCGGTATGGTCCAAGTGACGAAAGGTACTTCGCCGGTGACGGACTTCGACGACCTGCTCGACGACATGGAGGACGACCTGCGGGCGGTCGACGCTCTCGACGAGGCCGTGCGCGCGCGGGTCTTCTCGCTGCTCGACGGCATCGACGCCGTCCACCGACACGCGCTCCACCGCCTCGCCGCCGCGCTGCATCCGGACGAGGTCGAGCGGCTGCGCGGCGCCGACCCGGCCGTCGGCTGGCTGCTGAACGCGTATGCCGTCGGCGTCGACGAGCGCGCGGCGGCCGAGGCGGCGCTGGACGGCGTTCGCCCCTACCTGCACTCGCACGGCGGAGACGTCAGCGTCGTCGAGGCCGCCGGCGGCGTCGTGCGCGTGCGGCTCTCGGGCGCCTGCTCGGGCTGCACCGCGTCGACGATCACGCTGCGCCGGGGCGTGGAGGAGGCGCTGCGCGAGGGCATGCCCGGCTTCGTGGCCATGGAGGTCGAGGAGGACGACGCCCTGCCGCATCCGCCGCCCGGACCGACGCTGCTGCAGATCGACGCCTTCCCGCCCCCGGCCGCGGGGCCGGCCGATGCCGGGCTGCTGCAGATCGAGACGCGCCTGCCGCGCGGCGGCGCGGACGCCTAGGTGGCGGCGGCTCCCGACGACGTCCTCGACGAGCTGCGCGGGCGGCTGGAGCGCTACGACGCGCACCGCCACCCGCTCCAGCACGCCACCGTCCAGTTCCACCTCGGAGGCGTGCTCCTCGCGCAGGGCGCGCTCGACGCCGCCGAGGAGGCGTTCACGACCGCGGCCGGCCTGTTCGGCCTGCGCGGCGCGCGTCCGGAGCAGGCGAAGGCGCTCAACGGGCTCGGCGCCACGCTGCGTGCCGCCGGCCGCCTCGACGTCGCCGAGCGGGCGCTCGAGCACGCCGCCGCCGGGCTGGCCGCCGCCGGCCTGCCCCTCGACGAGGGCGCCGCGCTGTACAACCTCGGGCTGGTGATGCGCGAGGGAGGACGCGCCGAGGCCGCCGCCCGCGTGCTCGAGCGGGCGGTGGAGCGCCTCGACGAGCGGCGCGTGCCGGCGCAGGCCGCCGCCGCACTGCGCGAGCTCGGCGCCGCGCGGCTCGACGCCGGCGACGCCGACGGTGCCGAGGCGGCACTCGAGGCTGCGGTGGAGCTGAGCGAGCGCGCGGGGGACGCCCCCGGGCGCGCCGCCGCCGCCAACGCGCTGGGGCTGGCGCGACTGGCCGGGGGACGTCCCGAGGCCGCGACCGAGGCGTTCGCGGTCGCCGTCGCCTCGAGCCCGCGCGCGCTGCGCCCCGACGCCTTCGCGATGGCCAAGGCCAACCTGGCGCTGGCGCTCGAGCGCGCGGGCGACGCGCCACGGGCGCGCCTGGCGGCGCGGCAGGCGCTCGCGGCGCCCGGCGCCGCCGAGCCGGTGCGCGCGCAGGCGGCTGAGCTAATCCGGCGCCTGGGGGTCCCGCAGGCCGAGGACCTCGGCACCGCCCTCGATGCCGCCGGCGACCTCGCGGCCGAGCAGCTCGCGCGGGAGGAGCTGCTGCGCAGCGCCGACGCCGGCGACGACGCCCGCCGCTCCGATGCCGCGGAGTGGGTAGCGGTCCACGCGCGCGCCCGTCGCGACCCCACCGACGTCGCGCAGATCTGGCTCGGCGCCCTGCTCGAGTTGCCGTCGGACGCGCTCGACCGGCTCGTGGCGAGCGCGATGCAGGCGCTGGCGGCGACCGACGCTGACACGGCCGAGACGTTCCGCGAGGCCGTCCGCCGCGCCATGGCGCGCTTCCACATCCCGCAGTGGATGCGGCTGCAGGACGTCTTCGCGCAGGCGGCGCTCGACCACGGTGATCCCGGGCCGTGGCGCTGAGCGACGACCTCACCCCCGACGCGCTCGCGCGCGCGCTCGGCGATCGCCCCGTCCGCACCTATCCCGCCGTCATGTCGACCGACGCCGACGCCGTCGCCTGGGCGCGCGCCGGCGGGCCTGCGGGCGCCGTCGTCACCGCCGACTACCAGGCCGCCGCGCGCGGCCGCGGCGGCCTGCCGTGGACGCCTCGCCCGGGCCGCGACCTGTGCTTCTCGCTGCTGCTGCGGCCGCAGCTCGCGCCCGACGACGAGGGCTGGCTGTTCGTCGCCGCCGCGGCCGCCGTGGTCGACGCGGTCGATCCCGCTGCGGCGATCGAGTGGCCCGACCAGGTGTGGGCGACCGAGCGCCGGCTGGCCGACGTGGCCGGGCACGCGGGGCTCGGTCCCACCGGCGTGGAGTGGGCGGTCGTCAACCTGCTCGTGCTCGACGCGCCCTCCCCGCGCGGCGAGCTGATCGCCCGCCTGGCGGCGGCCGTGGAGCGCCTCCAGGAGCCCGACGACGCCGCCCTCGCGCGCTATCGCGAGCGTTGCGCGACGCTCGGCCGTCCGGTCCGGGCGCACCTCATCCCCACCTGGCCGGATGGAGTCCAGATCACCGGCACCGCGACGAGCGTGCTGCGCGACGGTGCGCTCGTGATCGAGCAGCCCGACGGGCGGCGGATCGCCGTCCGCCCGCAGCACCTCGCCCGGCTCGAGCCGCCGGACGAGATCGTGCCGGCGCTCTAGCTGCGCGCCCGCAGGCGCTCGACCTCCGTGCGCACGAGCTCGAGCGCCCGCTCGAGCCCCGCCCGCGCCGGCTCGGACAGCTCGTCGACCGGCTCGACCCGCGCCGGCTCGACCTCGATGGCGACCACTCGCGGCGGCAGCGCCTCCAGCGCCGTCGCCACCTCGACGAGCAGGTCGACCGTCACGTAGCCGGTGATCGCGTCGCCGATGGCCGTCTGCAGCTCGGCCGCGGGGAGGTCGCTGGGGCCGACGTCGCGCCGCTCGACGCTGCCGGGCTCGCGGCCGCGCGGGTGCGCCGCGATCAGGACGAGTGCGTCCGGCCGCAGCTCCTGCAGCCGCTGCGTCACGGCCACGGCGCCGTAGGAGAGCTCCTCCACCCGCACGTCGTCGCCGAGGCCGGCCTCCTGCAGCCGCGCGACGGCGACGCGCCCGAGGTCGAGGTCGCCCTGGTAGAGCTCGGCGACCCCGGCGACGAGGATCACGCGCCGCCGCGACTCAGTCGGCGCCGCACGAGCAGGTGTTCACCTGGCCGATCACGGTGCCGTTGCCGGTGGCCGTGTGGGTCGTGCACGGCATGCACGGGTCGAACGACCGCAGCGCCCGCAGCATGTCGATCGACGTGAACTCGTCGGGACTCGAGAACTTCTCGAGGATCGGCGTGTTCTGGACCGCCTGCTCGTACGGCCCGGGCTGTCCCCACGGGTCGCGCGGCGAGGCGTTGATGGTCGACGGGGTGTTGATCTGGTAGTTGGTGATCTTGCCGTTGTCCATGACGATGTGGTGCGTCAGCCAGCCCCGGCCGGCGCCCCAGAAGCCGACGCCGCGCCGCTCGTCGCGCGGCATCGCCTTCTCGAGCTCCTTGGAGTTCAGCGCGGCGACCCGCGTCTCACCCGCGCGGAAGAGCTTGTAGGCCTCGAGCAGGCTCGACAGGCCGACGAGCTGCGAGAACAGGTAGTGGTAGGCGCGCCCCCGGTTGCGCTCGAACGCGTTCCAGGAGTCCGGGATCCGCCACTCGGCCTCGGCGGCCTTCGTGTAGCCCTTGGGGATCGACATGCGGATGCCGGTGCCGGTGGCCTCGATGAAGTCGTTCTCGGGCTGCTGCTGCGCCAGCGCCGTCATGAACAGGCGGTTGTAGGCGCCGGCCTCGACGACGTGGCGGTCCCAGCGCGGCGTGCAGGCCCAGGTGTACTTGTCCTTCCAGCTGCGCCCGCTCGGCTTGGGCAGCGTCTGCTTGTTCCACGCGTGGTAGGGCGAGAGCGGGTTGCCGAGCGGGTCGGTCTCGTAGCGGTCGCCCGCCCACTGCTCGTAGTAGGAGTGCTCGACGAACTCCTCGATGCCCATGTTGAGGTCGGTCAGGCGCGTCGTGACCAGCTCGCCGTCGATGATCGCGCCCGGCGTCGACCAGCGGCGCGCGCCCCACTCGTTGCAGTTCTCGTACGTGGCGTCGTAGGCGTAGGGGTCGTCCCAGAAGCCGGTGTCGACGAGGTTGACCGGCCGCGAGCCGACGAGCTTGTAGCGCTCGTCGCATTCGTAGAAGAACTCCGGGATGTCGTCCCACACCGCGACCAGGCGCTGGGCGTAGTCGAAGATGCGCCCGAGCTTGGCCTGGTACTCGTTGAGCGTCTGCAGCGAGATCGTCGAGGTGACGCCGCCGGGGACGATCGCCTGCGGGTGCGGGTACTTGCCGTGCAGCAGCACGAACATCTCGCGCGCCAGCCGGGTGAAGTCCAGTCCTTCGCGGTACAGGCGGCCCGTCAGCGGGTTCAGCGCCGTCATCAGCTCGCCCATGGTCTTGAAGCCGTGGTGCTCGGCGCCGGGGCACTTCCACGTCTGCGCCTTCTCCCAGATCTCCGGGTTGGTGGCGCGGACGACGATCTCGGAGTAGTCGGGGCCGGCCAGCAGGTAGAGGTGCAGCGGGTTGTCGTAGCCCATCTCGGCGGCCTCGCCGAGGTTGCGCACGACGGTCCCCATCGGCGGCGGCGCGACGCCCATCGCCATCTCGATCGCGTAGGCCGAGCAGTGAGCGTGGACGCCGCCGCAGACGCCGCACGCGCGCGAGGACACGAAGATCGCGTCGCGCGGGTCGCGGCCCATGAGGATCACCTCGTAGCCGCGGAACAGCGTCGCCTGCGAGCGCGCGTCGAGGTACTTGCCGTCGTCGAGGTTGGCGGCGATGTTGAGCGCGATGGCGCCGGCCACGCGCGTGACCGGGTCCATGTTGATCTCGCGGATGTGCCCGTTGGACGCGACGAGGCGCTCGATCTGCTCGCGCTGCTCGTCGTTGGTCATCCCCACGTGGGGCTTTGACACCTCGACGGCGTAGGGATTGGGGATGCCGCCGCGCAGGGTGGCGACGCCGCCCTCGTCGAACTCGATGGGGAGGTTCTTGAAGCACACGGCGCTAGCGCCCCTCGTCGATGGTGAGCGTCTCCTCCTCGCCGCCCGGGAGGCGGCGATCCAGCGACGGGTCCTTCATCAACGTGAACTCGTCGCGCTTGCCCCACGTCTCGCCGGAGCGCCGTGCGCCGTCGGTCGACTGGCGCATCCGGTCGTAGAAGCGGTGCCCGACGGCCCGGATGGGCCCCGGCTCCTCCTGGCGCCGCGCCCACCCGCTGGGGACGTGGCCCTCGAGGTCCCAGCGCACCTCCCGGTTGAGGTGCTCGTTCGAGTACTCGCGCAGCGGGCGGATGAAGGAGCCGAGCATCCGCGACATCGTGCTGGAGACCTTCGAGCCCGGCGGCGCCTTGTAGAACGGCGTGAACTTGTCGGGGAAGCCGGGCATCGTGCAGCCGATGCAGGGGCCGCCGGCGTTCATGCACCCGCCGTGGTGGTTGATGGCGCCGCGCGAGGTGATGTTGCAGTTGACGACCGGGCCCCAGCAGCCGAGCTCGACGAGGCACTCCTTGTCGCCGTACTCCTTCGCGAAGTTGCCCTCCTCGTAGTACGCGCCGCGCGTGCAGTGGCGGTGCACCGTCTCGCCGAACTGCCAGGCCGGCCGTCCGAGCTCGTCGAACTCCGGCAGCGGCCCGAAGCCCTGCAGGAAGTACACGACCGCGGCGACGGCCTCCGTGAAGTTGTCGCCGATCGGCGGGCAGCCCGGGACGTTGATGACCGGCACCCCGAAGGTGCTGCGGTAGTCGCGGCCGAGGAAGTCCATCAGGCTCATGGCCCCCGTCGGGTTGCCGGCCGCCGACGGGATGCCGCCCCAGGTGGCGCACGTGCCGATGGCGATCATCGCCGCGGCGCCGTCGGCCATGCGTGCGATCCACTCGTCGGCCGTGACGGTCCGCTGCTCGCCGTCGGGCCCCCAGGGCTCCTCGCCCTGGCCCGCCCAGTAGCCGCCGAACGCGTACGGGATCGTCTCGTCGCTGATCGAACCCTCGAGCACGATCACGTACGGCGCGTCGAGCGTTCCCGCGAGCGCCTGCTCGGCCGCGCGGACGTAGGCCGGGCCGGCCTCGAGGTTGACCACCGGGTGGTGCAGCACGACGCGCGGCAGGCCCGGGTGGGCGCCCATCAGCAGCCCCTCGAGGGTCGGCGCCTGCGCGCCGGTGACCGCGACGCTGCAGCCGTCGCAGCTCATCCCGGCGAACCAGAAGAGGTGCACCTTCTCGAGCGGGCCGAGGCGCGTCGACTCGTCGGCGACGGCGTGGGGCGCGAGGTAGTCCTCCATCGTCATCCGCGCCGGTGACCCGAAGTCGCCATGGTCGGGGTTGAACCCCTCGACCGGGCCGAGGGCGTCGAGCAGCCGCTCGGCCGGAGTCTTCTCGGACGTCCTCGCTCGCGTCGCCACCGTCGCTCTCCCTCCCACACGCCGGTCCGGGTGGACCGGGCACTGTATGTATGGTACATCTACCGCCTGGGAGCGGAGAGGTCAACGGTGGAGGTCCCGTCGTGAAGAGCTTCAAGTGCGCGGACGCCGGCGTCCTGTGCAAGGCCGAGGTGCGGGGCGAGACCGAGGAGGAGGTCCTCGCGAAGGCGGTCGAGCACGCCAAGGAGGTCCACGGCGTCGACCTCTCGCAGTCGTCGACGCTGGCCCGCTACGCGCGCTCCGCGATCCGCGACCTCCCGTCGAAGTGACCGCGCTCTCCTACGGCTGGTACGTCGGCTGGGGCGTCGGGCTCGTGGTCGTGCTGATCGCGGCGACGCTGCTGCTGGTGATCATCGGCGAGGGCCGGCGCATCGTGCGCCAGGCGGGGGACATCACGCGCGCCCTGGCGGGCGCGGCGGCGAACACGGACCCGCTGTGGGAGGTCCGGACGACCAACCACACCGTCGACCGCATAACGCGCAGCCTCGCCGCCGCGCGGGAGAAGCTGTTCGGATGAGCGTCCTGGCCGTGTCGACCGCCGGCGCCGTGCTCGCGATCGTCGGGCTCGTGCTCGGCGTCGTGGTGCTCGCCGTCGTGATCGCGCTCTTCCAGCGGATCATGGCGCCCGCGCGCGAGATCGACTCCTACGCGAAGGACATCCTGCAGGCCGGCGTGGGCATCGCCACCAACCTCGACGGCGTCGAGCAGCTCGCCACGACCCGCCGCCTCGGCGGCGCCGTTCCGGGCCTCGCCGTCGGCTACCTCAAGAAGCTGGGGCTCGTATGACCGTGATCGCGATGACGTCGAACCAGACCGCGTGGTGGATCACGCTCGCGGTGGGTCTCGTGGTGGCCCTGGTGGTGTGGGCCCTCCTCGAGGCGCTGCGCCGCACGGTCAAGCGGATCGACGAGGGCGTGGCCGTGCTGTGGGACACCGGCAAGCTCGTCGCCCAGAACACGCAGACGTCGTACCTGCTGGGGGCGACCGTCGCCCGTGGAACCGAGCTCGCCGAGGAAGTCGAGCGCCATCGCCAAGCCGGGAGGGGCCAATCGTGAACACCCTGCTGATCGTCCTCACGCTCGTCGAGGTCCTGCTGCTCGTCGTCGTGCTCGCGGGCTACCTGATCGCGATCGCCCGGACGCTGCGCAACATCTCCAAGACCCTCGGCCTCGTGACGTTCGGCGTGCGCGCGATCGAGTCGCAGACGGCGCCGATCGGCCAGGCGCTCGGCGACGTCAACGCGGCGCTCACCCAGGTGGCCACCGCGCTGCAGGAGGTCGTGGGCGAGCCGGCGCCACCCGCCGAGCAGACGACCTCGGGCGGCCCGACGGAGGCCGGCACGGCCGCCGCCTCGCCCGCCGACATCGACTCGCGCGCCGACCTGCCGCGGCCGGCGACGCCGTAGGTACGGGTGGCGGTCGCCTCCGACGCAGTCCCGGCCGCGCGCCGCCGCCTCGAGATCACGGGCATCGTGCAGGGCGTGGGGTTCCGGCCCTTCGTGCACGGCCTGGCCGTCCGGCACGGCCTCGGCGGCCATGTCCGCAACACCGCCGCCGGCGTCGAGGTCGAGGTCGAGGGGTCGCCGGCGGCGCTGGATGCGTTCGCCACCGCGCTCGTGGCCGAGGCGCCCGCCGCGGCCGCCCTCGACGGCGTCGTGCAGACGTCCGTGGCGCCGAGCGGAGAGCGCCGGTTCGCCGTCGCGACGAGCGCCGGGGGCGCCGGGGCGCCGGCGATCGGGCCGGACCTGTCGACGTGCGCCGACTGCCTGCGGGAGCTGTTCGACCCGGCCGACCGGCGCCACCGCTACCCGTTCCTGACCTGCACCAACTGCGGGCCGCGCTTCACGATCGTGCGGGCGCTGCCCTACGACCGCGAGCGGACGACCCTGGCCGGCTTTCCCCTCTGCGGCGACTGCCGGGCGGAGTACGAGGATCCGGCCGACCGCCGCTTCCACGCCGAGGCGATCGCCTGTCCCGCCTGCGGGCCGCGCCTGTCGATGCCGCTCGAGGAGGCGGTCGCGGTGCTGCGCGCCGGCGGCATCCTCGCCGTGAAGGGCCTCGGCGGCTGGCATCTCGCCTGCGACGCCGCCGATGAGCTCGCGGTCGCGCGGCTGCGCGCGCGCAAGGCGCGCGACGCCAAGCCGTTCGCGCTGATGACGGGCGACCCGGACGCGCTGTGCCGGGTATCGCCGGACGAGCGGGCGCTGTTGCAAGCGCCATCACGGCCGATCGTGCTGCTCGAGCGCCTGGCCGCCGCGCCCGTCGCGCCGTCGGTCGCGCCCGGCGCCCGGGAGCTCGGGGTGATGCTCCCCTACACGCCGCTGCACCACCTGCTGGCGCACGACTTCGGCGGCCCGCTCGTGATGACCAGCGGCAACCGCGGCGACGAGCCGATCGCGGTCGGCGACGACGAGGCGCACGACCGGCTGCGCGACATCGCGGACGCCTTCCTCGGCCACGACCGCCCAATCCAGCGGCGCTGCGAGGACTCGGTGGTGCGGGCGGCGCATCCGCTGCGGCGCTCGCGCGGGCTGGCGCCGGCGCCGCTGTCGTTGCCGCTGGCGGCGCCGGAGCCGCTGGTGGCCGCCGGAGCCGACCTCAAGAGCGCGTTCTGCGTCGCGGTCGGGGCGCGCGCGTTCCCGTCGGGGCACCTCGGCGACCTTTCCTCGGAGGCGGCGGTGCTCGCCTTCGGCGACGACCTGCGCCTGTACCTGGAGATGCTCGGCATTCGGCCGGCGGTCGTCGCGCACGACCTGCACCCCGAGTACCGCTCGACGCGCTGGGCGCTGGAGCAGGAGGCCGAGCTCGTCGGCGTGCAGCACCACCACGCGCACGCCGCCGCCTGCCTGGCCGAGCACGGCGAGACGGCGCCCGCGCTGGCGATCGTGCTCGACGGGACGGGCTACGGGACCGACGGCACGCTCTGGGGCGGCGAGCTGCTGCGGTGCGACCTGGCGGACTTCGAGCGCGTCGCGCACCTCGAGCCGGTGCCGCTGCCCGGAGGCGAGGCCGCCATCCGCGAGCCGTGGCGCGCGGCCGCGGCGCACCTCGAGCGGGCGGGGCGCCCGGTGCCGTGGGAGCGCTGGAGGCTCGTTCGCCAGTCGCTGGCGGTCAACGCGCCCCCGTCGTCGGGCGCCGGGCGGCTGCTCGACGCGGTCGCGGCGCTGCTCGGCGTGCGCGAGGTGATCAGCTACGAGGGGCAGGCCGCGATCGAGCTCGAGCAGCTCGCTGGCGACGCCGAGGCGCGCGCCTATCCCTGCCGGGTCGCCGGCGGCGTGATCCGCGGCAGCGACCTCGTGCGGGCCGCGCACGACGATCTGCGGGGCGGGCGCCCGGCGGCGGCGATCGCCGCCGCGGTGCACGAGGGCCTCGCCGCGGCCTTCGCCGCCGCCTGCGCCGCCGCGGCGACTCCGGGCGACACCGTCGCGCTCAGCGGGGGGTGCCTGCAGAACCGGCGGCTGGCCCGGTCGCTGCGCCGGCGGCTCGAGGCGGCGGGGTTCCGCGTCCTGACCCACCGGCGTCTGCCTCCGAACGACGGCGGGATCGCCTATGGACAAGCTGCGGTCGCGGCCGCGAGGATGCGTGCGTCATGTGCCTAGGAATTCCCGGCCAGATCGTAGAGTGGGTCGACCCCGAGCACCACATCGCCAAGGCGGAGGTCTCGGGGGTGCGGCGTGCGATCAACGTCGGCCTGCTCAGCGGCGGCCCCGACGCCGTCGACGTCGGCGACTGGGTGCTCATCCACGTCGGCTTCGCGATGTCGAAGATCGACGAGGCCGAGGCGGAGGCCACGCGCGCGTTCCTCGTCGAGCTCGGCGAGGCCTTCGAGCAGGAGCTCGACGACCTGCGGTCGTCCTCGATCGAATGACGCCCTCCGCCACCAGTCCCAGCGCCACCGCGATCGCCGAGCGCGAGCGGGTGCTCGAGGCGTTCCTCGAGCGCGAGCAGGACCGGCTGGCGCGCGCCTGCCACGACCTCGCCCGCGCCTTCGCGCGCGGCGGCGTGCTGATCGCGCACGGCGCGGGCGCCGCCGTCACGGACGCCGCCCACGTGGCGGTCGAGTTCATGCACCCCGTGATCGTCGGCAAGCGGGCGCTGCCGGCGCTCGCGCCCGCCGGCGGCCCGGAGCGGGCGCTGGCGTTCGGCGGACCGCAGGACATCGCGATCGGGATGGCGCACGAGCCCGGCCGGCTGGACGCGTTCCTGGAGGAAGCGCGACGGCGCGGCATGCTGACGATCGCGCTCGGTGCCGGCGCGGAGCGGCTCGCCGCCGACCACGCGTTCGTGGTGCCCGCTGCCGCGCCCGAGATCGTCCAGGAGGTGCAGGAGACGACGTACCACGTGCTGTGGGAGCTCGTGCACGTCTTCTTCGAGCACCCGGGGCTGCTCGACGACGCGTGCCTGACCTGCGGCGACGTGGCGGTGGAGGTCGAGGTCGTCGCGGTGGAGGGGACGGCGGCGGTCGTCGAGCACGGCGGCGCGCGCGAGACGGTCGCGGTGGACCTCGTCGGGCCCGTCGCACCCGGCGACCGGTTGCTCTGCCACGCCGGCGTCGCGCTGGAGCGCCTCGAGCGCGCGGCCGCGCCGGCGGAGGCGACGGGCTTCCTGTATCCGTTCCTCGAAGGTGACGAGCGCGACCTCGAGGCCGTCCTGGCCGACGTGCGCGCGTCGACACTGCGCAAGGGGCGCGACGCCATCGAGCTGCGGCGGACGATCGACGCCGACGCGATCGCGGCGTGCGCCGCGGCCGTGCGCGCGCGCCTCGACGCCGGCGGCCGCCTGCTCGCGTTCGGCAACGGCGGCTCGGCCACCGACGCCCAGGACCTCGCCTTCGACGCGCAGGCGGCGGGCTGGCCGGCGGTCGCGCTCGTCGACGACGCGCCGACGGTCACCGCGGTGGCCAACGACGTCGGCTTCGAGAACGTCTGGGCCCGGCAGCTGATCCCGCTCGGCCGCGCGCGCGACGTGGCGATCGCGTTCTCCACGAGCGGGTCGTCGCCGAACGTCCTTGCCGGGCTCGAGGAGGCCCGCCGCCGCGGGATGCTGACCGTCGCCGTCACGGGCTACGACGGGGGCCGTCTGGCCGGCGCCGGCTGGCTTGACCACCACATCGGCGTCCCCGGCGACTACGTCCCGCGCCTGCAGGAGGCGCACGCCACGATCTCGCACCTGCTGCTCGACCGGATCGGGAGGCCATGAGGTTCGTCGACGAGTACCGCGACGGCGACGTCGCCCGGCGCCTGGCGGCGCAGATCGCGGCGCTGGTGGATCCCGGCCGCGGCTACAAGGTGATGGAGGTGTGCGGCGGCCACACGCACACGATCTACAAGCACGGCATCGAGGACCTGCTGCCGCCCAACGTCGAGCTGGTCCATGGCCCCGGCTGCCCCGTCTGCGTGATCCCGATGGGCCGGCAGGACGACGCCGTCGCCATCGCCGAGCGCCCCGAGGTGATCTTCACCACGTTCGGCGACATGATGCGGGTGCCCGCGAGCCGCGGCTCGCTGCTCGACGCCAAGGCGCGCGGCGCCGACGTGCGGATGGTCTACTCGCCGCTGGACGCGCTGAAGGTCGCGCGCGAGAACCCTGACCGCGAGGTCGTGTTCTTCGCGATCGGGTTCGAGACCACGGCGCCCTCGACGGCCCTGACGCTGCTGCGCGCCCGCGCGGAGGGCATCCGCAACTTCAGCGTGTTCGCCAACCACGTGACGATCATCCCGGCGATCCGAGCGATCCTCGACTCGCCGGACCTCCGCCTCGACGGGTTCCTCGGGCCGGGGCACGTGTCGACGGTCATCGGCACCCGCCCGTACCGCTGGATCGCGCGCGACCACGGGCGCCCCGTCGTCGTGGCCGGGTTCGAGCCGCTGGACATCCTGCAGGGCGTCTACCAGGTGCTCAAGCAGCTCGCCGAGGGTCGCAGCGAGGTCGAGAACCAGTACACGCGCGTGGTGCGCGAGGAGGGCAACCCGCTCGCGCTGCAGGCCATCGCGCAGACGATGGAGCTGCGGACGACGTTCGAGTGGCGTGGCTTGGGCTTCATCTCCCAGAGCGCGCTGAAGCTGCGCGACGACTTCGCCGACTGGGATGCGGAGGTGCGCTTCGCGGTCCCCGGCGTGCGGGTGGCCGACCCGAAGGCGTGCCAGTGCGGCGAGGTGCTCAAGGGCGTGATCAAGCCGTGGGAGTGCAAGGTGTTCGGCACGGCCTGCACCCCGGACCGGCCGATCGGAACCTGCATGGTGTCGAGCGAGGGCGCCTGCGCCGCGTACTACAACTTCGGCCGCTTCCAGCGCCGCGCCGGCCGCGACGCGGCGATGGAGCCGGCGTGATCGGCAGGACGACGCGCTCCGAGGAGGAGGTGCTCGAGGCGATCGAGCGCCGCCGGCGTCGCCCGCACGTCAAGCTGATGGATGAGCGGATCACGCTCAGCCACGGCGCCGGCGGGCGCTCGTCGCACGTCCTGATCGAGACCGTCTTCGCGCGAGCCTTCGACAACCCGGCGCTGGCCGAGCTCGGCGACGCCGCCGTCGTGGACGCCGGCGGCGCGCCGCTCGCGATCTCGACGGACACCTACGTGGTCCGGCCGCTCGACTTCCCGGGCGGCGACATCGGCTCGCTGGCGGTGCACGGCACGATCAACGACCTCGCCGTCAGCGGCGCGCGGCCGTGCTTCCTCGCGCTGGGCGTCGTCCTCGAGGAGGGGCTGCCGGTCTCCGACCTCCAGCGCTACGTCGCCTCGATGGCGCAAGCGGCCGCCGGCGCCGGCGTCGCCATCGTCACCGGCGACACCAAGGTGGTCGAGCGCGGCAAGGCCGACGGCCTGTACGTGAGCACGACGGGCATCGGCGTGCGCGAGGGCCACCGGCTCTCGCCGATGGCGATCCGGCCGGGCGATCGCGTGCTGTGCTCCGGCACGATCGGCGATCACGGGATGGCGATCATGGTCGCCCGCGGCGGCCTCGAGCTCGAAGCCGACCTGCGCAGCGACTCGGCGCCGCTGCACGAGCTCGCCGGCGCCCTGCGCGCCGCCGCGGGCGAGAACCTGCGCTGCATGAGCGACCCGACGCGCGGCGGCGTCGCCACCGTGCTGAACGAGCTCGCCATGAGCGCCGAGGTCGCGATCGTGCTCGACGAGGCCTCCATCCCCGTGCGTCCCGCCGTCGCCGGCGCGTGCGAGATCCTCGGCATCGACCCGCTCTACGTGGCCAACGAGGGCAAGCTGCTGGCGGTGGTGGCGCCGGAGGCGGAGGCGGAGGCGCTGGCGGCGCTGCGCGCCCATCCGCTGGGGACCGACGCCGCGGTGGTGGGCGAGGTCCGCGCGGAGCCCCCGGGCATGGTCGTGCTCGAGACCTCCTTCGGCGGGTCCCGCGTGGTCGACATGCTCGCGGGCGACCCGCTCCCGCGCATCTGCTGAGCGCGCCGGCGGCGGCCCGCGGCGCGCATCCGTGACAAATCTGCGGCCTTCGTGACAAAGGCCGCAGCGAGCGGCAAGAACCGTTTCTCGCCGCCGCTCCCCGACCTATGCTCGGCGATCCCATGAGCGTCCCCGAGCGCACCAACGGCAGCAACGGCAGCGGCGCCAACGGCGCGCCGCCCGCCGGGCTCGTGCCGCCGCAGAGCATCGAGGCCGAGCAGTCCGTTCTCGGCGCCATCCTGCTCTCCGACCAGACGCTCTACGCGCTGCGCGTCCAGCTCAACCTGCAGCCCGACGACTTCTACCGGCCGGGCCACGCGGTGATCTACGCCGCCATGCTCGCGCTCTACGAGCAGAGCGAGCCGGTCGACAAGCTCACGGTCACCGAGAAGCTCAAGCAGTCCGGCAGCCTGGAGGCCGCCGGCGGCGCCGCCGCGATCGAGGCACTGGCCGCCGCGCCGCCCGTGGTCGGCAACGCGGCGCACTACGGCAAGATCGTCAAGGAGGCGGCGCTGGTGCGCAACCTCCTCACCGCCACCTACCGCATCCAGCAGCAGGTGGCCGAGCGCGGCGGCGACCCGCGCGAGCTGGTCGACCAGGCCGAGCGGGCGATCCTCGAGGTCGGCCACGACGACCGCCGCAAGGACTTCCGCAAGATCCACGAGGTCCTCGACGAGGAGATCGAGAAGCTCGCCGCGCTGTCGGAGGCCGGCAAGACGGTCACGGGCACCCCGTCCGGCTTCAACGACCTCGACGAGATCACCGGCGGCTTCCAGCCCGGCAACCTGATCATCCTGGCCGCACGCCCGTCGATGGGCAAGTGCCTGAGCGCGGGCACGCCGGTCTACGACCCGTGGAGCGGCGCGCGGCGCCGCATCGAGGACGTGGTGGCCGAACTCGAGCACGGGGCCGAGGAGGCGTGGGTGGCGTCGCTCGGGCCCGACCTCAGGCTGCGCCCCACGCGGGTGACCGCCGGCTTCCGCAACGGCGTCAGGCCGGTGCTGCGGCTCACCACGAAGCTCGGCCGCCGGATCGAGGCCACGGCCAACCACCCGCTGCTCACCATCGACGGGTGGCGCGAGCTCGGAGGGCTGGCGCCGGGAGACCGGATCGCGGTGCCGCGGACCCTGCCCGCGCCGGTGGTCGAGCAGACGATGCCCGACGCCGAGCTGGTCATGCTCGCGGCCCTGCTCGCCGACGGCAACCTGACCGAGCGGACCCCGCGGTTCTGCTGGGGGCCGGACTCGCCGGTGGTCGACGAGGTGGCCGAGGCGGCCGAGGCGATGGGCGCGCGCCTGCACGTCCCGGCCGCCGGCTGGGGCACCGGGACGATCAGCACGGGCGACCGCACGCGGCCGAACCCGGTGCGCGAGCTGTGCGAGCGGCACGGCATCTGGGGCACGCGGTCGGAGTCGAAGTTCGTCCCGGAGATGGTGTTCGGCCTCGACCGCGGGCGCATCGCGCGCTTCCTGTCGGTGCTCTACGGCTGCGACGGCCACGTCTACGCGAGTGACCGGCTGTGGCAGGTCGGCTACAGCACGATCAGCGAGCGGCTGGCGCGCGACGTCCAGCACCTGCTGCTACGGCTGGGCATCGTCTCCAAGCTGCGCGAGCTGCGCCGGCCGGTCTACGAGGGCACCGGGAAGGTCGCGCTCGAGGTGCTGATCACGGGCCAGGAGGACCTGCGTGCGTTCGCCGAGCAGGTTGCGGTGTGCGGCAAGCGGAGCTGCCTCGCTCGCGTCGTCGCCGGCCTCGGGTCGGTGCGGTCCAAGACGAACGTCGACACCGTCCCGGCCGGCATCTGGCGGCTCGTCTCAGCCGCGAAGGGCGAGCGCTCGTGGGCGGAGGTGTCGGCCGCCGCCGGGCACCCGCGCAACCACAACTGGCACGTCGGCACGCGGGGCGTGTCGCGGCCGCAGCTGGCCAAGCTCGCGGACGCGATCGGCGACGAGGAGCTGCGCCAGCTGGCGACGTCGGACGTGTGGTGGGACGAGATCGTCGCGGTCGAGCCGGTGGGCGAGCGCGAGACGTTCGACCTGACGGTGCCGGGCGATCACAACTTCGTCGCGGGCGACGTGGTCGTGCACAACAGCGCGCTCGCCGCCAACTTCCTCGAGAACGCGGCCGTGCGCTTCGACCGGCCGGCGGTGATGTTCTCGCTCGAGATGTCCGAGTCCGAGCTGGCGCAGCGGTTCATCGCGTCGCAGGGCTCGATCAAAGGCAACGACCTGCGGCGCGGCAAGGTCTCCTGGCAGAAGGTGACGGGCGCGCTGAAGGCGCTCAACTCGGCGCCGCTGTGGGTGGACGACTCGAGCGACCTGTCCGTGCTCGACATCCGCGCGAAGGCGCGGCGGCTGTCGACGCAGGTGGACGGCAAGCTCGGGCTGGTCGTCGTCGACTACCTGCAGCTCATGCGCGCGGACTCGCGCTCGGACAGCGTGGTCGAGCAGATCGGCGAGATCTCCAAGGGGCTCAAGACGCTCGCGCGCGAGCTGTCGGTGCCGGTGGTGGCGCTGTCGCAGCTCAACCGCGCCGTCGAGCAGCGCCACGACAAGCGCCCGATGCTGTCCGACCTGCGCTCGTCCGGGCAGATCGAGCAGGACGCCGACCTGGTGATGTTCATCTACCGCGAGGAGTACTACGAGGACGACTCCGAGCGCCAGGGCGAGGCCGAGCTGATCATCGCCAAGCACCGCAACGGCGGGCTGGGGACGGTGCCGCTCGTGTTCCAGCACGAGTACCCGCGCTTCATGCCCGGGATCCGCGACCCCGACCGCTACGCATGAGGCTCACCGTCGACCACGGCGGCTCGCGCTGCCGCTTCGACGAGTGCGACGGCTCCGGCTTCGTCGTCGACACGGAGGCGCGGACGACGCGCGAGTGCCGCTGCCGGCCGGAGCGGATCGCCAAGGCGAAGGCGCGCCGGCTGTCGTCGGTGATCCCGAAGAAGTACCGCCACGTGTCCTTCGCCACGCCGCCGGTGACGCTGATCGACGACCACGTCGTGCGGCCGGTGCGCCAGTACGTCCGCGACCTCGACGCCAACCTCGATGCCGGCAAGGGGCTGTGGCTGACCGGCGACGTCGGGACGGGCAAGACGACGCTGGCGATGCTGATCTCGCGCGCGGCGCTCGAGCGCGGGCGCAGCGTCGTCATCTACTCGCTGCCGCGCCTGCTGGCCGAGCTGCGCAAGACCTACGACGAGGGCTCCGACCTGTCCTACCTGCAGCTGCTCGACACGCTCGCGGCCGTCGACCTGCTGCACGTCGACGACGTCGGCGCCGAGCGCACGAGCGAGTGGGTCCTCGAGCAGCTGTACTCGATCGTCAACGCGCGCTACGAGGAGGAGCGGGCGCTGCTGCTGACGACGAACCTAAAGCCCGACGCGCTGACCGAGCAGATCGGCGAGCGCACGGTCTCGCGCATCGTGGAGATGTGCGGCGACCCGCTGGCGCTGTTCGGCGAGGACCACCGCAAGCAGGTGGAGATCCCTGCCCATCTGCGCGAGCCGGGCCGGGGCGCGGGGGCGGGCCGGATGGCGTTCGTCGCCCCCGCCCGCTACGGCGAGCCGCCCGCCTAGACTGCTCTGGCCGTGGCCGGCATCGTGATCGTGGGCGCCCAGTGGGGCGATGAGGGCAAGGGCAAGGTGACCGACCTGCTGGCCGAGCAGGCGGACCTGGTCATCCGCTTCCAGGGCGGCAACAACGCCGGGCACACGATCGTGCGCGACGGCGTCACCTGGAAGTTCCACCTGATCCCGTCGGGGATCCTCTACCCGGGCAAGAAGTGCGTGATCGGCAACGGGGTCGTGATCGACCCGCGCGTGCTCACCGAGGAGCTCGACGGCCTGCGCGCCCGCGGCGTCGACCTCTCCGGCATGCGCGTGAGCGCCAACGCGCACCTGATCATGCCCTACCACCTGCTGCTCGACACCGCCGGCGAGACGCGCCTGGGCAAGCAGCAGATCGGGACCACCCGGCGCGGGATCGGCCCCTGCTACGCCGACAAGGCGGCGCGCCTCGGGATCCGCGTGCAGGACCTGCTCGACGAGAAGATCCTCAAGAAGAAGATCGTCGCGGCGCTGGAGCCGAAGCGGCTCTCGCTGCGCCCGTACGCGAAGGACCCGCAGCTCGACCTGCAGACGATGACCGAGCTGTACCTCAGCTACGGCCACAAGCTCGAGCAGTACATCGCGGACACGCCGAAGCTGGTCTGGGAGACGCTCGACGGCGGCGCGAACGTCCTGTTCGAGGGTGCCCAGGGCACGCTGCTCGACATCGACCACGGCACGTATCCGTTCGTGACGAGCTCCAACCCGGTCGCGGGCGCAGCCTGCGCGGGCACCGGCGCGGGGCCGCGCGACCTCGACGAGGTGTGGGGCGTGACCAAGGCCTACTCGACCCGCGTCGGCGCCGGGCCGTTCCCGACCGAGCTGCACGACGAGCTCGGCGACGCGATCCGCGAGGCCGGCGGCGAGTACGGCACGACGACCGGGCGGCCGCGGCGCGTGGGCTGGATCGACCTCGTCGCCCTGCGCTACGCCGTGCGGCTGAACACGCTCACCCATCTCGCCGTCACCAAGCTGGACGTCCTGTCCGGCCTGGACTCGCTGCAGGTCGCCACGGGCTACCGCGGCAACGGCCGCCACTTCGACGAGTTCCCCTACCACCAGTCCGTGCTGCACCAGGTCGAGGGCGACTACGAGGTGCTGCCGGGCTGGGACGAGGACCTCGGGGACTGCCGCAGCGAGGACGAGCTGCCGGCGGCGGCGCGCGACTACCTGGCGTTCGTCTCGGACTTCCTCGGCGTGCCGATCGCCCTGATCGGCGTCGGCCCCGGTCGCGACCAGGTGATCTGGACCGACGACGGCCGGCGCAGCGCGCTGTTCGCGCGCGGCGCGACCGTCTCCTGACCTTCCCGCCCGCGACGGCCGCGGGCGGGCCCGCCCCGGCGGAGCGGGCCCGGCGCCCGGATCAGGCCTTCACGACGCGCGTGTTGACCACCATGTCGTGCAGCGCGCGGTTCTCGTCGTCCCACAGCGGCCACAGGAAGTCGACGAGGTACGCGATGCCGAAGGTGAACGAGCCGGCCGTGCCGACGAGCAGGCCCTTGACGGCGATCTCGCGCAGGGCGGCGAAGCCGAAGGTCATCGGCTGCCCGTCGGCGCGGATCACGCGGATGTTGGTCACGCGGCGCCCGATCGTCTGGCCGTTCCAGCGCGACATCAGCACCGGCGCGTAGAGCAGCGCCACCGCGAGGTACACGAGCAGGCTCACCAGCAGCCCGCCGATCGCCACCCCGGTGCCGGCGCCGCCGTCGGAGTTCGCGATGCCGACGCCGAACACCGTGAACAGGATGACGCTCGGGACCGTGATGATCAGCCCGTCGATGATCGCCGCCCCGGCGCGCGCGCCCCAGCTGCCGAGCTGGTGGCCGCCGGTGGCCGGCGCGGAGCCGAAGGCGGGCGAGACGCCCGTGCCACCGGCGCCGGGCGGCGCGGGCGACGAGTAGCCCGGCGGATACGACGGCGGCCCGGGCGCGGGGCTCCCGCTGCCTCCGAGCGGGTCGCCGGACGTGAGGCCGCCGCCGGACGACGGACCGGGCGGCGGCTGGTTGGAGGGCGGCTGCGTGGGATCGCTCACGCGGCGTACGCTATCTGGGCGCGCCGACGCTCTGGTGCGGCTCGTCCCGGGGCGTCCGCGGCTCGAGCACCAGCGTCTCGCCGCGCCGCAGCAGGCGCAGCCCGAGGGAGAGGGCGCCGAGCAGCGCCATGGCCGCCAGCGTCACCTGCACCGACAGGATCCCCCTCTCGCTCCAGTAGACGTCCTCCAGCTCGACCAGGAGCGCCGCCTCGTCCAGGGTCAGCGCCGTGCCGACGCCGAACGGGACCGCCAGGTAGCGGTCGAGCCGCTCGTCGCGCGAGATGATCGACGCGCCGCCCGAGAGGAACGCCAGCACGATCCCGGGGATGAAGTGGTGGATGTGGCGGTCGGCGAGCAGGACGTTGCGGAACGGGCCGAAGCTGCCGGTCTCGCGGATGGAGTGCGTCGACAGCCGGACGATGCCGGCCGTGGCCGCATAGGCGATGAGCAGGTTCAGCAGCGCGTTCTCGCGCGGCGAGCCGGAGCGGTAGCCGGCGACCGCCACCTCGTAAGTCTCGATCGCCGCCTCGCGGCCGGCGGCCACGACCTCGGCGGGCTCGCTGTCGCTGGTGGGCAGCGGCGCGTGGCCGCGCCGCCACACGTGCGCGTACTCGAGCGCGACGACCCCGGCCGTCAGGCCGACCGCCAGGGCCGCGAGCGCGCGGGTCCCGTGCCGGCGCCTCACCGCCAGCGCTCGAGCCGGTCGCCCTCCGGCACCTCACGCACCACGCGCGCGGGGACACCCATCACGACGGCACGCGGCGGCACGTCGCGCGTCACCACCGCCCCGGCGGCCACGAACGCCTCCTCGCCGACCTCTACGCCGGGACACAGCACGGCGCTGCCGCCGACCCGGCAGGCGCGCCGCAGCGTCGCGCCGCGCAGCTCGTAGTCCGGCCCGTGGCGGCCCATCGTGTCGTCATTGGTGGTGCTGGCGCCCGGCCCCACGAACACGTCGTCCTCGACCACCGTCCAGCGCGTGACGTACGCGCCGGTCTGGATCCTCACGCGCTGCCCCACCACCACGTCGCTCTCGAGAGTCGCGCGATGGCCGACCAGCGAGCCGTCGCCGACCACCGCCCGCTCGCGGACGTAGGCCTGGTCGCCGACGATCACGCCGTCGCCCAGGCGCGCGCCGGCCAGCACGATCGCCGCCGCGCAGACGACGCTGCCGGCGCCGATCTCGAGCGGCCGCGGCGGCTCGGCCGGGGCGGTCGACGTCCGCGCGAGCTTGGGCGGCTTGCCCAGGATCGCGCCGTCCTGGATCTCGCAGCCCTCCCCGACGACCGTCCCGGCGTGGATCACGACGTGGGCGCCGAGGCGGACCGAGTCGGGCACGACCGCCCCGGGGCCCAGCACCAGGCCGGGGGCGCGGTCAGAGAGGCGCACCCACGTCCCTCCGCGTCGCGTCGAGCCGCGCCTGCAGCGCCTCGAGGACCCGCACCACCCGCAGGCCGCTGTGCCCGTCCGACAGCGGCGCGGCGCCGGTGCGGATGCATTCGACGAAGTGCTCGCACTCGATCCGAAGCGGCTCGCGGTTCGGGATGCGCGGGCTGTAGATGTCGCCCGAACGGGTGATGTACTCGCCGTAGGAGCGGGCGTCCTCGTCGAAGCCCTTGTCGTAGACGGTGACCTTGCGCTCGAGGTCCATGTCGTCGAACGTGGCCATTCGCTTCGACCCGACGACGGTGAAGCGGCGCGCCTTGTGCGGGTCCAGCCACGACAGGTGCATGTGCGCGGCGCGGCCGGACGGGAAGCGGATGAAGCAGAACACGACGTCCTCGATCCCGGGCCGCATGTAGGACTCACCGCGCGCCTCGACGTCGCTCGGCTCCTCGTCGAGCAGGTGCAGCAGGACGGAGACGTCGTGGGCGCCGAGCGACCACAGCGCGTTCTCGTCGGCGCGCAGCTTGCCGAGGTTGAGGCGGTGCGAGTAGACGTAGTGGATGTCGCCGAGCTCGCCGGACGTCGCGATCTCCTTGAGCTTCGCCACGCCCGGGTGGTACTCCAGCAGGTGCCCCACCATCAGCAGGCGGTCGTGCTCGGCCGCCGCGGCCACCGCCCGCTCGGCGTCGGCGACCGACTGCGCGAGCGGCTTCTCGACGAAGCAGTGCTTGCCCGCCCGCAGGACGCGCTCGGCCAGCGGCGCGTGCGTCGGCACCGGCGTGGCCAGCACCACGGCGTCCAGCGCGGCGTCGTCGAGCAGGTCGTCCAGCGAGGTCGTTCGCCGCGCGCCCGGGAGCGCGGCGCCCACGCGCGCCAGCGCGTCCTCGGAGGCGTCGCACAGCCACGCGAGCTCGCACCCGCCGATCGCCGCGAAGTTGCGGGCCAGGTTCGGGCCCCAGTAGCCGAGGCCGGCGACGCCGACGCGGATCACGCGCGGGATCCTACGAGAGCGGCCACGACGCGCTCGCCCGCACGGCCGTCGCCGTACAGCGGCGGGCGCTCGGCCGGCCGCGGCCGCTCGAGCGCCGCCAGCGCGGCGGCCGCGTCGAGGTCGACCAGGACGTTCCAGCCGGCCTGCACGGTCTCCACCCACTCGGTGGTGTCGCGCAGCGTCACGCACGGCACCCCGGCCAGGTAGGCCTCCTTCTGCACGCCGCCGGAGTCGGTCAGGACCGCGCGCGCGTGCAGCAGCAGGGCGGTGAAGTCCAGGTAGCCGAGCGGCGGCGCCAGCCGGATCCCCGGCGCGGCCTCGAGCCGCGCGAGCAGCGCGGCGTCCGCCAGCCGGCCGCGGGTGCGCGGGTGCAGCGGCAGCAGGACCGGCAGCGGCAGCGCCTCCAGCAGCGCCACCAGCCTCTCGAGGCGCTCGGGGACGTCGACGTTGCCGGCGCGGTGGGCGGTGACCAGCACGTACTCGCCGCTGCGCACGCCGAGCTCCTCGAGCGCGCGCGTCCGCGCGCGCGCCCGCGGGGCGACGAGCTGCGCGACGTCCACCATCACGTCGCCCACGACGGCGATCGCGCCGGGCGCGCCCTCCCGCCGCAGGTTCTCCGCCGGCCCCTCGGACGGGCACAGCAGCAGGTCGCTGCACTGGTCGGTGAGGACGCGGTTGAGCTCCTCGGGCATCGAGCGGTCGAACGAGCGCATGCCCGCCTCGACGTGCGCGACGGGCACCCGCGCCTGCGCCGCCGCCAGCGCGCCGGCGAGCGTGGAGTTCGTGTCGCCGTAGACGAGCACGAGGTCGGGCGCCTCGGCGCGCAGCAGGTCGCCGACCGCCAGCAGCATGCGGGCCGTCTGCTCGGTGTTGGAGCCGCCGCCGGCCTCGAGCCGGTGCTCGGGCCGCGGCAGGCCGAGCTCGTCGAAGAACACGCGCGACATCTCGTCGTCGTAGTGCTGGCCCGTGTGGACCATCACCTCGGTCGCCGCCGCGCGCAGGTGGCCGGAGACGGCGGCCGCCTTGACGAACTGGGGCCGGTTGCCGATGACGGTGAGGACCCTCACCGGGCGGCGCCGAGCTCCCGCTCGATGCGCGCCCGCAGCGCCTCGGCCGCCCGCGCGGTGACCGGCCCCGGCGCCTCCGGCAGCGCGCGGTCGTCGACCGCCGCGATCGGCATGACCTCGCGCACCGTCGAGGCGATGAACGCCTCCTGGGCGGCGCGCAGGCCGTCGAGGGTGCAGATGCGCTCCTCGACGTCGCACTCCTCCAGCAGGCGCCGGCGGGTGATCGAGTCCAGGATGCGCTCGGACAGCGGCGGCGTGTGCAGCCGCCCCCCGTCCACCCAGAAGAACGTCCACGTGGTGCCCTCGAGGACGCGGCCGTGCGGGGTCACGAACAGCGCCTCGTCGGCTCCCTGCTCCTTGGCGATGCGCAGGGCGAGCATGTTGCCGGCGTACGACAGCGTCTTGAGGCCGTCGAGCACCCGCGACGGCGAGAAGGTCACGGTCGCGACGCGCGCCGTGGCGCCGTACTGCGGCCGCGGCTCGACGATCGCGATCCGGCGGCCGCCGCGGGTGACGACCAGGCGCAGCAGCCCGTCGACCGCGCCGGCCTCGAGCAGGGCGTCCACCTCCGCCCGCAGGACGCCGAGGTCGACGGGGAGCTTCAGGCCCTCGCAGGAGCGCCCGAGCCGCTCCACGTGCTCGTCGAGGGCGAACGGCCGCCCGCCGTAGAGGCGGATGACCTCGAAGGCGCCGTCGCCGCGCAGGAGCCCCTCGTCGGCGACGGGAATGACCGCCTGGCCGGCGGGGGTGATCGCGCCGTCGACGGAGGCGAGAAGCTCGCTCACCCCGCGCAGGCTATTCCTTCACGCCTTGCGCGCGGTGGGAACGGGTGGGATGGTCGCGGGGTGCAGGCGCTCGACCTCGACGTGCGCAACGCCACCTACGAGCGGTTCGTGGCGCTCGGCCGCGCGCCGACGATCCGCGAAGTCGCCGCGGCCACCGGCCGCGACGGCGACGCCGTGCGCGCGAGCTGGCGGCGCCTGCACGACGCGCACGCGCTCGTGCTCAGCCCCGGGACCGACGAGCTGCGGATGGCCAACCCGTTCTCGGCGGTGCCGACGGCCTACCGGGTCCACGCGCGCGAGCGCTGGTGGTACGCCAACTGCGCCTGGGACGCGTTCGGCGTCTGCGCCGCGCTGCACGCCGACGGGCGCATCGAGACCTCGTGCCCCGACTGCGGCGAGCCGCTCGCGATCGAGGTCCGCGACGGCCGGCCCGACCGCGAGGACCTGCTGTTCCACTGCCTCGTGCCCGCCGCGCGCTGGTGGGAGGACATCGTCTTCACCTGAAGCACCATGAACCTCTTCCGGTCGGAGGAGCACGTGGCGCGCTGGCTCGGCGACCGGCCGCCGGGCGCGACGATCGGCGCGGCGCTGCTGTGCGAGCTCGCCCATGCCTGGTGGGGCGACCGGCTCGCGCCGGACTGGCGCCCGCGAACGCGCGACGCCAACCAGGCGATCCTCGACGGGCTCGGGCTCACCGGCCCCTTCTGGCGGCTGCCGTTGCCGGCGTCGTAGGCCCGGCGTCAGCCGTCGGCACCTCGGCTCCACCGAGCGCCGCGCCGCGTCCCGCGCCGGCCCGTCGACGGCGAACGCCCCGCGTCAGCAGGGCTCTCGGAGCATGCCCCCGGAAGGAATCGAACCTTCAACCTTCGGATTAAGAGTCCGCTGCTCTGCCAATTGAGCTACAGGGGCGCAGAAGCGGTCGCCAATCCTAGCGACCGGTCTCGGGCTCAGCCCTGGGGCGTCGTCTGGGGCGTTACCTGGTTGACGACGGCCTGCTGCTTGGCGCTGTCGAGCTGCGCCTTGAGCGTCTCGCGCTGGTCCTTGTCGGTCAGCGCCAGCGCCTTCTTGGCCGCGAGGTCGCCCTTGCGGATGTCGCCCGCCTCGTAGGAGAGCGCGGCCAGCTGCGAGTACGGGCCGGCGGCGTCGCGCACCTCCGCGACGATCTCCTGCGCCCGTGCCGCCTGACGGGTCTCGCCGAGCGCGAGGTAGGCGCGCACCATCAGGCCGGCGACGCGCGCCTGCTCCTGGCGGTTGGTGGGGTCGATGGCGAGGTACTTCTCCCACGCGTCGGCGGCCTCGCGCAGCTCGCGCGTGCCGGCCGCCGTGTAGGTGCCCTTGTCCGCGTCGTAGCGGTCGCCCGAGGTCGAGAGCTGCACGCGCGCGCGGACGAGCTGGATCCAGGCGGCCTCGTCGCGCGGATTGCGCTGCGTGCGCGCGAGCGCCTCGCGCTCGAGCTTCTCGAAGCGCTCCTCGGCCACGTCGGTGCCACCGCCGGCGCCGGTGATGGCGTCGACCAGGCCGCCCTGGAGCGCCGTCCCGCCGCCGATGCCGAACAGCACCAGGCCGCCGCCCATGAGGAAGGCGAGGCCGATGTAGATGATCCTGATCGTGTTGCGGCGGCCGCGGCCGCGGAGGTCGAAGAGCATGGGTTCAGTCGTCGTCGTCGGGAAGCGCCAGCGTCTCCGGCTCGTCGTCCGGTTCCGCTGTACGGCGCGCAGCTCGGCGGTCGAGCAGCGCGGCTAGGAGGATAGACCCTTCGTAGAGGACGACGAGCGGGGCCATCGAGAGGAGCATCGTGATCGGGTCCGTGCCGGGCAGCAGCATCGCCAGCACGGCGATGATCAGGACGGCGTAGCGGCGGTTGGCGCGCAGCTGCGCGACGGTCAGGATCTCCATCCGGGTCAGCAGCAGGATCCCGATCGGCACCTGGAACAGCGCGCCCATCGCCATGCAGGTGAGGATCGTGAAGCGGTAGAGGTCCTTGGCCTGGATCAGGATGTCGAAGTTGTCCGCGTTGAAGTTCTGCAGCACCCGGATCGCGCTCGGCAGCACGACGAAGTAGGCGAACACGGCGCCGCCGATGAACAGCAGGGGCACCATCGCCATCAGCGGGACCGCGGCCTGCCGCTCGCGCCGGGAGAACGCCGGCAGGATGAAGGCGTACGCCTGCCAGAGCAGGATCGGCAGGGCGAGCAGGAGCGCCGCGTAGGCGGCGACCTTGAAGGTCGCGGTGAACGGCTCGGCCACGCCGAGCGTCACGGGCTCGCGCTGCGCCGGCGTCGGGTTGCCGGCAACCCGCTCCGCGCTGATGGCGAGGTCGCGCGCCGCCGCGCGCGTGGCGGGCGAGGCGTCGGGATCGGCGGCGACCGCGTCCGCCAGGCGCCGCGCGTCGGCGGCGAAGGCGCCCAGGTCGCGCTGCGTCTTGGCCAGCGGCCCGCGCGGCGTCTGGCCGACGGTCGCCTGCTCGAACGGCCGGTTGACGACGTCGAGGATCCGGTCGTTCTGCCAGAAGCACAGCCCGAACAGGACGATGAAGGAGGCGACGCTGACGATGAGCCGCGTGCGCAGCTCGTCCAGGTGCTCGACGAGGCTCAGCTTCGCGTCGTGCGAGACCGGTCGCAGGACCGCCGCCATCGCGCGACGCCTACTGCCGGCGCTCGGAGACGACCTCGCCCTGCACGACCTCGCCGTCGTCCTTCGGCGGCTCGACCTGCGGCGCTGGCTCCTCGTCGCGGCGGTTCTTGCCGGTGACCGTGTCCTTGAACTCGCGCAGCTCCCCGCCGACGGTCCGGCCGAGGCCGGGCAGGCGCTTCGGGCCGAAGACGAGCAGCAGCACGAAGAGGATGATCAGGAGCTCGGGGATGCCGATGTTGGGCATGGCGGCGACGCGGCAGAAACGCGCTGCGACCACCGTTCGATGGTCGGCTACAGAGCCTAGCGGAGCGGCCCCGCCCCTTCGGGAGCACGGAACCCCTAAAGGCGCATCGGCTGGATGCCGATTGATGGGCCACCAGTGGAACCCCAGCCATGAGTGACCACCCCGACAACAGCCATTACGTCCGCCGCGTGGTGCTGCCGTCCGGTCGCGCCATCGAGGTCGTGTACTTCGAGAACGGCGAGCCGGAGTCGCCGCAGACCCTGCATCCAGGTTCCGACCACCCGGTCGAGGACCTCCACGTCTGCCCCGCCTGCGAGCAGCGCCTCGTCTACCCGATGGACTGGGAGGAGGCCGGCGCCGCGCATTGGGACGTCGTGCTGCGCTGCCCCAACTGCGAGTGGGAGAGCACCGGCCGCTTCACGCAGGAGAGCGTCGACCGCTTCGACGAGGAGCTCGACCGCGGCACCGAGGCGCTCGTGCGCGACCTCAAGCGCCTGACGCGCGCCAACATGGAGGACGAGGTCGAGCGCTTCGCACGCGCGCTGGCGGTCGACGCGATCCTTCCGGAGGACTTCTAGACCGACCTCGGCCGGCGCCTCGGCGCCGGCTCAGGCGTAGCGGTCGACGACGCCGTCGGCGACCAGCTCGAGGGCGCCGCGCTGCGCCTCGGGCAGCTCGGGCAGCGAGGCCTTGGCGGCGGCGACCATCTCGAGCGCCTGCGAGCGCGCGGTCTCGAGCGCGCCCGTGGCCGCGATCGCGTCGCAGACGGCCTCGGCCTCCGCCGGGGTCCGGACCGCGCGCAGGTCGAGCCCCGCCACGGCGCCGTCGCGCTCGCGCGCGAGGATCAGCGGCAGGGTGACCGTGCCGTCGAGCAGGTCGGTGCCGCGGTGCTTGCCCGTGCGCTCCGCCGGTCCCGACACGTCGAGCACGTCGTCGAGCAGCTGGAAGGCGAGGCCGATGCGGCGCCCGAACTCCCCGAGCAGCTCGGCCGAGCCGCCGGTCTCGAGCGCACCGAGCTCGCACGCCGCCTGGAACAGCCGCGCCGTCTTGAGGTCGCAGCGCCGCAGGTAGCGCTCACGGGGGACGCCGAGGTTCCACGCGTCCGCGCGCTGCAGCAGCTCGCCCTGCGCCAGCGCGCTCGACGCCGTCGACAGGACGCGCACCTGGTCGGCCCGCTCGTTGCGTGCCAGCTCCGCGAACGCGCGGGAGAACAGCAGGTCGCCGGTCGCGGTCGCCATCCGCGCGCCGGCGGCCGCGAAGACGGTCGGGCGCCCGCGGCGCAGCGGCGCGGCGTCGAGGACGTCGTCGTGCACGAGCGTCGCCGAGTGCACGAGCTCCACCGCCGCCGCCGCGCGCACCAGCCGATCCTCGCCGCCCGCCGCCGGCGGTCCGGCGGCCAGCAGCACGAGCAGGGGGCGCAGGCGCTTGCCGCCCGCCGCGATCGTCGTCCCCGCGTGCTCGGCGAGCACGTCGCCGTGCCCGGCCGCGAGGGCGGCGAGCCGCTGCTCGACGCGCTCCATCAGCGGCGGGACGTGGGCGCCGCCGGCCTCGATGACCGCGAGGACGGCCTCGGCCGAGGCCATCTCAGGCGACCCGCCCGTGGTGGATGGCGATGATGCCGCCCGCCGTGAGGATCCAGCGCACGTCGGTCAGGCCGGCCCGCACCATGGCGGCGGCCAGCGCGGGCGGCTGCGGGAAGCGCTTCACCGACGCCGGAAGGTACGTGTACGCGTCGTCGAAGCGGCCGAGCAGCGGGACCAGCCGGTCGAACCACAGCGAGAAGAACGTCGACAGCGGCGGGCGCTGCGGCGTCGTGATCTCCAGCACGACGACCTTGCCGCCGGGCCGCACGACGCGCGCCATCTCGCTCAAACCGCGCTCGAGGTCGCCGAAGTTGCGCGCGCCGAAGCCGACCGTGGCGGCGTCGAACTCGCCGTCGCCGTAGCCGAGCTGCATGGCGTCGGCCCACTCCCAACGCAGGCTCGGGTCCTTCTCTCGCGCGCGCGCCAGCATCCCCTCCGAGAAGTCCGACCCCACGACCACGCCGCCCGGGCGCACGCGCCGCGCCAGCTCGATCGCGAGGTCGCCGGTGCCGGTCGCGACGTCGAGGGCCCGGCCGCCGGGCTCGAGCTCGGCCAGGTCGGCCGCGCGCTCGCGCCAGCGGTGGTGCAGCCCGGCCGTCATGACCGAGTTCATGACGTCGTAGACGCCGGCGATGCGGTCGAACATCGCGCGGACCTGCCCCTCCTGGAGGGTCCCCGTGCGTGCCGACGTCGAGCCCATCGCGCGCGGCGCGCCGCGGCTACTCGGAGCCGTCGGTGGTGGGCGGGCCCCCGGCGGGCCCCTCACCGTCGTCGGTGCCCGTGCCCTCGTTGGTCCCCGGGCCGCTCGCTCCGCCCTGGGTCTCCGAGGACGAGCCGCCGATCCCGCCGCCACCGCCGCCGGTGCCGCTGCCGGAGGGCTGCTGGCCGCGCAGCGACGACAGGAAGGCGACGAGCTGCTCCTTCTTCTCGTCGGGCAGCCCGCGGAAGGAGGGCATCGGCGCGGTCGGGTTGTCCAGCGTGCGCTTGAGCGCGCCGGGCAGCAGCTTGTCGCCGATCTCGGTGAGGTCGGGCCCCGGGCCGTCGTTGCCGTTCTCGCCGATCTTGTGGCACGCGAGGCAGCCGGCCTGCGCCGTGACGAGCTTGCCCGGCTCGAGCGCCGCCGGGACCTCCATGTCGATCTCGTTCGGCGAGCCGGCGGACGCGCCGAGGTAGGTCAGGTAGCCCATCGCGAAGATCGTGAGGATGCCGGCGGTCGTCGCGATCGGCCGCCGCTCCGGCCGCCGCTCGGGGTTGCGGTCGTAGAACGGCAGCAGGATCAGCAGGATGATGCAGATCGTCGGCACGCCGATCGTCGCGACCGGCGTGAGGATCGCCGGCTTGATGACGCGCAGCAGCTCGAACAGGAAGAAGAAGTACCACTCGGGCCGCGGCACGTAGGTGGTCGTCGTCGGGTCGGCCTTCGGGCCGAGCTCGGCGCCGAGCACGAGCGACATCAGGATGATGGCGGCCATCACCAGGCAGGCCATGATCCCGTCCTTGGCGACCGCGTACGGGAAGAACGGCTTGCCCTTGGCCTTCAGCAGGGCGTACTCGCGGAGGTACGCCTCCTTCTCGCGCTGGTTCATCCGTGGTTCTCCTCGGGGCGGGCCACTCCTAGACCTCGTCCGTCCTGAGGTTCTCGTCCGGCTCGGCCTTCAGCCACGGCGGCGCCGTGGTGCCCTGGCGCGCGACCAGGTACAGGTGCGCGCCGATCATGGCGGCTATCGCCCCTGGCACCAGCAGCATGTGGATGGCGTAGAAGCGTGGCAACGTCGTCGCGTTGAACTCCGCGCCGCCGCGCAGGAAGTCCGACAGGTACGGGCCGAGGTGCGGCCCGGTGCCGTTGATGTTCACGCCGACCACCGTCGCCCAGTAGGAGCGCTGGTCGAACGGCAGCAGGTAGCCGGTGAACGACATGGTCATCGTGAGGATGAGCAGCACGACGCCGATGATCCAGTTCAGCTCGCGCGGGTACTTGTAGGCGCCGAAGAAGAAGGTCCGGCCCATGTGCAGGAAGACCAGGATCACCATCACCGACGATCCCCAGCGGTGCATGCCGCGGACGAACTCGCCGAGGAAGACCTCGTTGGTGAGGTGGCCCACCGACTCGTACGCGCCGCCGGCGGCGTCGGGCCGGTAGTACATCGCGAGGAACACGCCCGTCATCGCCTGCGACAGGAAGGCGAACATCGACGCCGACCCGAGCGTGTAGAACCAGTTGGTCCCCTTCGGGACCTTCCGGAAGAGCATCCAGCGCAGGCTGCCCGACAGCGCGGTGCGCTCGTCGACCCAGTCGACCGCCGAGATGCCGGCTTCCTTGGCCTGCTCGAGCGGCTTCTTGGGCTTGTCGGCGCCGGGACGCGGCGGGGACGGCTGCAGCGCCTCGGGAAGCGGGGGCGCGGGGAGCTTGGGGAGCTTCACTTCTCTCTCCTCGGCGTCGAGAAGCGGCCGGGGTAGAGGTACTGGCCGATGCCGTCCAGGTCCTGGCCCGGGTCGCGGTACGACGGGAAGATGTCGAGCTCGCTGTTGACCGAGTAGCGCGGGCCGACCTCGACCTGGCCGTTGCGCAGGCGCACGTAGAAGCGGTCGAGCGGCCGCACCGGCGGGCCGCCGGTCACGTCGCCGCGGACGTCGTAGACGCCGCCGTGGCACGGGCAGATGAAGCGCTTGGCGGCGTCGACGTAGCGGACGGGACAGCCGAGGTGCATGCAGCGCGTCGACACCGCGATGAACGGGTGGACCGGGTCCGGCCCGTCGATGTCCGGGTTGTACGCGCGCACGTAGGCGGTCGTCTTGCCGATCTCGCCCACGCCCTCGACCATGTTCACGACCTTGGGGACGTAGGTGTCGTTCGGGAAGCTCTCAGGGGTGCCGACCGGCGTCCAGATCGGCTCGGGGCGCTCGAACACCGGGGTGCCGATCGCGAACCCGAGCACGGGCAGCGTGAACGCCATGGTGGCGGCCGCACCGGCGCCGTGCGCCGTGAGCGTCATGAGCCGCCGGCGGGTGATGGTCTCGCCCTCGAAGGCACCGGGGATGTTGCGGTCCGCGGTGTACTTCGACTTGGGCGTCTTGCGAGCTGAAGCCACGATCAGGAGAGGGGAGTCAGGGGGCGGGAACTCTATCGACCCGGAAGATCAAGAGCGCGCCCGATCGGTCCCGGCGACCGACCTGACGCCGCGCCGCCACGCGGCCTCCGCGTCCTGCGGGCGCTCCTCGGCGGCCGCGCGGGCGCAGGCCGCGATGACGTCGGCGAGCGCGCGCACCGCGTGCAGGTCGCCCAGCGCCGCCAGCCGCTCGAGGCCGAGCGCGTACAGATGATCGCCGGCCAGCAGCGCCAGGTCGCGGTCGTCGGTCCGCAGCACGCGCGGCTCGCCGTAGTGGGCGAGGTAGCCCTCCCGGATGGCCTCCACGAGCAGGGCGTACTCGGCGGGCGCGGCCGCGGCCCGCGGGCCGCTCGCGGCCTCCTCGCCGTGGCCGGCGTCGGCGCCGGGGGACGGGTCGACCGCCGCCTCCGCCAGCAACCCGCCCTCGGCCCGCAGCTCCGCCGCCAGGCGCTCGAGGACGCTCACGACACCTCGGCGAACGCCGCCGCGGCCGCCTCGAGCGTGCGCGTCACGTGCTCGGACGTGTGCGCCAGGGACGGGAACCAGGCCTCGAACTGCGAGGGCGGCGGGTAGACGCCGCGGGCGAGCAGCGCGCGGCACCAGGCGGCGTGGCCCTCGAGGTCGCAGCGGGCCGCGCCGGCGTAGTCGCGCACCGGCTCCTCGGAGAAGAAGACGGTCAGCAGCCCGGTGATGTGCTCGACCTGCACGGGGCGGCGCGCCGCCTCGGCCGCCTCCCGCAGGCCCTCGGCCAGCGCGGTGGTGGTGGCGCTCAGCCGCGCGTAGGCCATCTCGTCGAGCAGCTCGAGCGCCGCCAGCCCGGCCGCCACCGCGAGCGGGTTCCCGGACAGCGTCCCCGCCTGGTAGACGTCGCCGGCCGGCGCGATCAGCTCCATCAGCTCGACCGAGCCGCCGTAGGCCGCGGCCGGCAGGCCGCCGCCGATCACCTTCCCCATCACCGTCAGGTCGGGAAGCACCCCGGTCAGCTCCTGCGCGCCGCCGCGCGCCACGCGGAAGCCGGTGATGACCTCGTCGAAGACCAGCAGCGCGCCGGTCTCGGTGGCGCGGTCGCGCAGGCGCTCGAGGAAGCCCTCCCGCGGGCGGACCAGCCCCATGTTCGCGGGGTACGGCTCGGCCAGGATGGCCGCGAACTCGTGCCGCTCGAGCGCGCGGTCGACGGCGTCGAAGTCGTTCCAGGGGACGATCACCGTGTTCGCGGTGGCGGCCTCCGGCACGCCGGGGGAGGCCGGGATGCCGCCCGTCGCCAGCCCGGAGCCGGCTTCGGCCAGCAGCCCGTCGACGTGCCCGTGGTAGGCGCCGGCGAACTTGAGCAGCTTCTCGCGCCCCGTGGCCGCGCGCGCGAGCCGGATCGCGCTCATCGAGGCCTCGGTACCGCTCGAGGTCATGCGGAGCATCGAGACGGCGGGCATGCGCGAGGCGACCGTCTCCGCCAGCACGACCTCGCCCTCCGTCGGGGCGCCGAAGGTCGTTCCGAGCGCGGCCGCGCGGGCCACGGCACCGAGGATCACCGGGTGGGCGTGGCCGTGGATCAGCGGCCCCCAGGAGCAGACGTAGTCGACGTAGCGGTTGCCGTCGACGTCGACGATCTCGGCGCCGTCGGCGCGGTCGATGAACAGCGGGTCGCGCCCGATCGCGCGCATCGCGCGCACGGGCGAGTTGACGCCGCCCGGCAGCACCGCCTGGGCGCGGGCGAACAGCGTGGAGGACTTCGTGTCGGTGACGGAGGCGGTCACGGAGCGTGCTCGCGCTCCCAGTTCGCGAAGTCCTCCGTGAAGTAGAGCATGCGGACCTTCTTGTACTCGGTGGAGGAGTACAGCGTGGCGCGCTCGTGGATCCCGGTGTCGTTCGCGATCGACTCGAGGATGGCGTCGCACTCCTCCTTGGAGCGCCCGTGGGCCATCGTGAACAGGGCGTACGGCCAGTCCGCGTACGTGGGCCGCTCGTAGCAGTGCGAGATACCGCGGGTCGCGGCCATGCGCTTGCCGAGCTCGACGACGCGGTCCTCCGGCACCTTCCAGACGCCCATCCCGTTGGCGGAGAAGCCCGCCCGGCGGTGGAACAGGATCGCGGCGACGCGCCGCAGCGCCTTGCGCTCGCGCAGCGACTGCAGCGCGGCGAAGACGTCCTCCTGCGTGGCGCCGAGGCGCTCCGCCGCCGGCGCGAAGGGCTCGGGCACGACCGGCATCGGCCCCTGCGTCGCGCGGATGACGGCGATGTCGTCGTCGGTGACGTCGATCGGGTCGAGCTCCATCGGCTCGGCCGCCTCGGCCGCCTGCGCGAGCGCCTCCGTGCCCTGGACCATCTCGAGGTCCATACGGATCTTGAACAGCTTCAGCGTCGGCAGCTGGCGGATCGACTCCGCGCCGGTGCGCTCGGCGATGACGTCGAGCGTCCCCTGCAGCCCGAGCCGCGAGTCGGGCTCCACGGCGATGGTGAACCACAGGTTGAAGTCGTGATTGCGCAGGTAGTTGTGGGTGACGCCCGGGTGCGAGTTGATGAACTGCGCCGCGCGGTGCGGGTGCTCGGCATCCACCTTCGCCGCGACGAGCATCGACTGGTAGCCGAGCGCGCGCGTGTCGAAGATCGGCGTGATCTCGCGGATGATGCGCCCCTCGACGAGGCGCTGCGTACGCGCGAGCACCTCCTCCTCGCTGAGCCCGGCCGCCTCGGCCACGCGGGCGAACGGCCGGCGCTCGACCGGGAACCGGCCCTGCAGGAGGTTCAGCAGCGCCTTGTCGGTGTCGTCGAGCGGGATGGCGGAGCCACCCTTGCGGCTACGTGTCTTGGGGATGGCTACTCGAGCCACTTGACGACGTCCTTGGCGTGGTAGGTGATGACGATGTCGGCGCCGGCGCGGCGGATGCCGGTCAGCGCCTCGAGCACGGCGCCGCGCTCGTCGAGCAGGCCCGCCGCGGCTGCGGCCTTGATCATCGCGTACTCGCCGCTGACGTTGTACGCCGCCACCGGCATCCGCGTCTCGTCCTTGACGCGCCGGATGACGTCGAGGTACGGCAGCGCCGGCTTGACCATCACGATGTCGGCGCCCTCCTCGACGTCGAGCCGCACCTCGCGCAGCGCCTCGTCGGCGTTGGCCGGATCCACCTGGTAGCCGCGGCGGTCGCCGTGCGCCGGCGTCGAGCCGGCCGCCTCGCGGAACGGCCCGTAGAAGGCCGAGGCGAACTTGGCGCTGTAGGCCATGATCGGCGTGTCGGCGAGGCCGTGCTCGTCGAGCGCCGCCCGCAGGTGGCCCACGCGCCCGTCCATCATGTCGCTCGGCGCGACGACGTCGGCGCCGGCCTCGACCTGCGACACGGCGGTCCGCGCCAGCAGCTCGAGCGTCGCATCGTTGTCGACGGAGCCGTCGGCGCGCAGCAGGCCACAGTGGCCGTGGCTCGTGTACTCGCACAGGCAGAGGTCCGCCATCACGAGCAGGTCGGGATGCGCCGCCTTGATCGCCCGCGTCGCGAGCTGGACGACGCCCTCGTCGTCCCAGGCGCCCGAGCCCTCCTCGTCCTTGGCCGCCGGCAGCCCGAACAGCAGGACGGCCGGGATCCCGAGCGCCGCGACCTGCCCGGCCTCCTCGACGGCGGCGTCGATCGAGAGATGGTCGACGCCTGGCATGGCCGCGATCGGCGCCCGGCCGCGCACGCCGGACGCCACGAACATCGGCGACACCAGGTGGCGCGGCTCGAGGCTCGTCTCGCGCACCAGGTCGCGCAGGAGGCCGGTGCGGCGCAACCGGCGCATGCGGGTGGCGGGGAAGGGCATCCGTTCGATCCAGGGTAACGGCGCGGCGGCTCAGCCGAAGCGCCTGAGCGCCAGGCGGCCGAGCAGCCCGAAGGCCAGCGCCAGCGCGGCGAGGTGCACCAGCGGCCGCCCGAGGTCGCCCCCGCTGACGGCGGCGTCGAAGGCATCGAGGCACGGGCGGAACGGGAAGGCCGCCGACACGGCCGAGATGACGTCGTAGATCCAGCCGGCCACGGCGCCGGACGGCACGAGCGCCAGGGCCGCGACGGGCAGGCACAGCGCGAACGCCAGCAGCGACGCCGCGCGCACGTCGCGCGCCACCGCGCCGATGGCGGCGCCCATGGCCGCGAACGCGAGGGCCGCCAGCACGGCGGCCGGCACCCACAGCGGCGCGCGCGACCGGTCGACGTCCAGGAACAGGCTGAGAATCGCCAGCATCCCGAGCGAGAGCGGCACCGCGCAGACGGCGCCGAGCACGATCTTCTCCGCCAGCAGGCCGGTGCGGCTCACGAGCCCCCGTACGAGCCGCGAGAAGGCGTGCTCCTCGCGCTCGATCGCCAGCATCCCGGCCACGAGCAGGAGGGTCACGAACATCATCGAGATCGAGACGGCGACCTGCGCCATGTAGACCTCGAGCGTCGAGCGGCTGCCGCCGACCACCGTCTGCTTGACCTGCACCGGCTCGCCGATCGACGCGAGGATCGGCTCGGAGACGTCGAGGTTGTCGGCGGCGAGCTGGGCGAAGCGCGAGACCTGCGCCAGCGCGGTCCGCTCCGGTGCGTCGGCGGGCAGCGACGCGATCGTCGCCTCGATGATCGTCCGCGCGCGGCGCAGCCCGAGCACCTCGAACTCCCTTCCCAGGACCGAGAACTCGCCGCCGGACGTGATGATGCCGAGGTAGCTGCCGGCGATCCGCGTCAGCCGCTCGGCCAGCGCCTGGTTGGCCTCCGACAGGCGCGACCGGATGGCGGACTCCACCTCGCGGCGCTTGGCCGGGTTCTCGGCGTTGTAGAGGACCTCCACCTCCGGCCGCGGGCCGCCGGACAGGTTGAGCGTCCCCTGCAGGCGGTCGGTGACGTCGGCCGGGATGACGAACGCGGCGATCGCGTTGCCGTTGCGCACCTGCTCGATCGCCTCCTCGCGCGTGCGCACGCGGATCGGGTCGATCGTCTCGAACAGGTCGTCGATGTAGTCCGACGCGCGCAGGCGCTCGCCGCCGATGGCGAACTCGTCCTTGTCGGCGGGCAGGAGGTTGGCGAACGCCACGCGCGGCTTCGTCGGCCCTCCCGACACCGACGCGCCCACCAGCAGCGAGACCGCGACGGGGTAGACGACGAGCAGCGCGACGAGCAGCGGCGAGCGGCGCAGGATCTGCAGGTCCTTGAGCAGCAGCCAGCGCACGCGCTAGTGCCCCCGCTCGCGCAGGAACGCGACGAAGGCGGCCTCGAAGCCGGCCGCACCCGGCTGCCGCACCAGCCCGGCCGCCGCCTCGAGCTCGGATGGGGTGCCGCTGAAGAGCAGCTCGCCGTCGGCCAGCACGATCACCCGGTCGCCGTAGCGCTCGGCCTCGGCGACGTTGTGGGTGGAGTAGACGACGGTCGTGCCCCGCGCGGCCAGCCCGTTGACGAAATCCCACAGCACCTCGCGCTGGCGCGGGTCGAGCGACGACGACGGCTCGTCGAGCAGCACGACGGGCGGCTCGGACAGCAGCCCCACGGCGATGTTCACGCGCTGCCGGTTGCCGCCCGACAGGCGGCCGACCTCGTCGCGCGCGCGGTCGCGCAGCCCCGTCTGCTCGAGCATCCGGTCGACGGTCGCCCCCACGTCCGCGACCTTCTCGAGCCGCGCGAACAGGCGCAGGTTCTCGGCCACGGACAGCTTCGAGTACACGGCCGCCTGCTGCGGCACCCAGCCGATCGCGTGCGGCGACGTCACCGTGCCGCGGGTCGGCGTCAGCGACCCGGCGACGATCTGCAGCAGCGTGGTCTTGCCGGCGCCGTTGGGCCCGATGATCGCCACGCGCTCGCCCGGCGCGGCCTCGAAGGAGACGCCGTCGAGCGCACGGCGGGCGCCGTAGGACTTCGAGACGCCCTCGACCCGCAGCGCGGGCGCCGAGACGGGCGCGGTGCTCGCGGCGGCCATCCCGGGGGAGGCTACCCCGGCGCCGCCGACGTCGCCGCAGCCTGCGCGCCGGGCTCGTCGACCTCCGTGCCGCACGCCGGGCAGAAGGCGGCCCCCGCCGGCAGCGGCGCCGCGCACTCGGGGCACGAGCCGGCCGCCTGCGGCGGCGGCACCCCGGAGGTGAGGCCGGCACCCGCCACCGCCACCCGCGGCCATGGCTCGAGGACGACGTGGCGGCGCATGTAGACGACGGTCTCGCGCAGCATCGCGGCGATCGGCAGGGCGACGAACGCGCCGATCAGCCCGTAGACCGAGTGGCCCATGAGCAGGGCGAAGATCACCAGGATCGGGTTGATCCGCAGGGCCTGCGCGAACACGTTCGGCGCCACGATGTGGCCCTCGATCTGCTGGAGCGCCGTGAACGCGATGACCAGCCACACGGCGTCGAGTGGTTCGGGCCCGAACAGCGCGATCATCACCGCCGGGGACGCGCCGATGGCGGGCCCGATGTACGGGATCAGCTCGGCGAAGCCGTAGAACGCGCCGAAGAACAGGGCGTACGTCTTGCCCTCGGGGAAGATCCCGACGCTGCCGAGCACCCACAGCATCAGCCCGGCGCTCGCCCCCATGATCGTCGAGAACAGCAGCTGGCCGCGGACGTAGCCGAACACCGCCGCCTGGATGCGCGTCGGGAAGTCGTCGGCCGCCGTGCCGTCGCCGCGCGGCACCAGGGTCCGGACGCCGGCGCCGATGCGCTCGCCGTAGAGCAGCATGTAGACGCTCAGGACGATGATGAGGATCAGCGCCAGCGACGCCTCGACCAGCGCCGTGAGTGCCTCGCGCGTGAAGCTGACGAGGTCGCCCGAGCCCTCCGTCAGCCGCTGCCCGAGCGTCTGCAGCGCCGTCTGGCCCTGCTCGGCGATCTCGACGTTGATGCCGCGGTCGTGCAGCCACGACTCGACGTCGGCGAGCGCCTGGTTGGCGTCGCGGACGTAGGTCGGCACGTCGCGCTGGAACGTGGTCACCTGGTCGGCGATCGGGTTCGCCAGCAGCACGCCGACGCCGCCGAGCACCGTCAGCAGCGCGAGGAACACGAGCAGCACGGCCAGCCCGCGCGGGACGCGCGCCCGCCGCAGGACCATCACGGACGGGTTGAGCAGGAGCGCGATCAGCGCGGCGATGATGAACAGCAGCAGGACGCCACCCGCCGCTTGCAGCAGCGCGTACGCGCCGAGGATGGTCAGCGGCAGCAGCACGAGCTGCAGCCAGCGCGGCAGCACCGCCGGCGCGAGTGGCGTGGCCGCGGGCGCCACGGGTGCGGGCGGCGGCGCGCCGCCGCCGGGCGGCGGAGCCTCCGGCGCGTCGTCGAGCTGGTCGGTCCCGGCCATGCCCCAAGTATGCGTGCTGGCGGGGCGGGCCCGCCGGCGAAGCCGTAGCGTCTGCTCCGTGACGACCATCCTGTTCGTCGGCGACGTGGTCGCCGCCCCTGGCCGCCGGGCCTTCCGCGCGCTGCTGCCCGCGCTGCGGGAGGAGCTCGGGCTCGACTTCGTCGTGGTCAACGGCGAGAACGCGGCGGGCGGGGTCGGGATCACGCCCAAGACCGCGGACGACCTGTTCGACGCCGGCGCGGACGTCATCACGCTGGGCAACCACACCTACCGCCACCGCGACGCCTACCGCTACCTAGACGAGCACCCGCGGATCGTGCGCCCGGCGAACTACCTGCCCTCCCAGCCGGGGCGCGGGACCTGCGTCGTCGAGCACCACGGCGTGTCGCTCGGCGTCGTCAACCTCAGCGGCAACCTGTTCATGCGGGCGTCGCGGCCGGCGCTCGTGGAGGTCGACATCGCCCTCGGCGAGGTCGCGAGCGCCGATCAGGTCGTCGTCGACATGCACGCCGAGGCGACGAGCGAGAAGGTCGCCCTCGGCTGGTACCTCGACGGCCGCGTGACCGCCGTCGTCGGCACGCACACGCACGTCCCGACCAACGACGCGCGCGTGCTGCCGGGCGGCACCGCCTACATCACGGACGTCGGCATGACCGGCGGCCGCGGCGGCGTCATCGGCGTCACCCGCGAGAGCTCGATCGAGCACCTCAAGACGCAGATGCCGGTCCGCTACGACGCGGCCGTGGACGACCCGTGGCTGAACGCCGTGGTCATCCGCTGCGCCCAGGAGCCGCGGCGGGCGGCGTCGATCGAGCCCGTCCTGCGGCCCGCCCCGTGACCGGCTCGCCGTGCGCCGCGAGCCCGGCGATCAGCACGAGCGGCAGGAACCACACGACGTAGAGGTAGAACCAGTGGCTGACGCCGAGCTGGAGCGCCAGCAGCACGGCGGCGGCCAGGGCGGCCAGGCTCACGTCGTCGCGGCGGCGGGGCACGAAGGCCACGGCCAGCGCGAGGGCGACCGCGGCGACCTGCACCGCCAGCTGCGGACCGGGCAGGCCGTACCAGCCCCAGACCGAGAACGGCGAGTCGCGGCCGGCCTGGTAGCCGATGGCGCGCTCCCACAGGCCGCCGAGCCCGCCGTCGGTCGCGATCACCACCGCCAGCAGCAGCGCGGTCGCGGCGCCGGTGCCGGCCAGCGTCCGCGCCGCCGCGCGACCGCCGCCGCCGTGAGCCGCGAACAGCGGCGCGAGCGCGAGCGGCGCGAACTTCGTCAGGCCGGCCACGCCGATCAGCGCGCCGCGCGCGAGCGGCCGCCGGGCGAGCAGGAACGCCCCGAGCACGAGCGCCCCGACCAGCGCGTCGTTGCTGCCCGAGTTGACCGCGAGCAGGGTGAACGGACAGGCGAGCCACAGGTAGGCGAGCAGCAACCCGAGGCGCGGGCCGCGCAGGCGCCGTCCCGCCAGCCACAGGCCGCCCAGGCAGGCGAGGTCGAACGTGAACGCCGCCGCGTGCGCCGCCGGCAGGTCGTCCCACGCGCCGCTCCACGGAGCGATGAGCTCGAACGGCACGTACGCGAGGTAGTTCGCCGGCCCGTAGGTGTCGCCGTGCGCGTTGCTGGGCGGGAAGTTGCCGTAGACCGGCTCGCCGTGCGCCAGCAGGTCGGCGCCGATCACGCTCGCGTAGCCGACGTCGATGACGTTCGACGACGTGATGTTGAGCCCGAGCCGGAACCCGAGCAGGAAGACGATCGCCAGGCCGAGGAAGTCCGGCCCGACCAGCGTTCGCAGCGGCGGCGGCTCGCCCCCGGCGCCGCGACCGCGTGACCGCGCCAGCAGCAGCATGCGGATCAGCAGGTAGATCAGCGGCGGGTACGCGAGCGGGACCGACGCGCCGATCTCGGCCGCGTTGAAGAACGCGTACGAGACCGACAGCAGCGCCACCGCCGCCAGATCGAGATGGACCAGCCGGTACGGCGGGCGCAGGAACGGCAGCAGGAACAGGACGAGCAGCGGAAGCCAGACGTAGACCGCGCTGGCCCGCCGCCCGAAGGCGCCGGCGTAGCCGCGCGCCATCGGCCACTGGACCTGCACGCCCGTCCACGCCTCCAGCACCCGGCCCGTCCGGTCGTCGAGGATCACCTGGCCGACCTCGCGCCGCCGCCCGCCGCCGCGGTCGTACACCGAGACCTGCCAGCGGTTCTCGGGCAGCAGGAACGACCGCGTGGTCGCCTCCGGGTGCCGCGCGCGCAGGCGGACCATCCGCGGGTGCCGCAGCGCGCGCCGCGTGATATCGCTCGCCGTCCGCCGGCGCCCGGGCGGGGCCGTGCCCGAGGGCGGCGCGACGGTGAGCGTGCGTCCCGCCCCGGGCTCGGCGGAGCCGGCGGTCTGGGCCTGCGCCGCGGGCGCCGGCGCCGCGAGCGCGGCGGCGGCGGCCAGCGCCGCCAGCACCGCCGTCCTCAGCGCTCGCCCTTCGCGCGGCCGCGCCGTTTCCCGCCGCCCTTCGCGGCGCCCTTGGCGGCACCCACCGCCGCGCCGCGGCTCGCGCCGGCCGCGTCCCCCGTGGCGCCGAAGTGCTCGCGGATCATGGGCGTGATGTCGTCCAGCGACCACTGCGGCCGCGCGTCGCGCTCCGGCAGGCCGGCGCCGCACCACAGCAGCACGCCGTGCGAGTCGTTGGCATGCAGCGAGCCGTGGGACCCGCCGCCGACGTGGTGCGCGCGACCCCAGTCGAGGAACTCGTACCCCGGCGCGGCGGAGAGCAGCACGTCGCCGGCGGTGCGGCAGCGCAGCGCCGACCAGATGCGCCCGAGCGCGTCCGGATACGTCGCGGAGGCGACCTCGCCGTCCGCCGTCTCGAGCGCCAGGATCGACGGGTCGCCGTCGAGGCTCCAGCGCCCGCCGCGCAGGTCGCGCAGGGCGCCGCCGGGCGAGAAGCGCAGCTCGCCGCGGCTCGTCCGCACGAGCGCCTCGCCGTCGGGATGGTCGGTGAGCCGCATCACGATGTCGACGCCGTCGGTCTCCAGCGCGGCGCGCTCGACGCGCCCGAGCAGCGCCGCGTCCGCCCCGTCGAGGAGGTACACCTGCGCCGAGCGCGAGGCGGGGCACAGCGCGATCGTCGCGTCCTCGGGCTTCGAGGCGTCCGGCGGCAGGACGGCGAAGTCCTCGAAGGTTGCGAACAGGTCGATCTCGGCCTCGACCTTGGACTGCGAATGGTCCGAGCAGACGATGACGGCGTGCTCCGCCAGGAACGCGTCCGGCCCCCCGGCGGCGTGCATGAGGCGCTCGATCTGGCGGTCGGCCTCGGCGATCGAGCCCACCTGGGCGAAGGGGCCGTTGCGGTGCGAGTGCGTGTCGTTGTCGGGCAGCGACAGCAGCAGGAAGTCGAACAGGTCGTTCTCGATCAGGTGCGCCCCGACGCAGCCGGCGTGCTGGTCGCGGACCCCCGGAAGCCCCAGCTGCGCGCGGCAGCCCGTCCGGCGCGACGCGAAGATGTCGGCGTAGAAGAACTCGCGCGGGCCCAGCACGGGCTTGCGGAACACCTGCGTCGCCAGCCGCGCCAGCGCCGTGTCGACCGCCGGCTCGTGGCGGTGACGGCCGCGGTACATCAGGTAGGTCGTCCCGGCCGTCCGCACCTCCGCGTCGTCGAGCGACTCGAACACCGTCGCGACGTCGGCCGACAGGTGCTCGCTGTTCATGTTGTAGATCGTGTCCGTCAGCGAGCGCTTGAAGCCGAAGGTCCGCGACGCGCTGAAGCTCGTGCCGTACTCGACGTAGCGGCCCTCGCGGCGGTGGTACCAGTTCATCGACGGGATCCCGTGCCGGTCGGGGCCGGTGCCGGTCGCGATCGAGGCGGCGCAGACCGGCGTCACCGACGGGAACGACGCGACGCAGTCGTCGACGTACACGCCGCGCTCCATGAGGAGCTTCATCGCGGGAGCCCTCCCGGTGGAGACGGCGCGCTCGAGCATCGCCGGCTTCATGGCGTCGACCACCGCCAGGACCAGCTTCGGGGGGCGGGAGGCCCCGCGGCTCACCGCAGGATCCGCAGCCCGGCGTACTTCTCGCCCGCGCGCCGGCGGCCGCCGATGGCCAGGAAGGCCAGCCCGCCGAGGAGCACGACCGCGAGCGGCGGGAAGAGGATCGACAGCGCGGCGGCGAGCAGCGCGGCGGCCTCGCGGTAGAGCGGCAGCACGGCCGCGGCGCCGGCGTCGAGGCGGCCGCGGACGCGCTCGAAGATCGGCCGGGTCGCGTACAGCCCGAGCGCGGCCGCTGCGACGCCGGCCAGGATCCCGATGATCGCGGGGTTGCCGCGGTCCTCGAGCGAGCCGCCGCCGATCAGCGCGGCGAGCGCTACCGCGATGACCGCCAGCGCGATCAGGCCGGGTCCCGCCTCCAGCCGCTCGTCGCCGACGCGGCGGCGGGCCAGATCGAAGACGACGAGGGCGACGAGCACGGCGAACAGGAAGGGCCTCTGCTCGAGGAACGCAAAGGCCGTGCCGTCGAAGTCGACGCCGAGGTTGCCGGTCGCCAGCGCGGCGACGAGCAGGGCCGGCAGGAACGGCCGAATCCCGATCGCGGCGCCGATGCCGGCGGCCTGGAGGAGGTCGAGTACGAGATCCATCGTGCGGTACGGTGGCCCGCGCGCAGGCTTGGAGCCGGCGCGAGGCGGCATGACGATAGACGACACCCCGAGGGGCCCGGCGTCCGGCGTCGAAGCAGGCAGCGCGATGCCCGATCGGCCCGCCACACCGCGCGAGCGACCCACGACGCAGCACGAGCTGGCGCGCTACGCCGGGCTCTTCGCGCGCCGGACCCAGGGCATGAAGTCCTCGGCCATGCGCGACCTGATGGCGATCACGGAGCGGCCGGAGGTCATCTCGCTCGCCGGCGGGCTGCCCGACACCAGCACGTTCCCGGCCGACTCGTTCGCCGGCGTCATGCAGTCCATCGCCGCGGAGCGCCTGGCGCGGGCGCTGCAGTACGGCCCGACCGAGGGCGCCGCGGAGGTCAAGGCGTGCATCGGCGAGGTCATGGCCGCTGAGGGGATGCGCGTCGACGCCGGCGACCTGCTCGTCACCACGGGTGGACAGCAGGTCATCGACCTGGTGTGCAAGACGCTGCTCGATCCCGGCGACGTGGTGATGGCCGAGGGACCCACGTACCCCGGGGCCGTCCCCACCTTCTCGGCGTACCAGGCCGACGTGGTCCAGATCGAGATGGACACCGAGGGCATGCGCGTCGACCTGCTCGAGGCGCGGCTCGACGAGCTGGCGGCGCAGGGCCGCACGCCGAAGTTCATCTACACGATCCCGAGCTTCCAGAACCCGGCCGGCGTCACGATGTCGCTCGAGCGGCGGCGGCGGCTGGTCGCCCTCGCCCGCTCGCGCGAGCTGCTGGTGCTCGAGGACAACCCGTACGGCCTGCTGCGCTACGAGGGTGAGTCGCTGCCGACGCTGCGCTCGCTGGACGGCGGCGAGTACGTCATCTACCTCGGCACCTTCTCGAAGATCCTCTCGGCGGGCCTGCGGCTCGGCTGGGCCGCGGCGCCCCGCGCCGTGCTGGAGAAGATGAACCTCGGCAAGCAGGGCGCCGACCTGTGCTCGTCGTCGCTGACGCAGCATTTCGTGGCCGGCTACTTCGCCCACGGCGACTGGCGCCGGTACGTCGCCGACCTGTGCGAGCACTACCGCCGCCGGCGCGACGTGATGCTGGCGGCGCTCGAGGAGCACCTGCCGCCGGAGGCGACCTGGACGCGGCCGCAGGGCGGCCTGTTCGTATGGGCCACGCTGCCCGACTACATCGACACGACCGACCTGCTCGCGCGCGCCCTGCGCGACAACGTGGCGTTCGTGCCCGGCCGCGCCGCGTTCCTCGACGGGCGCGGCGGCTCGTCGATGCGGCTGAACTTCTCCGGCGTCGACGCGGACGCCATCCGCGAGGGCGTCCGCCGCATCGGCAAGGTGGTCCAGGAGCAGGTCGCGCTGTACGGCACCCTCACCGGCCACCCCGTCGTGCGGCCGCGGCAGCGCCACGACGCGGCGCCGCCCGCTACCGCCACCGCGCCGCCCGCCGCCGTCGTCGAACTGCGGCGCCGCCGCGCATGAGCCGCGTCGCCGTCCTCAAGGGCGGCCGCTCGCTCGAGCGGCAGGTGTCGCTGCGGTCGGCGGCGCGCGTGGAGGATGCGCTCGAACGGCTCGGGCACGAGGTGCTGGCCATCGACGCCGGCGCCGACCTCGTCGCGCGGCTGCGCGACGAGCGGCCCGACGTCGTCTTCGTCGCGCTGCACGGGGAGGACGGCGAGGACGGCTCGGTCCAGGAGCTGCTCGAGCTGCTCGGCCTGCCGTACACGGGATCCGGCCCGGCGGCGTGCGCCAGATGCTGGGACAAGGCGCTGACGAAGCACGTCCTGCACGACGCCGGGCTGCCGATGCCCGACGCGCACGCGTTCACGCAGGAGGCGGTACGCGATCTGGGCGCGGCGGCGGCGCTGCCCGAGATCGAGGCACGTCTCGGGTTTCCCATCGTCGTCAAGCCGGCCCGCGGCGGCTCCGCGCTCGGCATCAAGTTCGCGGCGACCCCAGCCGACGTCCCCGCCGCGCTGGTGGCGGCGTTCGCCTACGACACGAAGGTCATCCTCGAGCGCCACGTCGACGGCCGCGACCTGGCGGTGTCCATCCTCGACGGCCGGCCGCTCCCGGTGATCGAGGCGGTGCCGGTCGACGAGGACTTCTACGACTTCGAAGCCCGCTACGAGATCGGGCGCACACGCTTCGTCTGCCCCGCGGACCTGCCCGAGGACGTGACGGCGCGGGCGCATGAGCTCGCCATGGCGGTGTGGTCGTCGCTCGGCTGCCGGGGCTTCGGGCGCGTCGACCTCATGCTCGACGACGCGCGCGGAGATCTCGTCGTGCTGGAGGCCAACGCGATTCCGGGGCTCACCGACACGAGCCTGCTCCCGCAGGCGGCCGACGCCGCGGGCATCCCGTTCGACGACGTGGTCGCCCGGCTGCTCGAGCTCGCTGTTTCACGTTTTTCCGCCCGGTGAAACAACTACGGTGGCGGCCATGGCCTCGCCCGCCCCGCCGCCGCCGACTGAACTGACGCCGCTCGACAAGGGCATCGTCGCCGGGCTGCTGATCGCCGAGGGCAGCTTCGGCGGCGACGGCCGCCAGCCGCAGGTGACGCTCAAGATGCACGTCCGTCACGAACGCCTGCTGCGCTGGCTGGTCGAGCGGTTCCCGCGCACCAAGCTCTACGGGCCCTACCACCACGGCGACCGCGAGTTCTTCCAGTGGATGGCACGCGGCCGGGCGCTCGTGCAGGACGTCCTCCCCGTGCTCGACGAGGCCGCGATCGCCGACATCGACGTCCACGCCGCGCAGCGGCTGGCGACGATGCGCGACCGCTATGCGGACTACATCGCGCGCGTGGGGCGGCTGTAGGGCGTACCCTCGCCGGCAGGCGACCGACTGGCCCGGTGCTGAGGGGCGGCGGCCCCTACTCGCCCGCGAAGTCCTCCGGAGTCACCTCGTCGAGGAACTCCTTGAACTTGTTCACCACGTCCTCCTGGTCCTCGACCTCGTGCTCGAACTCGATCGCGGACTCGGCGATGACGTCCTCGGCGGCGAAGATGGGGGCGCCGGCTCGCACGGCGAGGGCCAGGGCGTCGCTCGGGCGCGAGTCGATCTCGACGTCGCGGCCGTTGATGGAGAGCGTGATCGTGGCGTAGAAGGTGTTCTCCCGCAGCTCGGTGACCGCCACGCGCGTGCAGGCGACGTCGAGCTCCCCGAGCATCTCGAACAGCAGGTCGTGCGTCATCGGCCGCGGCGTCGTCGCGCCCTGCAGCTTCATCAGAATGGCCGCGGCCTCCGGATGCCCGATCCAGATGGGCAGGAACTTGTTGGTGTCGACGGCCTTGAGCAGCACGATGGGCTGCTTGCCCACCATGTCGAAGCTCACGCCGTAGATGACCATCTCCTGCAAAAGGAGCTCCTTGGGAACGCCGGGACCGGAGCGCCCAGTATAGGTGCGCCCGTTTCCTCCGACGGTACGTGCGGAGCCGCGGTGACCAGGCTTCGACACCGCCGTCTCGCCGGCGCCGAAGCCCGGCCGATGAACGTTTCGTTCATCGCAATTGAACGCCAGCAGGGTGATGACGCGCCCTGCCGACCACCAGATCAAGCCCCGGCCGCTCGCGGCCGCCATCCAAGCCCAGCGCGCCGCCCAGACGGACCCGCGCGCCGCCGACGACGACCCCGTCCGCCGGCTGAGCCCGCGCGAGCGGCAGGTGCTCGCGCTGATCGCGGCGGGCGCCACCAACCGCGCGGTGGCGGAGGCGCTCTTCATCGACGGCAAGACCGTCGACAGCCACGTCCGCAGCATCTTCCTGAAGCTCGACCTCCGCGACGACCGGCACCGGCACCGGCGCGTGTGCGCCGCCCTGGCCTGGCTGCGCTCGCCGCTGTCGCGCCCGGCGCTGCATTCGGTCGACGACGCCGCCGGCGCGCGCGGCAGGTCCAGCCGCGGCTGAAGCCGGCATCAGGATCGCCGGCGGGCCCGGATGACGGCATCGACCCCCGTGCCGGCCACCGGCCGCGGACGCTCCTCCGCGACGATCGGCTCCCACCGACCCGGATCGAGTACGGCGACCGCCGCGTCGACGGAGACCTGCACCTGACCGGCGGCGGCCGTCGGGGCTCCCGTGGCGGGGTCGGTCGGACGATGGCCGACCATGAACAGCGTCCCGCCGGCGGTGACCCCTGTCGCCACCCGCTGCACCATCTCCTCGACCGGCCCCGACGCGTGGACATACAGGCAGAGGACGAGGTCGTACGCCGCCGGCGGCGGCGTCCACGTCGCGAGGTCCGCCTCGACCCACTCGATGCGCTCGGCGACGGCAGGGCCCAGCGCCTCGGCCGTCGAGCGGGCGTGCGCGAGGGCCGTCGCGGAGAAGTCCGCGGCGGTGACCTGCCAGCCGCGCGTGGCGAGCCACAGCGCGTCGGAACCGTGGCCGCACCCCGCGTCGAGCGCCCGGCCCGGGCGCAGGTCCCCCAGCTCGGCGGCCAGATGCACGTTCGGACGCCGCTGCGCGACGCGCTCGGGATGCTCGCGCAGGGCCTGCGACCAGCGCTGCTCCCAGAAGTCCCGGTCGTAGGCGCTCATGCCGCCGTCGGCGTCGGCCGTCCCTACAGGATCTGCCCGTCGATGAAGCCGGCCAGCAACACGGCGAAGCCGCCCATCTCGGCCACGATGAGCGCGAGCATGTAGGGGTGCGTGCCGGGCACCGGGTCGCGGAACTGGTTGTCCGTGTCCTGGCGGATGCCGTGGTACATGTAGCCGACGACCGCGCCGACGAAGAAGAGGGTCAGCGCCCCCGCGGCGAGCAGGTCGACGAGCTGGCTCCAGGCGCTCAGCTGCACGAACGTCGCCACCAGCAGCAGGGCGAACGAGTAGAGCAGCGCCGCTCGGTGTGCCGTGTCGATGTACGGGTGCGCCAGCGCCGTCTCGGACGTCGCCATCTGGCGGTACTTGACGACGCCGAGCCCCAGGGCCCACAGGAACATCAGCCCCGCCGCGAGGAGGACCGCCTTCGTGTCGTCGTCGAGCACCATGCCGTCGATCATCGCCGAACGGCCGGCGCCGCGCCGGGCGAGGGGCGCGCCGTGACCGCCTGCGCCACACCGAAGAGGCCGTGCACGTCGACCTCGCCCGGCACGGCCGATCCCGTCGGCGCCCCGGCGCCGGCGCACGTGGACCTGCGCTCGCCCGACGCGGCGGGACCGGCCACCTGCGCGTGCCCGTCGACGCCGCGCCCGCGTGCGGGACGATCCCGGGTGTTGACGCGGGCTTCCAGCTCGGCGCAGCGGACGCGCTGCTGCTGCTGGTCATCGGAGGCACCGCGGTCCTCCGCCGCCACCGGCACCACGCCGCTCTGAACCGCCCGCTCATCACTTCGGCGAAGGACCGGCCGCCGGCACGCCGGCCGGCGGCCGGTGCCGTGGGAGCGGCGCGACCCTCGGAACCAAGAAAGCCCGCCGTAGCGGGCCGTCCTGGAGGTGGGCGATCCAGGACTCGAACCTGGGACCTCTTCCTTATCAGAGAAGCGCTCTAACCGACTGAGCGAATCGCCCGAAGCGCCCGCGATGATAGCGGCCGCCTGGCGGCGGCGGAGACGCCCAGCGGGCCGTGGGAGCGGCGGCGCGAGGTGCCGATCAGGCCGGCGCCGGCGCCCCCACGCGCTGCGCGAGCG
>DATLGB010000222.1:0-2932 GCA_035540675.1 Solirubrobacteraceae bacterium | reverse complement strand
CGTGCCAGAGGCCCTGCCGGGCCTGCGCGAAGACGCGGCAGCCGGGCTCGTCGAGCGGGAAGAGCGGCGGCGCCGCCGCTCTTCCCGCTCGACGAGCCCGGCTGCCGCGTCTTCGCGCAGGCCCGGCAGGGCCTCTGGCACGGCGTCCGGCGCCTCGGCCTCGCCGCCGGGGACGCTGTCCTCGTCCCGGCCTACCACCACGGGTCCGAGGTCCAGACGCTGGTGGAGGCCGGCGCGGTTCCCCGCTTCTACGGCGCGGCCGGCGGCATCGAGCCCGACCCGCAGGAGCTCGAGTCGCTGCTCGGCCCGCGGGTCCGCGCGCTGTACGTCATCCACGCCCTCGGCTTCCCGCAGGACGGGGCGCGCTGGCGCCGGTGGTGCGACGAGCGCGGGCTGCTCCTGATCGAGGACGGCGCGCAGGCGTGGCTGAGCTCGCGCGACGGCCGCCCCACCGGCGCGACCGCCGACCTCGCGATCTTCTGCCTGTACAAGATGCTCCCGCTTCCGGACGGCGGCGCCACGCTGTGCACCGCGCCGCCGGCGCCGCCGCAGGGCACGCGCCGCGGCGCTCGCTCGCTCGTGCGGCTGCACCGCGACTGGCTGGCCCAGCGCTGGAGCTGGCTGTCGGGCCTGCGGGGCGGGGCCGCGAACGTCCACGCGGCGCCCGAGGTCCCCGAGCGGGACTTCGCGCTGCGCGGGACGGATGACCCGGCGGCGGGCATCACGCGCTTCCTGCTGCCCAGGCTCGACGGCGCGGCCGCCGCGCAGCGGCGCCGGGCGAACTACCGCTTCCTCGCGCAGCGCCTCGGCGACCGCGTGCCGCCGGAGTTCGCCGCGCTCCCGGACGGCGCGTCCCCGCTGGCCTTCCCGGTCCAGGCGCGCGACAAGCCGCGGCTGCTCGAGCACCTCGCCGCGCGGGGGATCGTCAACGGCCGGATGTGGATGGTCGCCCACCCGTCGCTCGACGTCGAGGCGTTCCCGGCGGCGGCGCGGCTGCGCGCGAGCCTCGTCGGCCTGCCCGTCCACCAGGAGCTCGGGGAGCGCCACCTGGAGCGGATCGTGGCCGCGATGGCGACCAGTTGAGCCGTATGGGCACAATGCGCGGGTGAAGGTCATCGTGATCGGCGCCGGCGACGTGGGTCAGCACGTGGCGCGAACCCTCAGCGCGGAGCGCCACAACGTGACGGTGGTGGACGGCGACGCCGACCGCGTCGGCGCGCTGCAGGGCGACCTCGACGCGCTGGTGGTCGCCGGCAACGGCGCCTCGCCGCGCTTCCTGCGCGAGATCGGTGCCGGCTCGGCCGACCTGCTGTGCGCGGTGACGCAGAGCGACGAGGTCAACGTGATCGCGGCGCTGGCGGCCGGGCGCCTGGGGGCCCGCAGCACGGTCGCCCGCGTGCGCGATCCGGACTACTTCGGAGACGACGACGACTTCGCGCGCGAGTACCTCGGCCTCGACCTCGTGGTCAACCCGGAGCGGGCGACCGCCGAGGACCTCGCCGAGTCCATCCTGCTGCCGGGCGCCGTGCACGTCGAGCGCTTCGCCGAGGGCCGGATCGCCGTGGCCGAGGTGATCCTCACCGACCGCTCGCCCCTGGTCGGCCGGCCGCTCGAGGACCGGCGGATGGTGCGGCCCAACAACGTCTTCGGCCTGCTGCGCGAGGGCCGGGCGCTGCCGGCCGAGCCGGGGCACCGGCCGAAGGTCGGCGACCACGTGCTGATCGCCGCCGGTCGCGAGGAGATCGCCGCCGTGGTGGCGCACGCGGCCGGCCACGCGCGCCGGGTGCGCGACGTGATGATCTTCGGCGGCGGCCGGGTCGGCCTGCCGCTGGCCCGGCGGCTCGAGCAGGAGCGCGGCTTCCGGGTGACGGTCATGGAGCGCGACGCCGAGCGCGCGCGCGACATCGCCGAGCGGCTCGGCGGCGGCACGACCGTGCTGCACGAGGAGGGCCTGAGCAAGGACACGCTGCTCGCTCACGGCGTCGACCAGACTGGGGCGTTCGTGGCCTGCGCCGGCGACGACCGATCCAACCTGCTGGCGGCGATGCACGCCCGCCAGCTGGGGGCGGAGCTGTGCCTGGCGGTGGTCTCGCGCGAGGAGTTCATGCCGCTGGTGGACGCGCTCGGCATCGACGCAGCCTTCTCGCCGCGCCTGGTGACGGCGGAGGCCATCCTGCGCGCGATCCGCGGGCGCAACGTGCACGGCATGTACCTGCTGGCCGGCGGCGCCGAGGTCGTCGAGGTGCAGGCCGACGCCGGCTGCGGCGCCGACGGCCGCACGGTGCGCAGCGCGAACACGCGTGCGCGCACCCACATCACGGCGATCGCCCGCGGGGATCGTGTCCTGATGCCCTCCGAGGACGAGCAGATCCACGCCGACGACCGGCTGGTCGTGTTCAACAGCCGCCGGGGCGTCTCCGACCTGCCGTCCATGTTCAACGCCGCGGCGTGATCGCGCGCCGGCGGCTGGGGCCGAACCTCAACTGGGGGATCATCGTCCCGGTCGTCTCGGGCGCGCTGCTGGCGGTCGCGCTCGGGATGGTGATCTGCTTCGTCGTCGCGCTGGCGGGTGGCGACGGCGGCACGCTGGCGTTCGGCGCGCCGGCCGCGGTCGCGCTGCCGCTCGCGGTGCTCGGCGTGCTGTCGGCGCGGCGGCTGCCGTCGGCGCCGCTGCGGGCGCGCGATGGGTTCTTCGCGGTGACGATGGCGTGGGTCGCCGCCGCCGCCGTCGGCGCCGTGCCCTTCCTGCTGCACGGAACGTTCAGCGCCTACGTCGACGCCTTCTTCGAGAGCATGAGCGGCTTCTCGACGACTGGGGCGACCCTGCTGGAGGACATCGAGGCCGAGGCCGAGTCGATCCTGCTGTGGCGCAGCCTCATGCAGTGGATCGGCGGCGTCGGCATCGTCGTGCTCGTGGTGGCCATCGCCCCGG
>DATLGB010000221.1:0-7025 GCA_035540675.1 Solirubrobacteraceae bacterium | reverse complement strand
CCGCATGCCGACGTGGGAGGACGTCGTCGAGATCGCCAAGCGGTTCCCGGAGGTCGAGGAGAGCACCTCCTACGGCCGCCCGGCGATGCGCGTGCGCGGCACCAGCTTCGTGCGGCTGCGGACCGATCCCGACGCCCTCGTGGTCCGCGTGCTCGACCTCGGCGACCGCGAGGCGCTGCTGCAGGGCGACCCGGACGTCTTCTTCACCACGCCGCACTACGACGGCTACGCGTACGTGCTCGTGCGGCTCGAGCGGATCCCCCGCGGCGAGCTCGAGGAGCTCGTCGAGGACGCCTGGCGCATCCGCGCGCCGAAGCGGCTCGTGGCTGCCTACGACGCGTCGCGCTGAGCGAGGGTCGCCTCGATCACCCGCGTCTTGGCGTCGGCGTACTCCTGCACGGATGGAGTGCCGGCATGCGCTCGACCTCGGTCGCGTCCGCCCCGAAGACGTGCAGGTTCACCTCGGGGTCGAACCCCTTGAGCATCCGGTGCTCGTGCCAGTCGGGTTCGCGGATGCGCAGGACGTCGACGATCGGCTTGGCCACCAGCCCCGGGACCGCGGTCGAGCCGACGTGCTCGACCCGCAGCGCCCGTGCTCCGAGCGCGGCGCGGATGCGCTCCTCCTGGCCGGCGTAGGCGCCGGCCCACGCCGGATCGGACGCGACGAGGCGAACGGGGCCGGTCACGCGCCCAGCCTAGAATTCGCGGCCATGCCCGGCCTCGCCGCCCGCGCCGCCAGCCGCTTGCCCGGGCTGCGCCGCCTGCCCCTGTTCAAGCTGCTCTCCATCGCCGAGGTCGCGCTGCTGGCCCGCCGGCACTACGCGCACCTCGACGCGGACGAGCGCCGCCGGCTGGTCGAGCTGGTGCGGACCGGCCGCGGCCGCACGCGCAACCTGACGCCCGCCGAGCGCGATGAGCTCGCGGCGCTCGTGGCCAAGCTCGAGCCGCGCCGGTTCGCCGGCCTCGTGGCGGACAAGCTGTCCCCGGTCCCGCTTCCGCGGCGCGTCGTCCACGGGCGGCCGAGGGGGACGCCGGCGGACCCGCCGGATTGACATGCGGTCGGTAGGGATGTCAGCGTTCCGACCGTGAGCCGCAGCCACCACCCCGTCAGGCGCCCGATCCGCGCGGGCGGCCACGGCACCGCCGCCGCCGCCGACCACCCCGTCCTGCAGCTCCAGCGTCAGGCGGGCAACCGCGCCGTCAGCGGCCTCCTGCAGCGCAAGGGCATGTGGGACTACGGCGTCGACTGGATCAAGGGCAAGTTCTCCGGCGAGGAGTCGCTCGACGAGCAGCTCAAGACCGGCCTCGAGCGGGCCGCGACCGTGTTCAGGGCCGCCGAGGAGGCGTCGACGCTCGGCGGGATGACCGGCGAGTCGCTCGCTCGCGCGAAGGCCTACCGCGAGGCGGCCGACGCGTTCGGCAAGGCCGCCGAGAACGCAGGCAACATCATCAAGGTCAAGGAGTACCTCGGGCTGTTCATCGAGTTCAAGCACGCGCTCGACGAGGCCAAGGACGTCGACCTGAGCATCGACGGCGAGGACGGCGCCCGGAAGCTGTTCGCGCTGATGGCCGCGGGCGGCAAGATCGGCAAGAAGGTCTTCCCGCCGCCCTTCGACGCCTACTTCGACTTCATCGCGCAGATCAAGAACCTCGAGAACGTCGCCCGTCCCTGGCAGCCCGACCGCGCCGGCGGCCCCCACTCCCACATGTGGGACCAGATCGAGGGCTACCGGCGCTAGCGTCCATCCGGTGGACGACGTCGGCAACCAGATCACCCCCGAGGGCCTGAAGGCGCTCGAGGCGGAGCTGCACGAGCTCGAGACGGAGGGTCGGCGCGAGATGGCCGACCGCCTGCGCACCGCCCGCGCCTGGGGCGACCTCAAGGAGAACTCGGAGTACCACGACGCCAAGAACGCGCAGGCGCACCTGGAGACGAAGATCCAGCTGCTGCGCGAGCGCCGCCAGAACGCGGTCGTCGTCGAGCCGGGCGGCGCCGGCGGCGGCGCCGGCCTCGGCGTGGCCATCACCGTGCGCGACGCCGCGAGCGGCAAGGAGGCGACCCACACGCTCGTCAGCGCCAACGAGTCCGACCCCGCAAGCGGGCTTCTGAGCATCGACTCGCCGATGGGGCGCGCGCTGGCCGGCGCGCGTGAGGGCGACGAGGTGTCCTTCACGACGCCGCGCGGCGAGCGGCGGCTCCAGATCGTGCGCCTCGGCTGACGCGGCGGCTACGGCCGGCGGCGGCGCAGCTCGAGCAGGCCGACGAGCGTCTTGCCGTCGCTGACGGCGTCGATGAGGCCGTCGAGGTCGGCGAGCGGCCAGGTCACGATGTCGATGCGCTCGTCCTCGTCGACCTCCGGCTTCTGGACGTCGCGCAGCTCCGTGGCGAGGTAGAGGTGGATCTCCTCTTCGGAGAAGCCGGGCGAGTTCCAGTAGGTCTTGAGGTGCTCCCAGCGGCCGGCGGCCTTGCCGATCTCCTCGGCGAGTTCGCGCTTGGCCGTCTCGAGCGGGTCCTCCCCCTCCTCGTCGAGCTTGCCGGCGGGCAGCTCGAGCAGGTCGGGCACGCCGACGGGCTCGCGCGGCTGGCGGACGAGCCACAGGTTCTCGTCGTCGTGGACGACGACGGCGACGGCGCCGGGGTGGCCGACGATCTCGCGGTCGACCTCCTCCCCGTCCTCCATGCGGAAGCGGTCGTTGCGGACGCTGATGAAGCGGCCCTCGTAGGCGGTCTCGGAGGAGATGCGGTCGAAGCGGGAGCTCATGCGGCGCGCATGATGCCAGCCAGGACGCTGCCGGCGGCGAGCGCCGCGGCGAAGAACGCCGGGTCCTCGGCGATCGAGCGACCCATCGTGCGGGCGGGCAGGCCGGAGGCGGCGTAGCCGTCGAGGTCGGCGTCGCCGCGGCGCCAGTCGTGGTGGGCGACGTCGGGCTCGGGCGCCTCTCCCGCCGTGGCGACGACGAGCGGCACCAGCGCGAGTCGCAGCATCGTCGCGGCGTGGTGCGACAGCCCGCGGTGGCGCGGCCGCGGGTCGGCGGACGACCGCCGCGGCGCGACGACCACCGGGCAGCCGAGCGCGGCGGCGGTGTGCGCGCTCTCCAGGGCGACCATCCCGCCGTGGCCGAGGCGCGTGCCCGAGCCGAGGATCCCCGGGCCCGGGCCGCACACCGCCGCGTGCCAGTGGAGGTCGGTGAACCCGTGGGCGAGGGCGCCGGCGGTCGTGATCGCGTCGCCGTCGGCGCCGCCGTAGGCCGGCCCGGCGGTCAGGTGGCCCGCCAGCAGGTCGCGGCGGCGCAGGTCGCGCACGACGTCCGACAGCGGCCCCGGGAGCGCGCCGCCGGCGGTCTGGACGTAGCCGAGGCGCGCGCCGGGGGCAGCCTCGTGGAACGCCCACGCCAGCGGCGCCAGCTGCCCGTGCAGGAAGGCGACGGCGACGGGTGCAGTGGCGAGCGCGGCGGCCGGCGGCGTCACCGCCTCGACCGGGTGCACGGCGTGCTGGAGGCTCGTGTAGTTGAGCTTCATCACGTGCGCGCCGAGCTCGCCCTCCGCGCGCAGGCCGCGCGTGAGGTTGACGTGCACGAGGTCGTAGCCGCCCGAGCCGAGCCCGAGGTCGACGGCGGCGACGTTGACGACCACCTCGTCTCCCGTCCCCGCGGGGCCGACCAGCGCCACGTCGGCCAGCGCCGGCCGCCGCTCGGGGCCCAGGCGGACCTCGAGCTCCTGCATCGGGCCGGCCGGGTCGCCGGCCGAGAGGACCACGCCGCGCCGCAGCGCCAGCACGTCAGGCCGCCTCGTGCTCCACGACGGCGTCGAGGAGCGCGAACGTCACGTCGAGCATCCCGTCGAGCGCCGCGACCGACACGCGCTCGTCGGGCTGGTGGTTGCGCTCGGTGCCGTTCGCGAGGTTGACGCACTCGAAACCGGCCTCGGCCAGCGCGTTGCCGTCCGAGCCGCCGCCCGTGACGATCCGCCGCGGCTCGTAGCCGCACGCGCGCAGCGCCGCCTCCGCCGCCGCCAGCGCGGGCGACGAGGGCTTGACGCGGTAGCCGGTGAACAGCTTCTCGACCACCACGTCGACGTCGCACTCGGCCGCCGCGGCGCCGTCGTGGCAGGCGTCGACCATCGCGGCGACGACCTCCTCCACCCGGTCGCCGTCCAGCGACCGCGTCTCGGCCAGCAGCGAGCAGCGCGCCGGGACGACGTTGGTGGCGCTGGGCACGCCGGCGCGGATGTGGCCGACGTTCGCCGTGGTCTGGTCGTCCAGGCGCCCGTGCGGCATCGCGGCGATCGCGCGCGCCGCGGCCAGCACCGCCGAGCGGCCGTCCTCGGGCCGGATGCCCGCGTGGGCGGCGCGGCCGTGGAAGTCGGCGGCCAGCCGGAAGTAGGTCGGCGACGCGACCACGATCTCGCCGATCGGCGTCGCGTGGTCGTAGACGTAGCCGAAGCGCGACCGCAGGCGGCCGGCGTCGAACGCCTTTGCCCCCGCGAGCCCGATCTCCTCGCAGACCGTGAACAGCAGTTCGATGCCGACCGGCGCGCCCTCGACCGTCGCGCGGCGCGCCGCCTCGAGCATGACGGCGAGCGCCGCCTTGTTGTCGGCGCCCAGGATGCCGTCGCGCGCGTTCTCCCAGCCGCCGTCGACCACCACCGGCTCGATGGGCGCCGCGGCCTCGACCGTGTCGAGGTGGGCGCACAGCAGGACGTACTCGTCCGAGCGCCGGGACGGGATGCGCGCCAGCAGGTTGCCGCACTCGCCGCCGGCCGCCCGCCCCGCCTCGTCCTCCTCGACCGTCACGCCCATCGCCGCGAGCTCGGCTCGCACCGCGTCGGCGCAGGCCCGCTCGTGGCCGAACGGGCTCGGGATGCGGCACAGCGCCGCGAACGTCTCGCCGAGCCGTGCCCTCTCGGCCTCGGAGGCCGGCCTCACTCGCGCCGGAAGCGACCGGCGACCTGCGGCGCGCCGTCCACGGCACCGGCCTCGTCGACCTGCTCGCCGATCGCGTGGACGCTGATCTCCTCCGTGCTCTGCTCGCGCGAGTGCTCGACGGCCGCGCCCACGAAGTCGCGGAACAGCGGCGCCGGCCGCTGCGGGCGCGACTTGAACTCGGGGTGGAACTGCGACGCGACGAAGTACGGATGGTCGGGCAGCTCGATGATCTCGACCAGGCGCTCGTCGGGCGACGTGCCCGAGACGACGAGCCCCGCCGCCTCGATCCGGCGGCGCAGGAAGTTGTTGACCTCGAAGCGGTGGCGGTGGCGCTCGTAGATGACGGCCTCGCCGTAGATCTCGCGGGCGCGGGTGCCGTCGTGGAGCTTCACCGGGTCGGCGCCGAGGCGCATGGTGCCGCCCATGTCGGCGACCTCCTTCTGCTCGGGCAGGAGGTCGATGACCGGATACGGCGTCTCGGGATCGAACTCGGTCGAGTTCGCGCCGTCGAGCCCGACCACGTGGCGCGCGAACTCCGCCACCGCGAGCTGCATCCCCAGGCACACGCCGAGGAACGGGATCCGCTGCTCGCGGGCGACCCGCGCCGCGGCGATCTTGCCCTCGATCCCGCGCTCGCCGAAGCCGCCGGGGATCAGGATGCCGTCGGCGTCCTGCAGCCGCTCGCGGGCGGTGGACTCGCTGAGGCCCTCGGAGTCGACCCAGTCGATCTCGACGGCGCAGCCGTGGTGGTAGCCGCCGTGGCGCAGCGACTCGACCACCGACTTGTAGGCGTCCTCGAGCTGGACGTACTTGCCGACGAGGGCGATCCTGACCGGCCGTTCGGCGTTCGCCTGCTCGGCGCGGCGCAGCAGGCGCTCCCAGTCGCCGAGGTCCGGCGCCGGCGCCTCCATGCCGAAGTGGTCGAGGATCGTGTCGTCGACGCCCTCGGCCCGGTAGACCAGCGGCACCTTGTAGACGTTGTCGACGTCCCGCGCCGAGATCACGGCGTCCACCGGCAGCGACGCGAACAGCGCGATCTTCTTGCGGATCTCCATCGACAGCCCGCCCTCGGCGCGGCACATGAGCATGTCCGGCTGGATGCCGATGCGGCGCAGCTCGTTGACCGAGTGCTGCGTGGGCTTGGTCTTGAGCTCGCCGGCGTGACCGATGTACGGCACCAGCGTCAGGTGGATGAACATGCAGCGGCCGCGGCCGACGTCCACCGGGAACTGGCGGATCGCCTCGAGCATCGGGAGCGACTCGATGTCGCCGACCGTGCCCCCGATCTCCGTGATCACGACGTCGACGTCCTGCGACTCGGCGATCAGCTTGATGCGGTGCTTGATCTCGTCGGTGATGTGCGGGACGACCTGCACCGTGCCGCCGAGGTAGTCGCCGCGGCGCTCCTTGCGGATGACGGAGTTGTAGATCGCGCCGGCCGTGACGTTGGACCCGCGCGAGGTGTTCGCGTCGGTGAAGCGCTCGTAGTGGCCGAGGTCGAGGTCGGTCTCGGCGCCGTCCTCGGTCACGAACACCTCGCCGTGCTGGAACGGCGACATCGTCCCGGGGTCGACGTTGATGTACGGGTCGAACTTCTGCAGCGCGACCTTGAAGCCGCGGGCGACGAGCAGGCGGCCGATCGACGCGGCGGCGATGCCCTTCCCCAGCGAGGACACGACCCCGCCGGTGACGAAGATGAAACGGGTGCGGGAACGTGGCTCAGGCATCTCTTCTCCTGCCCAGCGAGTCTAGAACGCGCAGCGGCGGCAACTTCGCGATCGCGCTCGAAAACGACCCAAACTCCCCGAAGATCGTCAGGGCGAGCAGCACCCCCGCCGCGACCCACTGCCCCGTCGTGTCGAGCACGAGCACGAGCCACAGCCCGGCCAGCGCGCCGAGGGCGTTGGCGCCGGTGTCGCCGAGCATGCAGCGCTCGCGCAGGTCGTACAGGCCGAGCATGACCAGCGGCGCGGCGTAGGCGCCGACGACGCGCAGCGACTCCGAGTCGCGCACCGCGAGCAGGAGGCCGGCCCCGAGCAGGACGAACGCCTTCGTGGCCCGCCCCGGCCGCAGGTCGAGCAGGTTGAACAGGTTCGTGGC
>DATLGB010000220.1:0-21455 GCA_035540675.1 Solirubrobacteraceae bacterium | reverse complement strand
GCCGCCGCCGCGCTCGCCGGCTGCGGCCAGTCGTCCTCCGCCACGCAGTTCGAGGGCGCCGAGCGCGACGTCGCGCAGGTGGTCGAGGACCTCCAGCGCAACGCCGAGCGCCGCAACGCGGAGGACATCTGCGCGCGGGTGCTGGCGAAGTCGCTCCAGGACAAGGTCGGCCGGGGCTCGACCTGCGTCGAGGAGATGCAGAAGGCCGTCGAGGACGCGGACACGTTCCAGCTCGAGGTCGAGGACGTCACGGTCACCGGCGCGACGGCGACCGCGCGCGTCCGCGGGACCAACCAGGCCGACGGCGTCGTCCGCACGTTCCAGCTCGCGCGCGAGGACGGCGACTGGCGCATCAGCTCGTTCGGCGCCTCTGGTTGACCGCGCGCCGCCGATCCGGTCTGATCGGCGGGTGCCCAAGTACGACGCCTTCGGGCGCGAGATCGGAGAGGACACGCTCGCGGGCCTCGAGGGCGGCGCCGTCGAGCTGCCGTCGAGCCCCGACGAGGGGCCGGCGCACACGCACCCCGAGCAGGCGGTCGTGGCGCCCGGCGGCACGATCGGCGCGCCGGCTGCGGGCGTGGCCGGCGCCGTCCGCCGGTTCGGGCCGCGCCGGCTGATCCGCATCGCCATCTTCGGCGTGGTGGCCTACTGGATCGTCCAGGGCGGCCAGGCGGTGCTCGAGGGCACGCGCGACGCCCGCGAGAGCCTGCGCAAGGCGTTCCCGACGGCGACGGCGCCCGGCACCCCCGGAATCGCGGACGCGGGCGAGGCGCCGGAGCGGCCCGCCAAGCCGCCGGCCGGCCTCGAGCCCGGCTCGCTCGTGCGGCGCCGCGAGCTGGCCGCCGCGGTCGCCCGGCTGCGGCGGGACCACGGCGGCGGACGGCTCATGCACCTGCGCGTGGCGCCGGAGCGCGTCGACGCGCAGGTGGTGGCCAAGCACAAGCTGCACGTCCTGCAGGTCCCCGCGGGCGGGGAGCTGCGGGAGATCGCGACGTCGTGGGCGCCGCGGGGGACTCCGACCATGCCCTGGGAGGCGATCCGCCCGGCCGGCGCCGAGCGGCTCGCGCGCACCGCCGCCCGGCGGCTGGACGTCCCGCTGCGCCGGCTCGACTACGCGCTCGCCAGCGAGTTCACGGACGGCCAGCGCTGGATCGTCTACTTCAAGAACGGCCGCTACGCCATCGGCGACGGCGACGGCCGCTTCGAGCGCGCGTTCTAGGACCCGAGCGCGCGGCCGTACTGGCGCTCGTAGTAGGCGCGGTAGTCGCCGGAGCGGATGGGCTCCCACCACCAGCCGTTGTCGCGGTACCAGTCGACGGTCTCGCGCAGACCTTCCTCGAAGCGCACGAGCGGCTCCCAGCCGAGCTTGCGGACCTTCGCCGAGGACAGGGAGTAGCGGCGGTCGTGGCCCGGCCGGTCGGCCACGTACTGGACGAGCGAGGCGTCCGCGCCCGTCGCCTCCAGGATGCGGTGGACGACCTCGAGGTTCGGGCACTCGTCGGGCCCGCCCGCGTTGTAGACCTCGCCGGGCTCGCCGTGGTCGAGCACGTGGCCGATCGCCCGCGCGAAGTCGGTGGCGTGGATCCAGTTGCGGACCTGCATGCCGTCTCCGTAGACGGGGAGCGGGTCGCCGTGCAGGGCGTTGAGCACCATCAGCGGGATGAGCTTCTCCGGGTACTGGTACGGCCCGTAGTTGTTCGACCCGCGGACGATCAGGGTCTCCAGGCCGTAGGTGTGGAAGTAGCTCGAGACGAGCAGGTCGGCTCCGGCCTTGGTCGCCGAGTACGGGGACGAGGGCGCGAGCGGCGAGTGCTCGGTGAACGTGCCCTCCTCGATCGAGCCGTAGACCTCGTCGGTGGAGACCTGGACGTAGCGCAGGCCGCGCTCGCGCACCGCCTCGAGCAGCGTGTACGTGCCGACCGAGTGCGTGCGCACGAACGCGTCGGGCTCGGCGATCGAGCGGTCGACGTGGGTCTCGGCGGCGAAGTTGACCACGGCCCCGACGCCGTCGAGGGCGCCGGCGACGGCCGCGGGGTCCTCGATCGCGCCGTGCACGAACTCGTGCTCGACGTCGTGGAGGTTCTCGCGCCGGCCGGCGTAGGTCAGCTTGTCCAGGACGACGACCTCATCGCCGTGGTCGCGCACGCGGATGCGCACGAAGTGCGAGCCGATGAACCCGGCGCCGCCGCAGACGAGCAGTCTCACGCCACGGCCTCCCGCGACGCCGCCAGGTGCGCCGCCAGCCCCTCACGCCAGTCCGGCAGGCGCGGCGCCTCGTCGCGCTCGCTGCGCAGCACGGAGTACGCCGGGCGCGGCGCCGGGCGGCCGAGGTCGGCGGTGCGCCCGCGCTGCAGGCGCACCTCGGCGCCGGTGGCCGCGAACGCCGCCGCCGCCAGGTCGTGCCACGAGCACTCGCCGCCGCCGGCGACGTGCAGCACGCCGGTGAGGCCGCGCTCGGCGACCGCGACGAGCGCCGCGGCGAGGTGCCCGGTGTAGGTGGGGCTGCCGACCTGGTCGTCGACCACGGTGACCTCGTCGCGCTCGGCGGCGAGCGCGAGCATCGTGTCGACGAAGTTGCGCCCGCCCGGCCCGAACAGCCACGACGAGCGGACGATCGCATGGCGGGGCGACGCCTCGGCGACCGCGCGCTCGCCCGCCAGCTTCGAGCGCCCGTAGGCCGACAGCGGCCCCACCGGCGACGACTCCACGTACGGCCGGTCGCCGGTGCCGGCGAAGACGTAGTCGCTCGAGACGTGCACGATCAGCGCGCCGGCCTCGGCGGCGGCGCGCGCCACGGCGCCCGCGCCCGCGCCGTTGATCGCCGTGGCCTCGGCCTCGCGGGCCTCCGCGCCGTCGACGTCGGTCCAGGCGGCGCAGTTGACGACGGCGGCGGGGCGGACGTCGAGCACCGTGCGCGCGACGGCGCGGGGTTCGGTGATGTCGAGGTCGCGTCGGGTCAGCGCCACCACGTCGTGGCCCGCGCGTCCGGCGGCGGCGACGACATCGCGGCCCAGCATGCCCGCGCTCCCCGTGACGAGGAAACGCATCGGCGCAGAGCCTACCGGCGCCCTTCGGCGTCGGCCGCGCGCAGCGCCAGCGCCAGCTCGAAGCGCGCGTCCGGGTCCTCGAGCCGCGCGCCGAACAGCTCGCGCAGCTGGCGCAGCCGGTAGCGGACGGTCTGCGGGTGCACGCCCAGCGCCGCGGCGATCGCCTGCACCTGCCCCGGCCGGTCGAGCCACGCCCGCAGCGTCTCGCGCAGGCGCTCCGCCGCCGGCGCGGGCAGGGACGTCAGCGGCGCCAGGCGCGAGCGCGCGAGGTCGGCGGCGGCCTCGGCATCCGCCCGCAGCAGCAGGGTGGGCAGGTGGTCGCCGGCGTCCAGCAGCCGTCCGGCGGGGGCGCCGTGGCCGGCGAGGCGCAGCGTGCCGAGCGCGAACCGCACGCTGCGCGCCGCCCCCGTCCACGGCACGACCGGCCCGAGCGCGGCGCTGCGACCGGCGACGGCGGCCTCCACGCCGCGGCGGCGGCCCGGGGCGCCGGGGTCGGGCACGAGCGCGAGCGCCGCTCCGTCGTAGGCCGCCGCGACGACGCCGTGCCCGAGCTCGCGCGCCAGGCGCTCCGCGGCGTCCTCGACGTCCTCCTCGCCGACGTCGACCGCCAGCGCCGCCAGCTCGCGCGGCAGCTCCCAGCCGGCGTCGGCGGCCGCGGCGCGCACCTCGTCCTCGCCGGCCGGCGGCTCGGCCGTCAGGCGCTCGACCAGCCGGCGCCGCCGGCGCCGCCGGCCGCCCGCCTCGGCGCGCTGCTCGAGCGCGTAGCCCTCGGCGGACTCGGCCGACAGCTCGTCGATGTACTCGAAGATCGCCTCGCCGATCCGGTACATGTCGCCGGGATCCAGGCCAGCGGCGACGCCGGCCTCGACGAAGCGCCGCCACGCCAGCCGGGCGCCGACGCGGTAGGCGCCCAGCAGCGCGTCGAGGCTGCGGCCGGCGTGGAACTCGCCGCGGCCGAGGTTGACGTAGGTCTCGAGCTCCTCCCGCCCGAGCCGCTCGCGGCCGTCGACGAAGCGCCCCAGGGCGACCTCGACGCCCAGGCGCACGACCTGCCCGAAGGCGCCCTCCATGGCGCGCTCGTAGGCGGGCACCTCGCGGGCGATCGTGGCGATGATCTCGTCGGCGAGGTGCGGGAGCGCCGGCCGCAGCGCCTCGGCGGCGGCGGGCGGAAGAGCGGCGGGATGACCCATTTGTCACGAAGCTACAACATCGGCCGGGTGCGGCCAGCCGAATCCATCAAGACGCGCCACTCGTTGCGTCCCAGACTGCAATGCATGTCGAGGGCTCACAAGATCTCCAACCTCGCCGGCGTCCTGCTCCCATTCGCCGGCCTCGTCGCCGCCGTGATCGCGCTCTGGGGCACCCGCTGGGTCGGCCCGAGCGACCTGCTGATCCTCGCGGCGATGTACTTCCTGACCGCGCTCGGCATCACGCTCGGCTTCCATCGCCTGCTCACGCACCGCGCCTTCCAGACCCACAAGCCCGTCGAGTACGCGATCGCGATCGTCGGCTCGATGGCGGTGCAGGGCCCGGTGACGACGTGGGTCGCCGACCACCGCAAGCACCACGCGCACACCGACAAGGAGGGCGACCCGCACTCGCCGCACGGCCACGGCGACGGGCTCCGCGGCGCGGCCAAGGGCCTCTGGTACGCGCACATGGGGTGGCTGTTCGATCGCGCGGGCCAGGCCGCACACGACAAGTACGCGCGCGACCTGCACGAGGACCGCGGCATGCGCGTCATCAACGCCCTCTTCCCCCTGTGGGTCGTGCTCGGGCTCGCGATCCCGTTCGGCCTCGGCTACGGGATCGACGGGACGCTCGGCGGCGCGCTGGTGGCGGCGCTGTGGGGCGGCGCGGTGCGCATCTTCCTGCTGCACCACGTCACCTGGTCGATCAACTCCGTGTGCCACTTCTTCGGCACCCGCCGCTTCGCGCTCGACGACCACTCCACCAACGTCTTCTGGCTCGCCCTGCTCTCACTCGGGGAGTCCTGGCACCACAACCACCACGCCTTCCCGCGCTCGGCGCGGCACGGCCTGCGCTGGTGGGAGATCGACGTCACCGGCTACGTGATCAAGGCGATGCGAGCCCTGCGGCTCGCGTGGAACGTCGTCGAGATCACGCCGGAGCGCCAGCGCGCACGCCTGGCCTGATCGGCTTCGGCCCGCACATCGCACCCCCGTGCCGGCGCGTGCGGGATCGGGTTTTGGGCTCCCGTCGTGCTGACAATCTGTGCGACAAAACTCCGCAATCTCCTACAAATGGTGTAGAAGTCGCTTGAGCACGCGGCGGGGCGTGCATCGTCGAGCACGGCGGCGAGGCGAAAGACCGAACGGTGACGGTCGCGAGGGAGCGCGAGTTGCACACCAAGGGAGGTACGCATGATCGCTGGATGCTTTGCGGCCGGTCGGCGGCGCCCGGGGCGCGCGCTGACCGTTCCGGTGGTGGCGGCACTGTTGTTCGTGCTCGCGATCCCGGCAAGCGCGATCGCGGTGCACGAGCCGAGGTACACCTGTCAGGCGAGCGCGCTGCGGATCGACACCAGCGGGCCGCTCAACCCGCTGACGCCCGCGCCGATCGAGCCGTTCGTCGCCAATCCGGGCGGGACCGGCCCGAACGGCGTCTGCCGGGACGACGACACCGACCTCGTGGAGAGGATCGCGGGCGAGAACGCTGCCCTGCCGGGCGGCCTCGGCACGGTGCAGGTCCTGTTCGCCGAGACCGACGCCCGTGAGAACGGCGGGTTCGCCCGCGCCGGAGTGGTCGATCTGGCGCTGAACGCGCCGGCTCCGATCGGCACGGTGGGAGTCGAGGTGCTGACCTCCCGCGCCACGTCCGGGTGCAGCCCGCAGGGGCAGGCGCAGCTCGCGGGGGCGACCACGATCGCCGCCGTCGAGATCCAGGGGCAGCGGATCGAGGTCAATGCCCCGCAGCCGGTGACGATCACGGTGCCGGGGGGCGTCCTGGTCATCGAGATCGCCAAGCAGACCAGGACGGCCGACACGATCACCCAGCAGGGTGTCGTGATCACCGCCAGCGACCCCGCGGGCAACCAGCTCGCGCAGGTGGTGATCGCGGAGGCGATCGCCGACGTGCACAACTGCCGGCCGCCGTGCCCGGCGGGCTCGACCCGCGCGCATGACGGGCCGTTCGCGGGTCAGTGCGTGCGGCAGTGCCCGGGCGGCGGGCCGGTGCTGCCGGTCGACCAGCCGTGCCCGGCGCCCCCGCCGAGGCGGAAGTGCAACGCCGGCGCCGGCAACGGCAGCGAGCCGACCAACTCCGGCGAGTGCGATCCGGGCGGCTCGACCGGTCGCAACCGCGGCGGGGACTGAGCGTCGACCGCTGACGCCGTGAGTGCGAGGGGCCCGCAGACGCGGGCCCCTCGTCGCGTCAGAGGATCCCGATCTCCGAGTTGTCGCCGACCATGAAGCGGTAGGCGCGCGGCTGGCGCTCGCCGCGGTAGATGCGAACGTTCTTGCCGAGCAGGGACGACTCCATCCGGCCGTCGAGGTGCCGGACGGACGACGCCTCGAGCAGGATCGAGTGCTCGACCTCGGCGAACTCGACGACGCAGTGGTCGCCGACGGCCGTGTAGGGGCCGATGTACGCGTCGTGGATGACGGCGCCGGCGCCGATGATCGCCGGGCCGCGGACGGTGGCGCGCTCGAGTCGCGCCCCCGCCTCGACCACCACGCGCCCGTCGACCTGCGCGTCGACGAGCTCGCCGTCGACGCGGCGCTCGAGCGTCTCGAGGATCAGGCGGTTGGCCTCGAGCATGTCGTCGAGGCGCCCGGTGTCCTTCCACCAGCCGCGCACGACGTGGTTCTCGACCGTCTTGCCCTCGTCGACCAGCCACTGGATGGCGTCGGTGATCTCGAGCTCGCCGCGCGGCGACGGCTCGATCGAGCGTGCGGCCGTGTGGATGAGGGGCGTGAACATGTACACGCCGACCAGCGCCAGGTCGCTCGGCGGGTCCGCGGGCTTCTCGACCAGCCGCACGACGCCGCGGCCGGCGGGACCGAGCTCCGCGACGCCGTAGTTCTGGGGGTCGGGGACCGGCGTGAGCAGGATCAGCGCCTCGGGCTCGTGATCGCGGAACGCCTGCACGAGGTCGTCGATGCCGCCCTGCAGCAGGTTGTCGCCCAGGTACATCACGAACGCGTCGTCGCCGAGGAACGGCTCCGCCGTCAGCACGGCGTGGGCGAGACCCAGCGGCTCGTCCTGCACGATGTAGGTGATCTCGACGCCGAAGCGTGCGCCGTCGCCGGTGACGGCGCGGATCTCGTCGCCGGTCTCGGGCGAGATGATGATCCCGATCTGGCGGATCCCGGCGGCGGCCATCGCCTCGATGCCGTAGAACAGCACCGGCTTGTTGGCGACCGGGACGAGCTGCTTCGCCGACGTGTGGGTGATCGGGCGCAACCGCGTGCCGCGGCCCCCCGAGAGGATGAGGCCCTTGAGGTTCTGCACGAGGGTGCGCAGGCTACCTCGACCCACAGGCCGAGGAGCGGGCGGCGCTAGTAGCCGCCGCCGAGCTTGCGGTGGTCCCAGGTGGCGCGCGAGCGCTCGCGGAACTCCAGCGCGACGCGCTTGGCCGCCTGCCGGCGCATCGCCTCGATGACCTCGGGCGTCGCCTGGGCGCCGCCGTAGCGCTCGCCCAGCTCGGCGCCGACGCCGGCCACCACGTCGAGATCGCGGTGGATGGCGGCCTCGGCGCGCAGCATCACCCCGCGCAGCTCGCCGTAGACCGCGCCGCCCGCCTCGACCTGCAGCGTGCAGCGCGCGTCGCGCTCGAGGTTGCGGACCTTCTGGGACTTCGCGTAGGTCCACGCCCACAGCGTGCCGCCGCGGATCACGTACCAGAGCGGCATCAGGTGCGGCCAGCCGTCGCGGCCGAGCGTCGCGCACGTCACGACGCGCTCCCCGGCGAGGAAGGCCGCGGCCTCCTCGTCGCTCATGGCGATCTGGCCGCGCCGGCTCAAGACACCGCGGCGGCGGCGGGCGCGGCTGCGTCGAGCAGCCGCTCGGCCGCTTCGAGCACGCGGGCCCGCACGTCGGCGGGCTCGAGCACCGCGGCGTCGCCGGCCTCGCGCAGCACCTCCTTGACGAGGTAGCCCTCGCCCTTGAAGGCCCACTCGACCACGATCGCGCCGTCGTCGAGCTCGGCGATCACCGTCCGCTCCTCGCGCGCCCAGCGCGCCTGCTCGGGCGCCACCCAGACGTGCGCGACGCGCGAGCCCTCGACCTCGCCGGTGCGCGGCCAGCCCTCGATGTCGGCGATCGGGTCGAGGTCCTCGCGCGGCTCGTAGACGTCGCCGGTGATGGCCGCGCGCTTGATGCGGTCGAGCCGGAAGTGGCGCATGCCGTCCTTGGCCGGGTCCCAAGCCGACACGTACCAGCCCTCGCGGCCGTTGATGAGCGCGTACGGCTCGATCCGCCGCACGGGCAGCCGGTCCTCGCTCTCCACGTAGTACTCGATCTCGAGCACCCGCCGGTCCTCGATCGCGGACGCGACCACGCGCGCGATCTGCGAGTCGTCGCCGCCCGCCGTCGTGACCTGCAGGCCCTCGCGCACCGGGTCCTCGCCGAGCGCGTCGACGATCTTCTTGCGCGCCGAGGCCAGCGACCCCGCCGGCAGGTGCTCGCCGAGCAGGTCGATGGCCGCGACGAGCGCCTTGGCCTCGATCGGCAGCAGGCGCGCCGGCCGGTCGAAGGTGTCCGAATAGGGCTCGGTGTCGACCTCGATCTCGCCGCTCGGCAGCACCTCGGCGTACAGGACGTAGGTGCCGCCGCCGAAGTTGACGACGTTGAGCACGTTGATGTCCTCGCGCAGCTCCTGCTCGGACATCTGCAGCGTCTCCCGGACCTCGGCGACGCGCAGGCGCCGGCCCTCGCGACCCGCGCGGATGAGCACCGAGGCGAGGGTCACCAGGCGCGCGAAACGCTCGGGCCGGATCGCGGCCTCCGGGCGGCTGCGCGGGCGCGGCTCTGCCTCGCCCTCGGCCTGCGCGTCGTGCGCCTGCGCGCGCGCCCGGGCCGCGTCGTCGACGAGCTCCGGCGCGTCGCCGCGGTGCTGCGCCACGATCCGCTCGAGCCGCTCGCGCGCCTCGTCGCGCAGCTCGGCCGGGCCGAGGATGCGGGCGTGCCCGCCGAAGCCGAGCGCCCACGCGATGATGAGCCGCGGGATCGCGTAAGGCGACCGGAACACGCTGCCGCCGTCGGCCGCGGTCAGCTCGCCGTAGGCCGAGAAGTGCCGCTCGACCATCCACGCGATCCGCTCGGAGACCCAGATCTCGGCCGTGCCGACCGGATCGCCGAGCTGCCACGGAACGCGGTTGGCGTACTCGCGCGGGTCGAAGTCCGGGCGTTGGAAGTCGTGCTCTGCCTTCGTCGCGTAGGCGACCTTGCCCTTGATCCGGTCGAGCCGGAACACGCGGATGGCGTCGCGCTCGTGGGAGTAGCCGACGAGGTAGAATTGCCCGCCCTCGAAGGTCAGCTGGTACGGGTCGACGCGGCGCAGCGCCGTCTCGCCGGTCGCCATCGTGAAGTACTCGAACTCGATTCGCTTGCGCCGGTAGATGGCGGTGTCGATCTTGGCCAGCCGCTGCGAGACCTCGTGCCCGCCGGCCGCCGCCGTGATGCCGAGCCCGACCGTGCGCTGGTGGGGCAGCGACAGCGGGCTCGGGCGGCCCCAGGTGATCTGCTGCAGCGCGAGCCGCAGCGGCTCGGCGTAGGCGAACTCCCCGTCGAGCAGGCTCAACGCCGTCTGCAGCGACGCGAGCTCCTGGTCGGTGAACGCGATCGCCGGCAGGTGGAAGGCCTCGCGCGCGAGGGAGTAGTTCTCCTGCTCGGAGAACCCGTCCGCCGGGCGGTCGACCGACAGCTGGATGCCGAGCGACTCGAGCTCGGCGCGGTCGGCGTAGAAGCGGCGCGCGAACGCGTCCTCGGTCATGTCCGAGTAGCCCTCGACGTCGCGCCGGATCTCGGTGGCGGTGACGGGGCGCCGCTCCGCCATCAGATAGGAGATCAGCGACAGCTGCCGGATGAGCTTCTCGGTGTCCTTGGCCAAGGTGGCGACACCTTAGACCGGGCCTGCGGCGCGGTGCCCGGGCAGGGGCGGAAACGGCACGCTCTTTGCGGTGTTTCGACACCGCGTGACGGCGCGTCGGCGTCAGCCGTCCAGGTCGTGGTTGAGCGGCGGGGCCCGCGTGCCGAATACAGACGTGTCGTGATCCGCCTCGTCCTCGTCGAAGACCATCAGGCCCTGCGCCAGGGCCTCGAGCTGCTGCTCGGTCGCGAGGGCTGCGACATCGTCGGGACGGCCGGCGACGTCGAGCAGGGCCTGGAGCTCGTGCGGCGGACCGAGCCGGACGCGGTCGTGGTCGACGTCGGGCTCGGTGCCGAATCCGGCATCGACCTCGCGCGCCGGCTGATCTCGGAGCGTCCGTCGCGCAACGTCGTCCTCTACACGGGATCGCTGGACGTCGACCTGCTCCTCGAGGGCCTGGACTCCGGCGCGCGCGGTTACGCGCTCAAGGAGGGCCCCCCGCAGGAGCTGATCGAGGCGATCGAGGCGGTCTGCGCCGGCGGCACCTACGTCGACCCGCGGCTGCGCCCCGCGCTGCTGTCCAGCTCCGCCGTCCAGCGCCAGCCGGCGCTGAGCGCGCGCGAGCGCCAGATCGTCCAGCTGCTCGCCGAGGGTCTGACCGGCGACGAGGTCGCCGCTCGGCTCGTGCTGTCGGCGGAGACGGTCAAGACCCACATCCGCAACGCGGTGACCAAGCTCGAGGCGCGCAACCGCGTGCACGCCATCGCGCTCGCCCTGCGGGCCGGCGAGATCACGCTCGGCCGCGCCTGAGCGGCCGCGACGGTGGGATGATCCCCGCCATCGACGACCAGGACCTCCGCAAGCTCCGCCATGACCTGCGCTCGCCGCTGCTCGTGATCAGCGGCTTCGCCCAGCTGCTGGCCACCGACGGCGACGTCCCGCCCGAGCAGCGACGCGACTACGCCGAGCGGATCGACCGCGCCGCGCAGGAACTGCAGCGGCTCATCGACAACGCGATCTAGCCGCCGGCGTCAGCGGGTACGGGTCACGCCGCCTCGCGGGCGGCGAACCAGGCCCCGCCCCCGAGCGCGCGGTCGAACGCCGCCCACTGCACGCCTTCGGGCAGCTCCTTCTCGATGCGGTCGAACGAGCCCAGGCGGCCGCCCAGGTTGTCGATCATGTGGACGAGCGTGGCCTCGCGCGTGCACGGCAGCACGGGGGAGCCGTGCTCGAGCTGGCCGTGGTGGCTGAGGATGATGTGCAGCACGGCGGCGGCGGTGCGCGGAGGGAACCCGGGCAGGTCCTCGATCAGGCGGCGGACGCGGTAGTAGCCGAGCGGGATCTCGCCGTGCAGCTTGCCGAGGTCGGTCATGTCGATGGCGAGCGGGCCGGCCGTGTAGGCCTCGAGCTTGCCGATGTCGTGCAGCAGCGCCCCGGTGACCGCCACGTCGCGGTCGATCCCGGGGAAGGTGGCGGCCATGGCCGAAACGCCCTGGGCGACCGACAGGCAGTGCTCGAGCAGCCCGTGGCGGTAGGCCTGGTGGTAGTACTTGGCGGCGGGCGCCTCGCGGTAGAGCGCCCAGGTCTCCGAGCCCGGCGCGAAGACCGCGTCGAGCAGCGCCCGCAGGTGCGCGCACTGGACCGTCGACACCAGCTCGCGCAGGTCGGCCTCCATCTGGTCGGCCGAGCGCGGCGGGCCGTCCAGCAGCTCCGACAGCTCGCACTCGCCCGGGTGGGCCGGGCGGATCGTGCGGACCTTGAGCTGCCCGCCGTAGCGCGGATGCACCGAGAACTCGCCGCACACGCGCACGATCGCGCCGATCTCGCAGCCCGCCGGCAGCTCCTCGACGCCGTCGAACATGACGGCGGCGACGGTGCCCGTGCGGTCGCCGAGCGTGAGCTTCAGGAAGCGCCCGCCGTCGCGGCGGGTGCGGTTCTCGCGCCCACGCACGACGAGGACGAGGTCGCAGTCCTGCCCTTCGGTGAGCTCGCGGAGGCGCATGACGGTCGGGAAGGTAGTCTGGCCTCCGGACGCGATTCTGACGCGCGGGCGAGGGTACGCTTCGGCGCGTGCGGACGGCGCTCGTCACCGGCGGCACCGGCGGCCTCGGGACGGCCGTCACCGCGACGCTGCTCGCGCAGGGCTGGCGCGTCGTGGTCCCCTGGATCGAGGAGCGCGAGCTCGAGCGCCTGCCCGAGCGCGACGGCCTCGAGCTGGTCCACGCCGACCTGTTCGACCCCGACGCCGTCGCCGCCTGCGTGGAGCGCGCGGCCGCCGATCCCGACGCCCCGCTGCGCGGCGTCGCCAACCTCGTCGGCGGCTTCGCGGCCGGCCAGCCCGTCGCGACGACGCCGATCGAGGCCTTCGACGCGCAGCTGCGCCTGAACCTGCGTCCGACCTACCTGGTCACGCAGGCCGCGCTGCCGCATCTGGCCGCGGCGGGCGGCGGCTCGATCGCCTGCGTCTCCTCGCGCGCCGCGCTGCGGCCGTTCGCCGGCGCCGCGGGCTACTGCGCGAGCAAGGCGGCGGTCGCCACGTTCGCGGCCGTCGTGGCCGAGGAGGGGCGCCGCGACGGCGTGCGCTGCAACGCCATCGTGCCGTCGGTGATCGAGACGCCCGCCAACCGCGCGGCGATGGGCGCCGACGCGAAGATGGTCCCGCCGGCCCAGATCGCGCGCGTCGTCGCCTTCCTGCTGTCGGAGGACTCGCTGCCGACCAGCGGCGCCGCCATCCCGGTCTACGGCGACGCCTGAGTCTCGCCGCCGTAGAACGCGATCGCCCGGTCGGCCAGCGCGCGCGTGTCGCGCTCGTTGCCGACGGCCCCGACGGCGACGGCGAGGCCGGGGATCATCCGCGCGCCGAGGCGCTTGACGGCGCGCTTGCCGACCATCTTCGCCAGCCGCCGCGCGAGCGTCTCGTCGGAGCCCAGCCGCGCCTGCACGAACGCCTCGGCGATCGGCCGGCCGGCACCGTCGAGCGCCGCGCGAGCCTCGGCCGGGGTCGCGTAGAGCTCCTGCAGCACGAGCTGCTCGGCCGGGCGCATCGGGTCGAACGGGTCGTAGCCGTACGAGGCGGCGACGAAGTAGATCAGCCGCGACTGCACCCACGCCGTCGCCGCCAGGTCGGGGACCAGCAGGGCGAAGCCGCCGACCCCGGCGGCCGCGCCGCTGAAGCGGGCGATCGACGCGTGGCGCTTCTTGGCCATCAGGGCCAGGTCGTGCGGCGTCACCGCGTACATGGCGCGCTTCTCGCGCACCCACTCGGCGGCCGCCGGCGCGTGGCGCTCGGCGGCGGCCAGCGCCAGGTGCTCCGGCGCGTGCAGCGGGTCCGACCGCAGGCGGTCCCACAGGTTCGGCGGCAGCCGGCGCAGCTCCGCGTCCTGCCGGCGAACCTCGTCGAGCGCGGACACGGCGTGAGCGTAGCGACGCACCGGCGACGGGATTGACCGGACCTTCCGCCACGTGCGAGCGTTGCACCCGCATGCACGCGCTCCCGATCGCCGCCATCCTGCTGCTTCTCGCCGCCGGCCCCGCCCGCGCGGCGGAGCCCCTCTCGCACGACGTCAACGGCGACGGCCTCGCCGACGTGGCGATGCTCGACGACGTCGAGTCGATCGACGCCGACGGCGCGACGGTGCTGTTCGGCGCGCGCGACCGCAGCGGTTCGCAGTACCACGAGGAGCCCGGCGACCGCGGCTTCCGCATCACCGCCGGCGACGGCGAGTCGATGGGCGGTGCCGAGATCATCGGCGACGTCAACGGCGACGGCCTCGCCGACGTGCTCGCGATCGTCGGCGACTACGACACGTTCGTCGTGTTCGGCAAGCGCGACACGGAGCCGGTGGTGCTCCAGCACTACGAGGAGGAGGACGACCTGGCGATGAGCCCGCGGCCCGAGTTCCGCGACGGCACGGGCGGGATCGCGCTCAACGTCTCGCCCACCTTCATCGCGCCGGTAGGGGACGTCAACGGGGACGGCCTGGCGGACCTCGCGCACATCAGGTACGGCGAGTACCTGGCACGCGTGCGCCTCGGCGCGCGCGACAAGCCGCTGCGGCGCGGCTTCAACATCCGGCGCGGCGGGCGCGTGAAGCGGATCATCAACCCGCAGCTCGGCCGGGCGGGCGACACGAACGGCGACGGCCTCGGGGACGTGCTGGTGGCGGTGCCGGATCCGAACGGCCGGCGCGACGGCTTCGACGTCGAGGAGATGGCGTTCGTCGTCTGGGGCCGCAAGGGGACGAGCGACGTCGTCCTCGGGCAGGGCCGCCGCTCGCGCAGCGCGCGCGTCCGCGCCGGCGGGCGGCGGGCGGGGCGCGCGATCTTCCACCGGCGCAAGGGCTGCTGGTGCGACGTCGGCCGCTTTGGCTACGCCGGCGACCTCGACGGCGACGGCCGCGACGACGTCGCCGTCAGCTGGCACAGCTCCTTCGACACCGGCGACGAGCGCACGGACGTGGTGTGGGGCTCGCGCAAGACGCGGCCGGCGTTCCTCCCGGGCCGCGCGGGCGCGACCATCACCGGCACCGAGGGCTACGAGCCGTTCGTGGCGTGGGGCGACCGCAACGGCGACGGCCGCGACGACCTGCTGGTCCAGACGCGGCGCGGCAACGGCCTGCGGCTGGTGAGCGGCCGCCGCCTGCGCAGCGGGCGGCGGCTCGACCCGACCAGGAACGCGCCGCTGGTGCACGGGTCGTCGTTCACGATCGCGCAGGCCATCGGCGACTTCGACGGCGACGGCCAGCAGGACTTCCTGGGCGGCCAGTACCACGGCGACGGCTTCGTCGAGGCGATCTACTGGATCGTGTACGGCGCGAACCCGCAGCCGCGCGTGAACGTGGCCAAGCCGGACGCGAACGTGACGCGCCTGCCGCCCAAGGAGGGGTAAAGCGCCGCCGGGAGGTGGTCGATACTGACGGGACGTCGGTGCTCACCCGCCGGCGGACCCAGCGGCCGCCACCGCCCCATGCGAATTCAACCCCTGTTCGAGCACCGGCTCACGATCGACGGCTACGCCACGCGCGTCCTCGAGCTCGAGGGCGACGGCCCGCTCCTCCTGCTGCTGCACGGCTGGGGTGACTCCGCCGACACGTGGCGGCCGCTGCTCGACCGCCTCGCGCGCGCCGGCCGCCGCGCGCTGGCCGTCGACCTGCCGGGCTTCGGCGAGGCGACCCCGCTCGGGCCCGGCGCGATGCTCCCGCAGCTCGACGCCTTCGCCGGCGCCCTCGTCGCGCAGCTGGACGAGCCGGCGGTGATCGCCGGCAACTCGCTGGGCGGCGTCGTCGCCCTGCGGCTGGCCGAGCGCGCCGACCTGCCGCTCGAGGGCGTGATCCCCATCGCCCCCGCCGGCCTCGACATGCCGCGCTGGTTCGACCTCGTCGAGCGCGATCCGCTCGTGCGCACGCTGCTGGCGCTGCCGGTCCCGTACCCGCGGCCCGTGCTGCAGCGGGCGGTCGGCGAGGTGTACCGGCGGCTCGCGTTCGCGCGCCCGGCGCTGGCCGACCCGCAGGTCGTGGCGATGTTCGCGCGCCGCCACGCCGGCCGTGGAGACGTCGCGCGGCTGCTGGCGTCCGGCCGGCGCCTGCTGCCCGAGCTGCACGCGGGCGCGTTCGAGTTCGACCGCGTGTGCCGGCCGGTGCTGCTCGTGTGGGGGACGCGCGACCGCATGGTCTCCCACTCCGGCGCGCGGCGGTTGCAGGCGGCGCTGCCGGACGCGCGGGTCGAGCTCCTCGAGGGGTGCGGCCACTGCCCGCAGCTCGAGGCGCCGGACCGGCTGGCCGACCTGGTGCTGGCGTTCCCGGGCCCCACCGCCCGACGCGCCCGCGCCGCCTGAAGGCGAGATTTCAGCCGCCGGCGCGGCGCCCGGTTACCCTCAGGCCGATGCTCTCCGCCCGTGCCGCCGCCCTCTCGCTCGTGGTCGCCTGCCTCGCGGCCGCTCCGGCGGCCGCACAGGAGCCGGAGCCCACGCCCACGCCGACGCCCACGGCCACGCCGACGCCCGCACCGGCGCGCATCGCCGCCGGTGTCTCGGCCGCCGGCGTCGACCTCTCGAACCTGACGATCGACGAGGCGACGGCCAAGCTCGAGCAGACGCTGCGCAAGCCGCTCGCGAAGCCGGTGGTGGTCGCGCTCGCCGGCCGCCGCTACACGCTGCGCGTCAAGCGCACCGCTTTCGCCTTCGACGCGAAGAAGACGGCGCGCCGCGCCTTCTACGCGGGCCGCGACAACCCGCCGAGCGAGCCCGCCGGCGGTGGCACGCCGCCCGACGCGATCGACGTCGCGCTCGCCGTCACCTTCCGGCGGATGGTCGTGCGCGACTTCGCCAACCGCATCGGTCGCCGCGAGCACATCGCCCCGCGCAACGCGACGGTGCGGATCACGCTCAAGCGCATGATCCGCCGGCACTCGCGCGAGGGCCGCGACGTCCAGGAGAAGCGGCTGCGCCGCCTGATCGAGGCCGCTCTCGCCGACCCCCGCCTCAACCGCCTGATCAAGCCGGGCCGGCGCCACGTCGAGCCGAAGATCGAGGTCAAGGACCTGGCGCGCGTGTACCCGACCGTCGTGACCGTCGACAAGTCCGGGTTCCGGCTGCGGCTGTTCAAGCGGCTGCGGCTCGTGAAGTCCTACGGCATCGCCGTCGGGCTGCCCGCCTACCCGACCCCGAGCGGGCTGTTCCGCATCCAGAACAAGCAGGTCAACCCGACCTGGACCGCGCCGAACTCGCCGTGGGCGGGGGAGATGGCGGGCCAGCAGGTCGCCGGCGGCGCCGCCAACAACCCGCTCAAGGCGCGCTGGCTGGGGATCGTCAACGGCGTCGGCATCCACGGCACCGGCCAGGAGTACTCCATCGGCTCGCGCGCCTCGCACGGCTGCATCCGCATGCGCGTGGCCGACGTCATCGACCTGTACCCGCGCGTCCCGGTCGGGACCCCGGTCCTCATCCGCTAGACGCCCCCGAGAACGGGGGCAGACGCGACGTTCGCGGCGCGGGTCAGCGCGCGGGGGCGGAGCGGCGCCTGGCCTTGCGCGACTCCACGCGCTTGGCGCGGCGCGAGATCAGCAGCAGCTCGCCGAGCGCGCCCTCGATCCCCTCCGCCACGACGTCGAGGTCGTGCATGCTGTCGTAGTCGCCCAGCAGGCCGAAGTTCATCCCGCCGTCGTAGGACATGATCGCGATCGCCAGCGAGCGCGAGCCCGCGAGGAACGGGACCGGGAAGATGCTCTGCATCCGGCGCCCGAGCACGTAGAGCGGGAACTGCGGGCCCGGGACGTTGGTGACGAGCAGGTTGTACATGCGCGAGCTGAAGTTCAGCCGCGATGCCTGCGCGAAGACGGTCGGCGGCGCGAAGTCCTGGAGGTTCGCGATCGCCTCGGCGCCCAGCGCCTGCTTGGACTCCTTGAGGCCGTCCATCACCTCGCGCACGCGCTGCAGGCGCGCCAGCGGGTCGGCGACCCCCACCGGCAGCGGCGCCATCATGATCGTGATCGCGTTGCCGAGCGCCCCCTGCTGCTCGGCCGTCCGGACGGACACCGGCACGCACGCGCGCAGCTCGAGGCCCTCCGTCTCGACGTCGCGCGAGCGCAGGAAGTGCGCCAGGCCGCCGGCCACCGCGGCCAGCACGACGTCGTTGACGGTGCCGCCCAGGGCCGCCTTGATCTGCTTGAACTCGTCGAGCTCCGCGCGCACGACGGCGATCCGCCGGTGCGGCCCCGGCGGGTCGTTGATCGGCGTCGCCGGCGGGGCGTTGAGCGCGGTCAGCGCGACCTCGCCGAGCCCCTCCGCCACCTCGCGCGCGCGCCCGAGCAGCTCCTGCGGGCGCGTCGCGTGCGTCGCGGCCCCCGCCGCGAGCTCCGCCGCGCGCCGGACGGCGCCGTGGACGCCGCGGGCGGCCAGCTGCGCGCGCGTCGGCTCGGGCTTCGGCACCCACGGCTCGGGCGGCGGCAGCTCCGTTCCCTCCGGGGCGAGGTCGAACAGCACGGTCCCGAGGTCGACGCCCGAGACGCCGTCGACCAGCGCGTGGTGGCTCTTCGAGATCAGGGCGAAGCCGCCGTCGGCGAGCCCCTCGATCAGCCACAGCTCCCACAGCGGCTTCGAGCGGTCGAGCCGCTGCGAGAAGATCCGCGCCGCGAGCCGCAGCAGCGTCGTCTCGTCACCCGGCGAGGGCAGGGCGCTGTGGCGGACGTGGTACTCGAGGTTGAACGTCGGGTCGTCGACCCACAGCGGCAGGCCGGTCTCGAACGGCGGGAACGCCAGCTTCTGCCGGTAGCGCGGCACCAGGTGCAGGCGCGAGCGCACGTGGGCGAGGAAGTCGTCCGCGGCCGGCGGCGGGCCCTCGAGCAGGATGATCGCGCCGATGTGCATGTGCGCCGTCGGCCCCTCCTGCGCGAGGAACCCGGCGTCCACCGACGACAGGCGGTCCATGTGCTGCTGCGCCACGAGCGACACCGTACACCCGGTCCCCCGGATAGGGTCCGGCGCCATGCCCGCGCCGGACCCCGCCTCCCTCGCCGCGCGCGCCCGCGCCGCCGGGCGCATCGGCATCGACACCGAGTTCATGCCGGAGGGCCGGTACCGGCCGCTGCTGTGCCTGGTGCAGGTGGCGGTCGAGGACGAGGTGGCGATCCTCGACCCGCTGGCCGGCGGCGGCTTCGAACCCGAGCCGCTGGCCGAGGTGCTGGCCGACCCGCAGATCGAGGTCATCCTGCACGCCGGCCGCCAGGACGTCGCGCTGCTGCGCCGCCAATGGCAGACCGACGTCACGCACGTCTTCGACACGCAGGTCGCCGCCGGCTTCGCGGGCTTCTCCGCGCAGGCGGGCTACCTGGGGCTGCTGCACGACGTGCTGCGCATCCGGCTGAAGAAATCGGCCAGCTTCACCCGCTGGGACGTGCGCCCGCTCACCGCCGAGCAGCTCAAGTACGCGGCCGAGGACGTGGAGCACCTGTTCGCGCTCTCGGACGAGATCCAGGCGCGCCTGCGCGAGAAGGGGCGGCTGGAGTGGGCGCGCGAGGAGTGCCGGCCGATCGCCGAGGCGACCGACGAGCGCGACCCGGACGAGGTGTGGCGGCGGCTGCCCCGGGCGACCGGGCTCGACCCGCGCGAGCGGGCGGTGGCGCGCGAGCTGGCGGCCTGGCGCGAGCGCACCGCCGAGCGCGAGGACCGGCCGGTCGGCGCGATCCTGCGCGACCCGTCCGTGGTCGAGCTGGCCAAGCGCCAGCCGAGCGACGAGCGCACGCTCGGCAGCATCCGCGGCGTGACGCCGGACGTCGTGCGCCGCCGCGGGCGCGAGATCGTCGAGGCGATCGAGCGCGGCCGCCAGGCGCCGCCGATCAAGCTCGACGCCGAGGAGCGGCTGAGCACGGACTCCGGCGACGGGCCGGTGATAGCGCTGGCCGAGTCGCTCGTGCGCGCCCGCGCCCTCGAGGCCGGCCTCGCCTACGAGCTGATCGCCGCCCGCGCCGACCTGTCGCCCGTTGTGGTGTCGGTCCGGCGCGGCCTGGAGCCGCCGGCGGTGCGGACGCTGCAGGGCTGGCGGCGCGAGCTGGTCGGCGACGAGCTGCTCGCGCTGCTGCGCGGCGAGCGGACGCTGCACGTGCGCGACGGCGGCCGCGTCGCGATCAGCGACGCCTGATCCCGCCGGCGCGCAGCACCCACGCCGCCAGACCGGCCTGGAGCGGCAGCCGGGCGTACAGGAGCGCCGGCCGGATCCGCGGGTACCGCTCGGGATGCAGCGCCATGTGGACGTTGGCGGGGAAGACGGCCGCCAGCGTCGCCACGAGCCACCACGCGCCGCCGCGGCGCACGCGCGGGTCCGCCGACAGCAGCGCGACGCCGCCGGCGATCTCCGCGACTCCGCTCGCGTACACCAGCTCGCGGTGCGCCGGCAGGTACGGCGGCATGATCGCCTCGTAGGTCCGCGGCCGCAGGAAGTGCAGCAGCCCCGCGGCGACGAAGGTGGGGCCGGCGAGGCGGGACGCGCGCATCGCCATGGCTACGCAGCGGCGGCCGGCAGCGATCACCCTGTCCGCCGCTCGTGCGGCGCGCTACGGTTCGCGTCGGGGTACCGAGATGGCCGGAGCGAGTCACCAGACCGTGCGGCTGACGCGGGGGCGCCACCCGTCGCCCGCGGGCGGCGCCTGCGTGATGGAGCTCGCCTCGATGCTCGCGCACGAGCCGTTCAGCGACCGCCCGCGCTGCGTCGACCCGGTCATCGGCGCGTTCCTGCGCGCGTTCAACGACCGGCTCGACCACCGGCGCCGGCAGGAGCTGCGCCCGTACGCCGCGGCGATCGTCGGGACTCGCGGCCGCCGGCACGACCGCCGCCGCCGCCGTGACCTCTGCCTGGCCTACGCGTCCGGCTCGCGCCGCGCCGGCCCGCGCGTGCGCGCGCGGCTGTTCCTGCTGATCGGCGCCGGCGCGGCGCTCGACCTCGACGGCGGTGCGGGCGAGTGGGCCGCGCGGGAGGCGATCGCGCGCGGCGACGTCGACGGCGGCTTCGCGCTGCTCGACGCGCTGCTCGGCCGGCCGTTAGAAGCCGCGCCGCTCGCGCTGGCGATTGAAGGCCAGGCGCAGCTGCGGGTCGCCCGCCCGGCTGCGGAGCTCGTACTCCAGGCGCAGGTTGCGCAGGAGCACGAGGGCGGCGAGCACCACCACGACGCCGGTGGCCGCAGCGGCCTCGAGCGGTGAGACCTGCGCGAGCGCGCTGAAGAACACGTACAGCACGACCGCGCCGGTGGCCAGCTGGGCGAGGACGTGGGTGAGCAGCCGCACGGGCTGCGAAGACTAGAGCCCCTAGCCTGAATCGGCCATGCCTGCCGAGCGCCGCGAGGACATCCGCAACGTCGCCATCGTCGCCCACGTCGACCATGGCAAGACGACGCTGGTCGACGCCATGCTGTGGCAGAACGGCGCGTTCCGCGAGAACCAGGACGTCAACGAGCGCGTCATGGACTCGATGGACCTCGAGCGCGAGAAGGGCATCACGATCCTCGCCAAGAACACGGCGGTCCGCTACGGCGACGTGAAGCTCAACATCGTCGACACGCCGGGCCACGCCGACTTCGGCGGCGAGGTCGAGCGGGCGCTGACGATGGTCGACGGCGTGCTGCTGCTCGTCGACGCCTCCGAGGGACCGCTGCCGCAGACGCGCTTCGTCCTGCGCAAGGCGCTCGAGGCGCGCCTGCCGGTCATCCTCGTCGTCAACAAGGTCGACCGCCCGGACGCGCGCATCGACGAGGTCGTCCACGACGTCGAGGAGCTGTTCCTCGACCTCGACGCCGCCGAGGACCAGCTCTCCTTCCCGATCGTCTTCACCAACGCCAAGGCGGGCTGGGCGTCGCTCGAGCAGGGCCAGGAG
>DATLGB010000219.1:0-14436 GCA_035540675.1 Solirubrobacteraceae bacterium | reverse complement strand
ATCCTGGCCCTTCTCCTTCTGGTTGAGGAAGGCCGGCAGGGCGATCGCGGCGAGGATGCCGATGATCAGAATGACGACCAGGAGCTCGATAAGGGTAAAGCCCTTCTCGTCCTGGGCGCGCTCGCGGAGCTTGTTGAGCATGTTGGGTGAACCCTCCTGAGGGGTCGGTTGGGCCTGTTGTGTTGGCTTGCCAGACCCCTGGGTTCCCTTAGGTGAGTAACCCGGCTAGCTCCGTGATGGAGCCCCGTGGCTTTGCGTCTCAACCTCGCGGTTGATTTGCCCTTGGTCACCTGGGCTTCTGGCTCGGGTGGGGTATCGGCCCCATTCGAGAATCCCTTAACCCCCCTTGAGAGAAATCTGAGGACCGGCGCCCCCGCGGACGCCCGCCGCGCCCCTCGAAGCGGCGCTGTAGAGCCAAACCGAGCGGCTGGACACTCGTCCAGTCGAAGCGGTGCCCCTAGGCTGGACAGGTGCTCACGCGCCGCCTGCTCGTGCTCGTCACGGTCCTCATGGGCCTCACGCTCCTCACCGCGGTCCTGAGCCCGCGGCCGTCGACGCGGGCCCCGGCGCCGCCGCCGGCGTCCGCCCCGGCCGCGGCCGACTCGATCGTGGAGGCGAGCTTCGACGCGGCGGATCCGCGGACCGTCGCCGTCGAGGCCGCCGACGTCGTGCGCGTGGAGGTGACCAGCGACGAGCCCGCGACGGTCGAGCTGGTCGGGCTGGACCAGATCGAGACGGTGGGTCCCGAGACCCCGGCGGTCTTCGACCTGCTCGCCGACGAGCCCGGTGACTACGTGGTGCTGCTGCGGGAGTCGGGCCGGCGCGCCGGCACCCTGCGCGTCACTCCGGCGGCGGAGTAGGCGCGGGCCGGCGGCCGGTGCCGCCGCACCACGGGCAGGGGACCTCGTGCGGCGTGCCGCCCTCGCCGGACACGACGGTGCCGGTGCCGCGGCAGGGCGGGCATGCGCTGGCGTCGTTCATCTAGCTCCTTCCCGGCGGCGGGACGGACGTGCCGGTCCGGCCGGCGTCGGTGCCGCCGATGGTCGGGTTGGCGGGCTTGTCGTCGGGCAGGTGACGGCGCTGCACGGGCGGCACCTCCCGATCGGTGAGCGGCCGCAGGAGCCCGTAGCGGTCGAGCGCGTCGCGCGCGGCGTCGGCCTTCTCCACGCGCAGCAGCAGCCCGAACACCGCCGGCTCGCCCAGCGGAGCACGCTTGGCCAGGTCCTCGAGCATCCCCCGGTCGAAGGCCTCGGCGACGACGGCACCGGCCAGCGGCGGGCTGAACACGAACGCGAGGTTCGGTGCGTCGTCTCCGAGCACGGTCAGCGCCGAGCCGTCGCCGCTCGTCCACAGCCAGCCCATGATCCCGAGCTCGCGCGGCACCACCTGGGTGGGGCCGAGCCGGTGCAGGATGGGGAAGCGGCCGCGCGCCCCGCCGGCGGGGCCGGCATCCACCGTGGCCACGGCGACCGAGCCCGGCGCGAAGCGCAGAGGAGCCTGGAGGGCCCCGTGCTCGACGACGATCTCGCCGGGGGTGAGCGTCAGCCGGCTCGGCCCGCGCGCCCCGCGCAGCCGGTTCTTGAACCCGGTCGGCGCCGCCAGCTCGAACACGACCGGCGCGACACCGGCGGGCAGGCCGCCGGGCGGCGGTGCTGACGACTCGCTCACGCAACCAATGATGGCGTACCCGGCGACGAGGCGGGCACCTGCACCTCAGGTCAAGCTGGAGGCTGCGGCGTGGCCGGCGGCGACGGCGAGCAGGCCGGCCAGCAGCGGCGCGACCAGGTATCCGGCCGCCGCGCGGCGCCGCCCGTGCTCGAGCAGCTCGCGCGCCTCGGCCATCCAGGTGCTGAACGTCGTGGCCGCGCCGAGCAGCCCGGCCCCGGCCAGCCGCAGCGCATCGGCGCCGGGATCCGCGCCCGCGAGCGCGCCGAGGGCCAGCGCGCCGGCCAGGTTGACCAGCAGCGTCCCCCGCAGGCGGCCGCGGCTGAGCAGCACGCGCAGGACGGCGCCCGCGCCGCCGAGCGCGGCGACGGCGGCGACGGCGGCGGGCGTCACGCGAGCCTCCGGCCTGCGCCGACGGCGGCCAGGCCGAGCGCGAGGCTGGCGGCGGCGTACGTCGCGGCGACGGCGATCCGCCCGGCGCCGAGCAGGTCGAGCAGCTCGAGCTGGAGCGTGGAGAACGTCGTCAGCCCCCCGCACAGGCCGGCGCCGAGCAGCGCCCGGCCGGCTCCGGATGCGACGCGCGCCATCACCGCGCCGAGCAGGAACGCCCCGGCGAGGTTCACCGCGAGCGTCGGCCACGGGAAGTTGCCGGCCGGAAGCGACTCGGCCGCCAGGACGCGCAGCAGCGCGCCGGCGGCACCGCCGGCGAAGACGGCCGCCAGCTCGCGGGCGGGCCCGGCCAAGCCGCTAGGCCCCCACCCGGGCGGGCGCGAGCAGGAGCTTGGGAGCGAGAACGGCCATCCGGGACTGCTACCCGCGCCGCGCCGTGGGTTTCGCGGCGGCGCCCGGCGCGTGACCTTTGCGCGGCGGTTGCGTTCAAGCCACGCCACCACGACCGCCCTCGAGGAGACCGCCCGATGCGCCGCTACACGATCGAAGCCGATGCCACCACCGCTGCCGGCACCGACGCCGTCTGGCGGGTCGTCGCCGACGTCGGGACGTGGTCGGGCTGGGGGCCGTGGGACTCGACGACGCGCGAGCGCGACGGCGCGGACGACCCGGACGGCGCCGGCGCGATCCGCGTCATGCGCCTCGGCCGCTACACGTCGCGCGAGGAGGTCACGGCCTTCGTGCCGGGCGAGCGCCTGGAGTACGCGCTGCTGTCCGGCCTGCCGCTGCGCGACTACCGCTCGCTGATCGAGCTCACCCCCCTGCCCGACGGCGGCACGCGGCTGCGCTGGCGCTCGGAGTTCGGCGTGCGCTACCCGGGCACCGGCCGCGCGATCCAGCGCCGCCTGCAGACGTTCCTCGAGGACGTGGCCACACGGCTGGCGCGGGCGGCGGAGCGCGACGCGGCCACCGCCTAGGGAGACGGCGTCGCCGTCGCGATCGCCGGCGGCTCCGGCGCGTCGTGGCAGAACACGACCCGGCCGTCGCAGTCCGGGCGGTCGACGATGACCCGGCGCGCCTGCGCGGCTGCCGTCGTCGGGTCCATCCGGACGAGGTCGACCGCGTCGAGGCCGCCGTCCGTCCCGAACGCGAGCAGCGCCAGGCCGACGGGGTCCTTGCCCGCCCCGAACACGCCGCCGGCGCCGGCCGTGCCGCTGTTGACCACGGTCACCGGCCCGTAGCGGTCGAGCCGCTGGCGGTGCGTGTGGCCGGTGAGGATGGTCAGCGGCGGCCCCTCCGGGTCGGCCGCCCAGATCAGGTTCGCGAGCGCGCGGCCCAGCGACTCCTGGTGCAGGACGAGCACCTGTGGCCGGCGGGGCAGGGCCTGCCACCAGCGCCACTGCATCGCCACCGCCCGCAGGTAGCGCTCGCGCCCGTCGGGGAAGTCGCCGAAGCTCAGCGCGGCGCGCACGCCCCGCGGATAGTCGCCGCCCGTGTACTGCAGCGGGTCCTCGAAGCCGGCGACGCTCAGATCGGCGACGGTCTGCACCGCGTCGCCGCGCGGGCGGCCGTCCGGGTCGAGGCGGCCGGCATGCGTCAGGACGGCGATCCCGCGCGCGGCGAACCGGCGCATGTGACCGGGCGAGTCGTGGTTGCCGGAGACGGCGACCACCGGCCTGCCGATCCGCTCGAGGCCCCCGAGCAGGCCCGCCTCCAGCCGCGAGCCGTTGATGGAGAAGTCGCCGGCGAGGATCACGGGACGCCCGGCCGCGAAACGCTGCAGCGCCGGCAGCGTCAGGGCGTTGTTGTGGACGTCGGAGGCCAGCAGCATCCGGCGCTCCCCGCCGCCGCCGGGAACGCCGCCCTCGTCGAGCAGCCCCGCGATCGAACGGATCGCGAGGTCGACCTGGCTGGCGTAGCGGCGCCCCTGGGACCGGAGCTGATCCGCCTGGCTGAGCAGCCGCTCGAGCTCGATGCCTGACGCGTAGTAGGTCGGGCGCTCGAGCCGGTCGGCGTCCCACGTGGCGGCCGCCCAGGCCGCCAGGGCGCCGACGGCGACCACGCCCGCCGCCAGGCTCGACGCCGGCGCAAGCCACAGCTGCCGGCCGCGGACGCCGAGGGCATGCCACGCCAGCGCCGCGAGCAGCCCGCCGGCGAGGGTGCCGGCCAGCGCGAGCAGCGCCGCGCGCAGGGAGGCCGCCTCGAGCGCGCCGGCGAGCTGGCCGCGCAGGGCACGCAGTTCCTCGCGGCCGCCGCCGGTCACGCTGCGCACCAGCCCCGCACGGTCGAGCCGGCGCGGCTCGAGCCTCAGGCGCACCGGCGCCGACGTCACCCGCGCGCGCAGCCCCCAGTCGGCGAGCGGGACGTAGACCTCGATGCCGCGCCGTCCGGGGGCGCTGACGCCGGCCCCGACGCGAACGTCGCCCAGCTCGGTCGCGTAGGTCCCGGGACCGGCCACCCGCACCCCGGTCCACGCGCCGGCGACGGCGGCGGCCAGCACCACGGAGGCCAGCAGCAGGCGGCGCAGGCGCGGTGGGCTCGAGCTCACCCCCTCAAGCTAGGCCCCGGCCCTTGACGCCCGCGCGCCCGTCCGGCGAGGATCGGGCCGTGCCCGACCAGATCACGCTCGACGTCATCGTCCGCGCCTGGGGCCTCGAGGACACGCACCGCAGGCTCGTGCAGCTCGGGCTGGCCCGGCGCGCGTGACCTTCGCCGCGCGGCTGCGTCCTGTCCGGGCATGAGCACGACCACGACCCGCAGCCGCACCGTCACCTGGGAAGACCCGCTCCCGGCCGTCGAGCGCGGCATGAGCATGAGCGGCATCGACTACCTGCGGGCGATGGAAGACGACGAGCTGCCGCACGCGCCGATCGCCCGTCTCCTCGGCTTCGAGCCGTTCGAGGTCCGCGAGGGGCTCGTGGCGTTCGAGAGCCTTCCGGGCGAGCATCACTACAACCCGATCGGCCTCGTCCACGGCGGCTTCGCGGCGACGCTGCTCGACTCCGCGATGGGCTGCGCCGTGCACAGCCTGCTGCCGGCCGGAGCCGGCTACTCGACGCTCGAGATCAAGGTCAACTACGTGCGGGCGCTGACCGCGGCGACCGGCCGCGTCCGGGCGATCGGCAGCGTCGTGCACCTCGGCTCGCGGACGGCGACGGCCGAGGGCCGCCTCGTCGACGACGAGGACCGCCTGTACGCCCACGCGACCACGACGTGCCTCGTCGTGCGGCCGTAGCCGTGCGCACGCTCACCGTCAGCGCGCCCGGCGAGGTGGCCTGGCGCGAGGTCCCGGAGCCCGACCTGCGCGACGCCCGCGACGCCCTCGTGCGGCCGGTGGCGGTCGCGCTGTGCGACCTCGACCACCCCGTGATCACCGGGAGCGCGCCGATCCCGGCGCCGATCGACCTGGGTCACGAGGCGGTCGCGGAGGTGGTCGCCACGGGCGCCGCCGTCTCGCACGTGCGGCCCGGCGACCTGGTCGTGGTGCCCTTCCAGGTCTCCTGCGGCACCTGCGATCGCTGCCTGCGCGGCCTCACCGGCAGTTGCAGCGGCGTGCCGGAGCAGTCGATGTACGGGTTCGGCGCGTTCGGCGGCGACTGGGGCGGCATGCTGAGCGACCTCCAGCGCGTGCCGTTCGCCGACCACATGCTGGTGCCCGTCCCGGCGGGCGTCGAGCCGGCGGCCGTGGCCAGCGCGGCGGACAACATGCCCGACGGCTGGCGGACCGTCGCGCCGGCGCTGCGGGCCCGGCCCGGCGCCGACGTGCTGGTCCTCGGCGGCGGCGCACGCAGCGTCGGGCTGTACGCGGTCGATGCCGCCGTGGCGCTCGGCGCCGGCCGCGTCGACTACTACGACACGGATCCCGCGCGGCTGGCGATCGCCTCGGACCTCGGCGCGAACGCGATCGACGCGGAGTGCCCGCACCGCGCCGACCGCGCGTACGCCGTGACCGTGGACGCCGGCGCTTCGCGCGCCAGCGTCGCGTGCGCCGCGCGCTCGACGGAGCCTGGCGGAACGTGCACGTCGGTCGGCGTGATCTTCGAGCCGGCCACGCCGATGCCGCTGCTCGAGATGTACATGAAGGGCGTCCACTTCCACATCGGCCGCGCGATGGCGCGCCCGCTGATCCCGGAGCTGCTCGGGCTCGTGGCCGCCGGGCGGCTGCGCCCGCAGCGGGTCACCGACGCCGTGGTCGCGTGGGAGGACGCGCCCGGCGCCGTGCTCGAGCCCCACACGAAGCTCGTCATCGCCCGCGACTAGGGTGCCGGGCGTGGCCACCGTGCTCTTCGTCTGCCTGCACAACGCCGGGCGCTCCCAGATGTCGGCGGCGCTGTTCGAGCGCGCGGCCGGCGGCCGCCACCGTGCCCTGTCGGCCGGGACCCTCGCCGACCCCGACGGGCGCGTGCATCCCGAGGTGGTCGAGGTCATGCGCGAGGTCGGGGTCGACCTGTCGCAGCGGCGCCCGCAGCGCCTGACCCGCGAGCTGGCCGAGCAGGCCGACGTCGTCGTGACCATGGGCTGCGGCGACGAGTGCCCGTACATCCCGGGCAGGCGGTACGTCGACTGGGATCTCGCGGACCCGAAGGGCCGGCCGGTGGACGAGGTCCGCGCGACGCGCGACGACATCGGCGCCCGCGTCGAGTCGCTCGTGGCCGAGCTCGACGCCTGAGGGATCGCGCGCGGCCGATGGCTCCTGCTGATCCCCGATACCGTGCCGCGCCGCAATGACCGTCGCCGTGATCATCTTCGCCATCGCGCTCGTCGCGATCGCCTCCGAGCGGTTCAATCGCACGAAGGTCGCCCTCGTCGGCGCGATCGCCGTCCTGCTCACGCAGACGATCGACCAGGAGACGGCGGTCGAGGCCGTCGACTGGAACACGATCGGCCTGCTCGCGGGCATGATGCTCGTGGTCCGCGTCACCGAGGCGACCGGCGTCTACACCTACCTCGCGATCAAGGCCGGCCAGATCGCGCGCGGGCGCCCCTTCGCGGTCGTGCTGTCGCTGGCGGTGTCAACGGCCGTCCTGTCGGCGTTCCTGGACAACCTGACGACGGTCCTGCTGATGGTCCCGATCACCTTCCTCCTGGCCGACGCGCTCGACATCGACCCGCTGCCGCTCGTGCTGATCGAGATCGTCACCTCGAACATCGGCGGCACGGCGACGCTGATCGGCGACCCGCCGAACATCATGATCGCCGGCGCCACCGGCCTGTCGTTCATGGAGTTCGTGACGAACCTCGCGCCGATCGCGGCGGTCACGTTCATCGTGGTGACGGCGGGGCTGTACCTCGCGTTCCGCAAGCGCCTGCAGATCGCGCCCGACGCCCGCGACCGCGTGATGGCGCTCGACGCGCGGCGGTCGATCGAGGATCCGGCCGAGCTCAAGCGCACGCTGCCGATCCTCGTGCTGACGATCCTGCTGTTCTTCGTGCACAAGCCGCTGCATCTCGAGCCGGCGACGGTGGCGCTGACCGGGGCCACGGCGATGCTCCTGCTCAGCCGGCAGGCCCTGGACAAGGTGCTGGGCGGAATCGAGTGGCCGACCCTGTTCTTCTTCATCGGCCTGTTCGTGATGGTGGGCGCGCTCGAGCACGTGGGCGCCATCAAGGAGATCGCCGACGGCATCGCCTCCGTGACCGCCGGGAACCGCTCCGCGGAGCTGCTCGGCATCACCTGGGTCTCGGCCATCGCGTCGGGGGTCGTGGACAACATCCCGTTCACCGCGACGATGATCCCGGTGGTGGAGCAGCTCCAGCAGGGCAACGCCGGCGACAACGCCTACTGGTGGGCGCTCGCGCTCGGCGCCTGCTTCGGCGGCAACCTGACGCTGATCGCGGCCGCCGCCAACGTCGCCGCCGCCGGCATGGCCGAGCGCTCCGGGCGGCGCATCGGATTCGTGGAGTTCCTGAAGGTGGGCGTTCCTGTCACGATCGTCAGCATGATCATGGCCACCGGGTACATCGCACTCCGTTACCTGTGATCGAGATCCACGAAGTCCCCATCCTGCGGACCGACCAGCCCCTGGCCGAGGCCGTCGTCGAGCTCGTCGAATGCGGCTTTCCGGCCCTGCCGGTCGTCGACGGGCGCGAGCGCTTCGCCGGCGTGTTCGGCGAGCGCGACTTCATCCGCGCGCTCTTCCCCGGCTACGTCGACCAGCTCGGCTATGCCGGCTTCGTCGGCCGGTCGCTCGAGGAGCAGCTCGAGCGGCGCTCGCAGTGCGCGATCGAGACCGTCGCGAAGCACATGAACACCGAACACGTGGACGTCCACCCCGACTTCTCCGCCGTCGCGCTGGCCGAGACCTTCCTGCACCACCGCGTGGCGATCGTCCCGGTCGTCGACGGTGGCCGGGTCGTGGGCGTCGTCACCCGCCGCGACTTCTTCGCGGAGCTCGCGCGCCGCTTCACCCAGACCTAGTCGACCAGCAGCACGGCCTTGCCGGCCACACGCCGCTCCGCCAGGTCCGCGAGCGCGCCGTCGACCTCGCGCCAGCCGAGCGTGCGCTCGACCTGGGGGTCGAGCCGGCCGCGCCGGACGAGCTCGAGCAGGATCGCGAGGTCGCGGCCGGCGATCCCGCGCGCACCCTCGAACACCATGTACGGGTGGATGCGCGCCCCGTAGGCGCCGTTGAACAGCAGGCGCGGCTCGAACACGCCCGGCTCGCGTGACGACTGGCCGATCGAGACGAGGTCGCCGCCCGGCGCCAGCAGCGCGAACGCCCGCGTCAGCGTCTCGCCGCCCACCGACTCGAGGATGAAGTCGAACGACTCGAGGCCGTCGAGGCTCGTGACCACCGCGTCCGCCCCGAGCTGGCGCAGCCCCGCGCCCCGGGCCGCGTCGCGGGCGACCGCGGTCACGTCGGCGCCCGATGCCGCGGCGAGCTGGACCGCGAAGCGGCCGACGCCGCCGGCGGCGCCCGTGATCAGCGCCCGCCGGCCGAGCAGAGAGCCGCTGAGGCGCAGCGACTGCAGCGCCGTCAGCCCGGCGGTCGGCAGGGCCGCGGCCTCGGCCGGGCAGACGCCGCCCGGCAGCGGCGCCAGGTGCGCGAGCGGCACCGCCGCGTACTCGGCCCACGCGCCCTCGTCTACGAGGCCGACGACGAGGGTCCCGCGGTCGAGCCCGGCCGCCGGGACGTCCTCGACGAGCTCGCCCGCCACGTCCCAGCCCGGCACGGCGCCGGAGGTCACCTCCACGAAGCGCAGCTCGCCGCGGTTGAGCGAGGTCGCGAGCACGCGCACGAGGGCCTCGCCGGGGTTCGGGCGCGGCACGGGGACGTCGGCGGCCTCGACACCGCCGCGGCCGTCGGTGACCAGCGCGCGCATCGTCGCGCGGTCGGCCTGCAATCCGGTGGTCATGCGCCCATGGACGCGTCGCGCGCGCGGAGGTCACGGCGGCGGCACCGGACCGCCGCCAACCGATACCCCCCGCGGGTATTTGACGCCGTTCCAGAAGGGTGCTAAGTTGCCCTTCCAGATACCCCCTCCCCGTATCAAGAGGAACCCGACATGAGCTCTCCCGAAACCACCCGCAACTACGTCGTCTCCGGCATGACCTGCAGCCACTGCGTGCTGTCGGTCCGCGAAGAGGTCTCGGAGGTGGCCGGCGTCGAGGCCGTCGACGTCGACCTCGCCTCGGGGCGGCTCACCGTCACCGGCTCCGGCTTCACGGACGGCGCGGTCGAAGCCGCCGTCCAGGACGCCGGCTACGAGGTGGCGCGATGAACACCGCGCCTCTCCGACTCGCGGGATTCGCCGCCGTCCTCGCGCTCGCGTTCGGAGGCGCCGCCGTAGCCGGCGACGCCTTCGGACCCGGTGACTCGGGGCGCGGCGAGGCTCCCGCCCACGACAACGGACAGGAGAACCACGTGACCACCGCACACGGCGCGGATTCCGCCGACGGCGGCCATGCCGACGCCGGCCACGGCGGCGGCGCCGAAACACATCCGGTGCGAGGGCTCGCCGTGGCGGAGAACGGGTTGCGCGTCGTCGTCGAGAATCCCGAGCTGCGGCGCGGCCGCAGCGAGCGCCTGCGCTTCCGGATCGTCCGCGACGGCAGCGGCCGCACCGTGCGCGACTTCGACGTCGAGCACGAGAAGCGCATGCACCTGATCGTCGCCCGGCGCGACCTCACCGGTTTCCAGCACCTGCACCCGCGGCAGGCGCGCGACGGCGCCTGGACGACCGATGTCGAGATCGGCGATCCCGGCTCCTACCGCCTGTTCGCCGACTTCTCCCACGCCGGCGAGCCGTACACCCTGGCCTCCGACCTGCGCGTCGACGGCCGCGCCGACCTGCGCGACCTGCCGGCGCCCGCCCGCTCTGCGACGAGCGACCTGGGCTACGAGGTGCGCCTCGACGCCGGGCGCGTGCAGCCGGGCGAGGCCGCCGAGCTGAGCTTCACGATCCTCCGCGACGGGCGGCCCGTGCACGTCGAGCCCTACCTGGGCGCCGGCGGGCACCTGGTCGCCCTGCGCGACGGCGACCTCGCCTTCCTGCACGTGCACCCGACGGGCCACGGCGACGGCGACGACGCCCGCGGCGGCGGCCACGACGACGGCGTCGGCTTCGAGGCGACGTTCCCGACCGAGGGCCGCTACCGCCTGTTCCTGCAGTTCCAGCACGAGGGCCGCGTCCACACGGTGGCCTTCACCCAGGAGGTGTCCTAGCCATGGCCGGCGCCAACCAGCACATCGAGCTGCCGATCGGCGGCATGACGTGCGCGTCGTGCGCGAACCGCATCGAGCGCAAGCTGAACAAGCTCGACGGCGTCGTCGCCTCGGTCAACTATGCGACCGAGAAAGCCACCGTCGACTTCGACGCGGCGGCGGTCGCACCCGAGCAGCTCGTCGAGGTCGTGGAGTCCGCGGGCTACCGCGCCACGCTGCCGGCCGAGGGCGGCGGCGGCGAGGACGCTGCCGCCGCGCCGGACGAGACCGAGCTGCTGCGGCGCCGGCTGCTGATCAGCCTCGCGCTGATGCTGCCGGTGCTCCTCGTGTCGATGGTCCCGCCGCTGCAGTTCGACAACTGGCAGTGGCTGAGCCTGACGCTCGCCTCCCCCGTCGTGGTGTGGGGCGCGCTGCCCTTCCACCGCGCGGCCTGGGCGAACCTCAAGCACGCCACCGCGACGATGGACACGCTGATCTCGGTCGGCGTCATCGCCGCCTACGCGTGGTCGCTGTACGCCCTGATCTTCGGCGACGCCGGCGACCCCGGGATGCGGATGACGTTCGACCTCATCCCGGACAAGGCCGGCGGCACGCACGAGGTCTACCTCGAGGTGGCCGCGGCGGTGACCGTGTTCATCCTCGCCGGCCGCTACTTCGAGTCACGCGCCAAGCGGCGCGCCGGATCCGCGCTGACGGCGCTGCTCGAGCTGGGCGCCAAGGACGTCGCCGTGCTGGACGCCGGCGGCGCCGAGCGCCGCGTGCCGGTCGAGCAGCTCGCGGTCGGCGACCGCTTCGTGGTGCGCCCCGGCGAGAAGGTGGCCACCGACGGCGTGGTCGAGGAGGGCACGAGCGCGGTCGACCAGTCGCTGCTGACCGGCGAGTCGGTCCCCGTGGAGAAGCAGCCCGGCGACGAGGTCGCCGGCGCCTCGGTCAACGCCGGCGGCCGGCTGGTCGTGCGGGCGACGAAGGTCGGCGCCGACACGGCGCTGGGGCAGATCGCGCGCCTGGTCACCGACGCGCAGTCCGGCAAGGCGCCGGTCCAGCGGCTGGCCGACCGCGTGTCCGGCGTGTTCGTGCCCGTCGTGATCGCGCTCGCCGTCGCGACGCTGGGCTTCTGGATCGGCACCGGCGAGTCGGTGGAGTTCGCCTTCACCGCCGCCGTCGCGGTCCTGATCATCGCCTGCCCGTGCGCGCTCGGGCTCGCGACGCCGACGGCGCTGCTCGTCGGCACGGGCCGTGGCGCGCAGCTCGGGCTGCTGATCAAGGGCCCGGAGATCCTCGAGTCCACCCGCCGCGTCGACACGGTCGTGCTCGACAAGACGGGCACCGTGACCACGGGCCGGATGACGCTCGTCGACGTCGCCACCGCGGGCGTCACGCGCGCCGAGGTGCTGCGGCTGGCGGGCGCGCTCGAGAACGCCTCCGAACACCCGATCGCCCGCGCGATCGCCCGCGCGGCCGCCGACGAGGCCGGGCCGCTGCCGGCGGTCGAGCACTTCGCCAACCGCGAGGGCCTCGGCGTCGAGGGCATCGTCGACGGGCACGGTGTCCAGGTCGGCCGGCCGGCGCTGATGGCCGACTGGGGCCTGCGCGTCCCCGCCGAGCTCGACGCGGCGCGCGCCGCCGCCGAGGGCAAGGGCCGCACCGCGGTGCTCGCGGCGTGGGACGGGGAGGTGCGCGGGCTGCTCGTGGTGGCCGACACCGTCAAGCCCACCAGCGCCGAGGCGATCGCCTCCCTGAAGGCGCTCGGGCTGCGGCCGGTCCTGCTGACGGGCGACAACGAGGCGACGGCCCGCGCCGTGGCCGCCGAGGTCGGCATCGACGAGGTGACCGCCGAGGTGCTGCCGGCCGACAAGGCGGACGTCGTGCGGCGCCTGCAGCAGTCCGGCCGGGTCGTGGCGATGGTCGGCGACGGCGTCAACGACGCGCCGGCGCTCGCGCAGGCCGATCTCGGCCTGGCGATCGGCACCGGCACCGACGTGGCCATCGAGGCGTCCGACCTGACGCTCGTCTCCGGCGACCTTCGGGCCGCCGCCGACGCGATCCGGCTGTCGCGCTCGACCCTGCGCACCATCAAGCAGAACCTCGGCTGGGCGTTCGGCTACAACGTCGCCGCCCTGCCGCTGGCCGCCGCCGGCCTGCTCAACCCGCTGCTGGCGGGCGCGGCGATGGCCTTCTCGAGCGTCTCCGTCGTGGCCAACGCGCTGCGGCTGCGGCGCTTCCGCTCCCACCACCAGGAGGTCTCCCGATGACCACCCGCCTGCCGCTGGTCGACCCCGCGCAGGCCACCGGGCGCAGCCGCGAGCTCCTCGACGAGCTCGCGGCCCGCGGCCGCAGCGACGTCGGCCCGATGATCCGCGGCATGGCCGCCGCCCCCGCGGTGCTGCGGGGCTACCTCGACCTCAACCGCGCGATGAAGCGCAGCCACCTCGACCGCCGCGTCAGCGAGCGGATCGCGCTGGCCGTCCAGGAGTGGCTCGGCTGCGACTACTGCCTCGCGGCCCACACCGCGGCGGCGCGCGAGCTCGGGCTGACCGACGCCGACATCGCGCTCGCCCGCCAGGGCACGGCGACCGACGCGAAGGTCGCGGCGATGGTGGCCTTCGGCCAGCAGGTGATCGCCGCCCCGGCCGAGGTCACCGACGCCCAGCTCGACGACCTGCGCGGCCACGGCTACAGCGACGAGCAGATCGCCGAGGTCGTCGGGATCGTCGCGCTGCAGCTGCTGACCGGCGCGTTCAACCTCGTCGCCGGCATCCACCCCGACGTACCCGCGCAGGCCGCGGCGTGAGCCTCCCGCTCCGCCCCGCCTGACGCACCGCAGACAGCCTCAACCCACGAGCGGCCCGGGATCCGGGCCAAGGAGAACGCACATGCAAGCCAAGCCGCACCCGCGGCGCTGGACGGCCCTTGCCGTCATCGCGCTCGCGCAGTTCATGGTCATCATGGACACGTCGATCATCGGCGTGGCCCTCCCCGAGATCCAGGCGGACCTCGGCTTCACCCCCGAGGACCTGTCGTGGGTGTTCAACGCCTACGTCGTCGCGCTCGGCGGGCTGCTGCTGCTCGGCGGCCGCCTGTCGGACCTCTTCGGCGCGAAGCGGGTCTTCGTCGCCGGCTGGATCGTCCTCACCGTCGGCTCGCTGGGCGCCGGGCTCGCCGAGACCACCGGGGTCGAGATCGCTTCTCGCGCCGTCCAGGGCGCCGGCGCGGCGTTGATCGCGCCGTCGGCGCTGACCCTGCTGATGATGCTCTTCGGGCACGACCCGAAGGAGCTGACCAAGGCGTTCGCGATCTACGGCGCCGCCGCGCCCGCCGGCGGCACCGCCGGCGTGTTCCTCGGCGGCGTGATCACCGAGTGGGTCAGCTGGCCCTGGGTGTTCTACATCAACGTCCCGATCGCGCTGCTCGTGCTGGCGGTCACGCCCGGCCTGATGCCGTCCGCCCCGGCCCGCCGCGGGACGGTGGACGTCGCGGGCGCGGTGACCGCCACCGCCGGCCTCGCGCTGACGGTGTTCGGCATCGTCCGCGCGCCGGAGGAGGGCTGGGGCTCCGCCGCCACCCTGCTCGTGATCGCCGCCGGGCTCGTGCTGCTCGGCGCGTTCGTGGCCATCCAGGCCGGGCGCCGGGAGCCGCTGATGCGCCTGAGCATCTTCCGCACGCCGAACCTGGCCGCGGCGAACATCGCGCAGCTGCTGCTCGGCGCCGCGTGGAT
>DATLGB010000218.1:0-73937 GCA_035540675.1 Solirubrobacteraceae bacterium | reverse complement strand
GACGCCGTGATCGTCGGCGGCGGTCAGGCCGGGCTCGCCATGAGCGCCGTGCTGCAGCGGCGTGGGCGCGAGCACGTGGTGCTGGAGCGAAGGGAGGTCGCCGAACGCTGGCGCACCGAGCGCTGGGAGTCGCTGCGCTTCCAGTTCCCGAACGGGTCGATCGAGCTGCCGGGCTACGCCTACTCCGGCGACGATCCCGACGGCTTCGCGCACTGGCGCGAGATCCTGCGTGTCGTCGAGGACTACGCGGCGCGCACGCGCGCGCCGGTGCGGGAGCGCACCGAGGTCACCCGGCTGCGCGGGGACGACGACGGGTTCGTGCTGTCCGTTCCGGAGGGGACGATCCACGCCCGCTCCGTCGTCGTGGCGACCGGGCCGTTTCAGCGCCCGCGCATCCCGAAGCTCGCGGGGGACGTCGCGGCATCCGTGCTGCAGCTCGATCCGACGCGCTACCGCCGCCCGGAGGACCTGCCCGACGGGGCCGTGCTCGTCGTGGGCAGCGGCGCGTCCGGCTGCCAGATCGCGGACGAGCTGCTGCGGGCCGGCCGGACGGTGTTCCTGTCGGTGTCCAGGCACCGGCGCGTCCCGCGGCGGTTCCGCGGCAAGGACGTCTGCTGGTGGCTGGAGGAGATGGGTCGATTCGACCAGACGATCGACAGCTTCCCGGGCCGGCAGTGGCCTCCGTCGGTCGTCGTCACCGGAGTCAGTGGCGGCTACGACGTCAACGTGCGCCAGATGGCCGCCGACGGCGCCCACGTGATCGGCCGCGTCGTCGGCGCCTCCGACGGCACGCTGATCCTCGCGCAGAACGCCAACGCGATCCTCGACGAAGCCGACGCGGCGTGTTCCGCCTTCCTGGCCGCCGCCCGCGACTTCGCGGCTGCGAACCCGGATCTGGACCTCGCCGAGGAGCATCCCGGCGCGACGCCGACCCTTCCGGCGACCGTCCGCGAGCTCGAGTCCCTCGACCTGCGGCGCGAGCGCATCGCCGCGATCATCTGGGCCACGGGCTACGACTACGACTACGGCTGGCTGGAGGCTCCCGTCCTGGATCCGGCGGGCCGGCCGGTCCAACGGCGCGGGGTCACGCAGGTGCCGGGGCTCTACTTCCTCGGCCTGCACTGGATGCACACGTTCAAGTCCGGCCTGCTCTCCGGTGTCGGTCGTGACGCCGAGTACATCGCGATGGACCACATGAGTCTCCCGCGCTGAGTCGCCGGTTCCCGCGCGACCGGTCGCTGCCCCTTCCTCGACGGCTCAGCGCAGCCGCAGGCGCAGCGCGGCGGTGCGCCCGTCGGCGGCGCGGATCCGGAGCGTGTGCGACCCGCGGCGCAGTCGGCGGGGTCCCCTCAGCCGCGCGACGCGGTCGCCGTCCAACCGCGTCAGGCGGCCGCGCGCCACCATGCGGCCGCGCGCCTCGAGCGTGAGGACCACGTTGCGCAGGGGCTCGCCCGCGCGCAGCCGCAGCCGGAGCACCCGGCCGCGCCGCGACGGCTTCCCGAGGACGCGGACGCGCAGGCGGTCGGTCTGCCGCTCGGGCGCCGCCGCGCCCGCCGGGGGCGCCCCGCCCGGATCCGCGGGCGGCGTGGGGGCCGGCGAGGGCTCCGGCTGCGGCTCGGACGAAGGCTCCGGCTGCGGATCGGGCTGCGGCTCGGGTGCCGTGACCGGGCTCGGGCCGAGCAACGGGCCCGTGAACGGCTCGGTGCCCGTGGCCAGGCGCATGGTCAGCCCCGTGTGGCGGCGCAGGTAGGCCAGCACCCGGGAGAGATCCGCCATGACGTTGGTGCCGGCCGGGAACGAGCTGATGGCGTTGACCACGCCGGACGCGGAGCCGGCCGAGTCGAGGGCCGCGCTGCCGGAGTCGCCGAAGATGGCCGGAGTCGCGAAGTAGGCCGCGAACTCCCGGCCGCCGCTGGCCTCGTTGGTCACGACGCCCTCGCGCGGCTTGAGCTGCTCGACGCCCTGTCGCATGCCCGAGTTGCCGTAGCTGACGACCTTCTCGCCCCGCGCCGGGATCCCTGGCGCAGGCCGGTCGGGCCGCCCCAGAAGGGGATCGTCGGGTTGACCCGGCCGGCGTCCGCGGGGTCGACGCGCGCGAGCGCGAAGTCGTTGGACGAGCACGTCATCTGGTCGGTCTCGCCGAGCCGGTGCATGATCTCGTAGGAGCTGTAGACGAGCTGACCCGGCTTGGTGGCGCCCTGGATCCGCACCGGCGTCCCGAGCGGGAGCGACCGATCGCCGCATGGCGCCGCGAAGTTCACGGGGCCGCTCGAGTCCTCCTCCTCGGTCGCGCAGTGCGCGGAGTAGCCGAGGTAGACGGAGGTCGCGTCGTAGAACACGAAGTTGGCCGTGCACTGGCTGCCGTCGGTCACCAGCTGCGCCCCCGGCCGGATGCTCGCCTCCGCCGCCGGCGGCCACTTCGGCTCGGCGTATGCCGTGCCCGCCGGCACGGCGACGGCGCCGCAGGTCACCAGCCACAGGATCGCTCGAGTCCGCATCAGCCCTCCGCTTCTCGCCCTGATGCACATGTTCGCATCACGGCGCCCGCGCTCCAAGCTATCGGCGACTCAGCCCGTGAAGCGCACCGCCGGCGCGCAGCGCGTGAAGGAGAAGCTGAGCGTTCGCGCCTTCGTGCCGCTGTCGCGCAGGAAGGTGACCCGTGCGGTGACGCGGTGCGTGCCCGCGCGCGCCGTGGCGATGCGGGTCGAGAACGGCGCGCTGCCCACGCTTCGTAGCCGCCGGCCGTCGAGCGAGAAGACGACGCGATCGATGCTGCGGCCGGTCACGACCGCCGCGAACGAGTTCCGCGTGCACGGCCCGCGGACGCCCAGGCGCGCGACGCTCGAAGGCCGCGTGCCGAGGCGGGCGGTGCCGGGCGGGGTCCGCTCGGAGTCGTCGGTGGCCGACGTGCAGCCCCGGTCCTCGGGGAAGTCGACGTCGCCGTCTCCGTCGTTGTCGCGGCGGTCGGAGCACTCGGTGTCGCGCTCGTCGGGATCCATCGGGTTGTAGGTGCCGCCCGGCCCGCTGAGGCAGCCCGGGTCGTCCGCGTCGATGCGGCCGTCGCCGTCGTTGTCGCGGCGGTCGGAGCACACGAAGTCGAGCTCGCTGTCGTCGTTGGGGTCGTAGGTGTCGCCGGGCCCGCTCAGGCAGCCGGGATCCTGGGCGTCCGCGAGGCCGTCGCCGTCGTTGTCGATGCCGTCGGAGCACTGCTTGGGCGGCGCGCACGGCGTGCCGGTGATGTCGGCGGTCGCCTCGGCGATCACCACGTCGGCCAGGGGCGTCGTCAGGACGAGCGCCCGCGCGGTGATCCGGTTCGGCTCCTGCACGATCTGGTTGAGCGTCAGGCTGCCGGCCGGGCCGAGCGGGATGGTCAGCGGCGCGTTGCCGGGCGGGACGGTGATCGGCGTGCCGTTGACGACGAGCCCCGCCACGGTGGTCGATCCCGCCGGCACGGCCTGGCCGCCCTGACAGGTGTAGGAGGCGCTGGCGTTCAGGACCGCGGCGCTGATCGCCGCGCCCGTGAGGCCGACGACCGGGTTCGTGACCGACGCGCGCGCCGTCGCGTTGTCGCCCTCGGCGGCCGGGGCCGACGCGAGGTTCTCCGGCGTCTGGCTCGTCACGGCCGACGCGAGGTCGATCGTGACCGGGCCGATCGCCGTCGGATCCAGGAAGCCCCCCTCGTCGGGCGCGCACGGCGCGTCGGCCGCGTTGGCGACGAACGGCTCGAGCGTCTGGCTGACCGGGACCTTGAGGACGACGCGGGCGACGCTGGCGCGGCACGAGAAGTCCGAGCCGTCGGGACGGGGAGCCGCCGTCGCGGCCGGCGCCGTCGCCGACAGCATCGCGCAGGTCACGACTATGGCCGCGAGCCCCGCGGCTCGAACGGATGCGATGCCTCTCATGGTGCCTTCCCCTCCCGCTGGTCGAAGGCTGGGTACCCCGATTCACGGTGCGATGAACCGCTCTAAGCTGCCGCACGTGGGGGCGTCGCGACACCTGATCCGGGCGGCGGTGGCGGCGGCTGCGCTGACGGCGGCGCCGGCGGCGCCGGCGCAGGCGACCCCGGACGGGCTCGAGCCGGGCATCACGCAGCGGCTGTCGGACGAGCGCACGCTCTCGCGCTGGGCGCACCCGGAGCGGCTCGCGCCGGTCCGCACCCAGCCAGACCCGGCCGCCCCCGCGATCACGCGCCTGCGCTTCGATACCGAGGACGGCCTCCACGAGGTGTACCTGGCGCTCCGTTCGACCCTCGACGGGGAGGGACGCGAGTGGATCGAGATCCGCCTGCCGATGCGGCCGAACGGCACGACGGGCTGGGTTCCCAGGGACGCGCTGGGTCGCTTCCACGTCGTGCGGACGATGCTGCGGATCGACCGGGCGCGGCTGCGCGCGACGCTCTATCGCAGCGGTCGCCGGATCTGGAGCGCGCCCGTCGGCGTGGGCAAGCCGTCGAGCCCGACGCCCGCGGGACGCTTCTACATCCGCGAGCGCCTGCGCCCACCGCCCGGGACCATCTACGGCGCGCTCGCCTTCGGGACGAGCGCCTACAGCGGGCTCAGCGACTGGCCGGGCGGTGGCGTCGTCGGCCTCCACGGGACCGACCAGCCGCACCTGATCCCGGGCCGGCCGTCGAACGGCTGCGTCCGCGTGCGCGACGGCGCGCTGCGCCGCTTGGGGCGGCTGCTCCCGAAGGGCACGCCGGTCCGGATCGTCTGACCCCGGCTCCGCGGAGCCGCGACTGCAACAGAAGTGCGACGGCGGCGCGCCCGCCCGAGAACCGCGCATCATCGCCCGCGGGGCGGGGTATCCGCGCACCGAGGGAGTCCGGCCGGGAGGGGCGTTTTTCATGCATCGGGGAAGGCTGTTCGCAGGAGTCGCGGCGACGTTCGTGCTCGCGGTCGGAACGGCGGCGGCGCACGAGCTCGACCACCCGGCGCCGACGGCGGCGCCGAGCAACGAGCCGGCTTCGACCGCGTTCAACTCCGGTGGCGAGAACGCCGAGTGGGAGCTGATCTCCACGGTCTTCACCGGCAATCCGCACTCGGACCTCGACTACTTCACCCACAAGGGCGACATGTACGCCAGCGTCGGGTCGCTCGGCACGGGCCCCAACGGCGGCGGGCAGACGATCATCCGCCTGACCGAGAACGGCGAGGTGCGGCCGGCGGTGGTGGGGGCGCACCCCTCGGCTTCGTGCCCGGTCGCGTCCTCCAGCGCGACGGCGCTGCAGCACGACGTGGAGGCGGCGCCGAAGGGCGACGTCATGTTCAACTCGCCCAACCCGGCCGCCGTCCGCCGCGACGCCGAGCTGCTCGTCGACACCACCGACGGCCCCGGGCGCTGCCACGACCAGGGGCCGCTCGGCCTCCCGCAGGGCGGCGCGCCCCTCGGTGGGCTCGAGATCATCGACGTGACCGACCCGGCGAACCCGAAGGAGCTCGCGCTCACGTCGCACATCGGCCAGGCCCACACGGTCAACGTCGACCCCAAGCGGCCGCACATCGCCTTCGACGTCGTGCAGGACAACGTGCTCGTCGACGCGGAGGGCAAGCGCGCCAACGAGACCTCCGGCAACGCCCTCGACGGCTTCGAGATCGTCGACATGTCGTCGTGCATGGGCTTCCTGCCCGGGACGTCGATCGAGGACAAGCGCAAGGCGTGTCGCCCGCAGGTCTACCGCTACCGGTACCCGTCGCCGCTCGTGGCGCAGTCGCACACCTACAACGCGCTGCAGGGCTGCCACGAGGTCGAGATCTACCCCGACGACACGCTGGCCTGCGCCGGCATCGACGCGACGGCGCTCTTCGACCTCTCCGGCGCGTTCGACGACCGCGGGACGCCGAACGACTTCTCCGACGACAGGCCGCGCGGCACGCCGCTGCCGTGCCGGGTGCGCGAGTCCTCGACGGCGAACCCCTCGCTGCGCACCGGGGCGCCGATCATCGACTGCGTCAACGGCGAGGTCAACGGCCAGCCCCAGAGCCTCACGGTGTCGGAGTGGCTGAAGATCGGCGCGCCGTCGCTCGAGGGCGTCAAGTGGCTGGGCACGGTCCCGCACATGGGCTTCGGCGCGACCGCCGACATCGCCACGACGCCGTACAACTCCGACGTCGACATCGTCGCCGCGCACGAGAGCGAGCTGACCGAGTCCGGCCGCTTCGTGATCACCAGCGACGAGCGCGGCGGCGGCACCGTCCCCGGCGGCGCGTCGTGCACCCCCGGCGCGGACAACGTCCGCGGCAACGGCGGCCTGCACTTCTTCCCGCGCGCGTCGTTCACGACCAGCCCGCCGCGAAGCGCGGAGGAGGCGCACAAGCTGTGGGCGCGCACGCCCGACGGCAAGCAGGCGGTCTACCGGACGCCGATCCGCACGCAGCCGCAGGCGTCCTTCTGCACCGCGCACGTGTTCCAGCTCATCCCGGGCCAGAACCGGATCTTCATGGGCTGGTACTCGCAGGGCACCCAGGTCGTGGACTTCACCGAGAACGCCGACGGGACGGTGAGCTTCAAGAATGCCGCCTGGTTCACGCCGGAGAACGCCAACACGTGGACGTCGGCGATCTTCAAGGCCGAGCGCAACCCGGACGGCAGCTTCACCTACTGGGGCGCGACGAGCGACGGCATCCTGACCGGCACCGGCCGCGGGGCGGTCGACGTCTACAAGGTCACGCTGCCGGCACCGCCGACGCCGGCCGGCGGCCCGCAGCCGGGCGGCCACGACTTCACCCCGCAGGGGCCGGAGCCGGCCTGTGCCCAGGCGGCGGCGTTCGGCAGCGTCTCCGCGCGCCCGCGCGGGCGCGGCATCCGCTTCGGCTTCACCCGCACCGGGTCGGCGCCCGTCACGGTCGACCTGTTCCAGCAGTCCGTCGGGCGCAAGATCGTCGGCGAGCGCAAGGTGCGCTCCTTCCGCAACAAGCGCAAGGACTTCACCTGGAACGGCCGCGGCGTGCGGCTGCGCAACGGCTGGTACTTCGCGCGCTTCACGACGCGCACCACGGCCGGCAAGCCGGACGTGCGGCGCGTGGCGCTGCAGCGCGTCAAGGGCCGCTTCCGGCCCGCGCCGGCGTTCGACTTCCGCCGGCCGTGCGGCCTCATCGAGAGCTACAAGCTCGAGCGCCCGGTGTTCGGCGGGTCGGTCCGCAACGACGACCTCGACGTGTCCTTCCGGCTGACGGCGCCGGCCCGGGTCTCGCTGGAGGTCCGCCGCGGGCGCAAGCTGGTCAAGCGGACGAAGCCGCGGGCGTACCGCGCCGGTCGCACGCACCGGCTGCGCGTCGCGCCGCGCGGCAAGCCCGGCACGTATTCGCTGACGCTGCGGGCCGAGCGGCCCGAGCGCAAGGCCCGGGTGACGCTGCGGGCGCGCCGGCTCTGACGCGCGTCAGGGCGTCCGCGCCCGCGCGGGATCCGGCTGATGGACCGCAGAAGGCCCCTGGGACCGCTACCGCACCGCCTCGGTCGGCTTCGCGCGGCCGCGCCGGTCGACCTTCAGGCGGTAGGTGCGGGCGGGCGCGCCGGTGGCCCGCACCCACACCGAGTACGACCCGCGCGGCAGCCGCGCCCGGCGGGCGAATGTCCACTTCTCACGGCCGCGTGCGCGCAGCCACTTCGGCCGGCTGCAGCTGCCCGTCCGGCCGAGCCGGCCGCGGGCCGCGAGGAAGCGGCAGCGCCCCGCCTGCACGCGCGCCAGCGCGACCTGCACGCGAGCCCGCCGCGTGACGCAGGCGGCGCTGCCGCGCAGCCGCAGCGAGCGGCGGGTCAGCTTCAGGCCGCGCGATGCCAGCGCCACCGACGGCCGGCAGACGCCGCTCGGCGTGCCCGCCGGCGGCGGCTCGGCGCCCCCCGCCGGCGCGCCGCCGGTGAAGCGGATGATGTCGACGCCGCGCGCGTAGTCGGCGACGTACACGTGGTCGCCGTGCCAGTAGGCCGCGGAGGTGGTGGCGTCCTCGGGCCGGAAGTAGCCGACCTGGATCGGGTTGCGCGGGTCGCGCACGTCGATGAAGCGGGTCCCCTGGCCGTACCAGCCGTGGGCGACGATGCCGTCGCGCATCGTGAACCAGTGGGCGGAGCACTCGCCGTCGCCCATGCCCTCCTGGTCGGCGGGCGTCCAGAGGCCGACCGTCTCGAGGTCGCCGGTGGCGTCGGTGTCGAGCGCCCCCTTGAGCGAGGAGATCACGAACGGTCCCACCGGGCAGGCGCCGTAGTCCTCCTCGGCGGAGTAGATGAGGTTGCCCTCGCCGTAGCCGCCGAAGTCCGGGGCGCCGCGGCTCGCGGTCGGCCCGATCGGGCGCTCGGAGCCGTGCACGAAGCGGCCCGCGTCCGAGGGCCCGCCGTTGCCCGCGGGCACCTTGCCGCCGCCGTGGAGCACCGGCGTGAACGGCGTCGCCTCGCGCTCGAGGCCGGTGACCGGGTCGCGGTGCGTCCCGCTCGTCCAGTACCCGCGCAGGTAGCCCTGGCCGGCCACCCACGCCACGCCGGCGGCGTCGACCGCGACGTCGTGGCTCGTGCCGGCCGGCCGGTCGAAGGGGCCGACGTCGACCGGCACCGGCGAGGTGATCGGCAGCGCCGGGTTGGTGATGTCGGTGACGAAGATCTCGCGCCGCAGGAACAGCCCCGACGTCCACAGGTGCGTGCACTCGTTGACGCAGGTGGTCGTGTGGCCCTCCGGCAGCGGGTGGAAGACGATCACGGAGAGCTTCGCCGGGTCCTTGGCGTCGATGATGTAGACGCCGGGGTTGCCGTTGGTGTGCGAGGTCACGTCGCGCGCCATGAACACGAGCTTGCGCTTGGCGTCGACGTTCATGTCCTCGTTCTGGAAGAACTCGTCGCCGAGGTCGCCGGGCTGGCGCAGGTCCGCCGAGGAGATCTTGCTCAGCAGCACCGGGTTCGCCGGGTCGCGCGTGATGTCGTAGGCGTAGAGGCCGATCAGCGACGAGACGAACATGATCTCGCGGCCGTCCTCGTAGCGGATGAAGTTGATCGACACGGCGCCGCGCTCGGGCTCGGCGAGGTGGTTGACGAACTCGACGTTGCGGTGCGCGCCCTCCGGCAGCGGGAGTGCGGCGGAGGCCGGGGCGGCGGACGCGGCGAGCGCGGCGGCGGCCACGAGCGGGACGAGGAGGCGGCGCATGGCAGCGACAACGCCGGCCATCGCGCAAGCTTGTGGCGCTTCGCCGAGGGATGGCGCCTGCTAGAGCATGGGGGATGACGATCTCCCCCGCGGACGAGGCGCCGCGAACCGCTCCCTGGGCGTCCGAGCGCGCCCGCTCACGTCTGCTGGCGGTCGAGCGCGGGCTTCCGCGCGACCCGGCGGCGGCGCTCGACGCGGCCGCCGCCGCGGTGCGCGAGCACGAGCAGCGCGTCGAGCAGGACGCGCTGCTGCTCTACGCCGGCGGCAACGTGCCGCCGGCGCGCGCCGCCGGCGCCCACCGGCCCGTGCTGAGCAACCAGCCGAGCATGGGCTACGCCGGCGACAAGTACCAGGCGGGCCTCGAGCCGCTCGACGTGCTCGAGGTCACGGTGGCCCGGCTCGTGGCCGAGGTCATGGGCGCGCGCTTCGCGGAGGTCCGGCCCACCAGCGCCACGCTGGCGAACCTCGCCGTCTACGCGGCCGTCGCCGCGCCCGGCGACGCGATCGCCGTGCTGCCGGGCTGGGCCGGCGGCCACCTCAGCCACCACGAGGTCGGCGCCGCCGGCATCCGCGGCCTGCGCGTCCTCGAGCTGCCCTACGACGTCGAGGAGCTCGACGTGGACCTCGGCGCGGCCGCCGGGCTGCTGGCCGCCGAGCGCCCGAAGCTGGTCGTCGTCGGCGCCAGCCTGATGCTGCACCCGCACCGCCTCGCGGCGCTGGCCGAGCTCGCCCGCGACGCCGGCGCGCGCGTGCTCTACGACGCGTCGCACGTCGCCGGCCTCGTGGCCGAGGGTCGCTTCCAGGCGCCGCTGCGCGAGGGGGCCGACGTCGTCACCTTCTCGACCTACAAGTCGTTCGGCGGGCCGGCGGGCGGCGCGATCGTCAGCGACGACGAGGCGCTGATGGCGCGGGTGACCGCCGCGGTCTACCCGGGCCTGACCGCGAACTACGACATCGCACGGCTGCTGCCGCTGGGCGCCGCCGCGCTCGAGCACCTCGAGGCGGGCGGCGCGTACGCCGACGCCTGCATCGCGGCCGCGCGCGCGCTCGCGGAGGCGCTGGCCGCCGCCGGCCTGCCCGTGGTCGGCGGCCGGCGGGGGTGGACGAGCTCGCACCACGTGGCCGTCGACGCGCGCGGCTTCGGCGGCGGCCCCGAGGCGGCGCGGACGCTGGCCGAGGCGAACGTCCTGCTGTCGGAGATCGGGCTGCCCGGCCGCGACCGCGACCCCGCCGGCGCGATCCGGATCGGCACGCAGACGATCGTCCGCCAGGGCTTCGGCGCCCCCGCGATGCCGGCCGTGGCCGCGCTCGTCGCCGCGGCGCTGCGGCGCGAGCGTCCTCCCGCCGAGTTGCGGGGCGAGGTGGCGGACCTGCGGCGCGCGCAGGCCGCGGCCGCCGCCTAGCCTGCGCTGCCGGTGCCCGAGACCGAGATCGTCCTGCTGCTGTGCGTCGCCGCGCTGCTGGCGGGCTGGGTGGACGCGGTCGTCGGCGGCGGCGGCCTGATCCAGATCCCGGCGCTGCTCGTGCTCCTGCCCGGCGCCACCCCGGCGCAGGTGCTCGCCACGAACAAGCTCTCCAGCGTGTTCGGCACCGCCACGGCCGCGTGGACCTACGCCCGCCGCGTGCGCCCGGACCTGCGAACCGCGCTGCCGATGGCGGCCGCCGCGACCGCCGGGGCGGCGGCGGGCGCCGCCTGCGCCTCGCTGCTGCCCGAATCGGCGTTCCGGCCGCTCGTGCTGGTGCTGCTGGTCCTCGTCGGCACCTACACGCTGCGCCGGCCGGCGCTCGGCGAGGTCCAGGAGCTGCGCTTCGACGGCCGCCAGCACCTCGCGGCGGCGCTCGGGGCCGCGGTCAGCATCGGCTTCTACGACGGGATCTTCGGCCCCGGCACCGGATCGTTCCTGGTCTTCGCGCTGGTCGCGCTGATGGGCTACTCGTTCGTGCAGGCGTCGGCGAAGGCGCGCATCGTCAACCTGGCGACGAACCTCGGCGCGCTGGCGGTGTTCATCCCGCAGGGCGCGCCGATGTACGGCGTCGGGCTGGCGATGGCGGCCTGCAACGTGCTCGGCGGGCGGCTCGGGGCGGTCACGGCGATCTCGCGCGGCAGCCGCTTCGTGCGCGTCGTCTTCCTCGTCGTCGTCGGCGTGCTGCTGGTGCGCCTCGCGGTGGACGTCGCGCGCGGCGGTTAGCGCGCCCGCACCCGCCGAACCGCGGCCGGGCCGCGGCCGCCGCCCGCGAGCGCGCGGACCGTCACCCGGTAACGCCCGCCGGCCAGCCGCACGCGCCGGCTCAGCGTCCAGCGCGACCGCCGAACCTGCACGACGAACCGCCGGCGGCAGGCGCGCGAGCGGCACCGTTCGCGCGCCACGACGACCTCCACGCGCTTCGCGCGCACGGTGCGCCCGCCGCACGTCGCCCCGCGGACGCGGCCGGTCACCTGCACGCGCCGGCGGGTGACGCGGGCACGGCGGATCCCGGCGCGCGGCCGCCCACATGCCGCCGCGGGCGCCGCGGGGGCCGGCGCGGTGGTCACCGGCGCCCGGGCCGGGCCGAACGTCTCGAGGCGCTCGGGCGGGCGCCCGCACAGCGGCGCGGTGGCGGCGCCGCCGCCGTCGGTCGTCCCGGTCGCCGCGGGCGCCGACGCCAGCGCCGCGCCCGCCTCGTCGCGCTCGCGCACGTTCAGCAGCCGCGCGCCGGGATCGGCCATCAGGAAGCGCAGCGCGCTCGGGTGCGCGCAGTCGTGCAGGACGGTGATCGCCGTCCCCGCGCCCGACGGCGCCGATCCCCGCACCGAACCCGCGATCTGCAGCCGCAGCTTCCCGCCCGCCGGCACGCGAACGTCGTTGGGGTGGAAGCGCACCTGCACCCGCAGCGGCTGGCCGGCCGGCGCGGGCCGGCCCTGCTCCTGCATGAAGTGGTTGTCGACGAGCGGGTCGAGATGCCGCGCCGAGCGGAAGCCCATCGTCCAGCCGTGGGCGGTCGAGATCGGGCTTCCGTCGGCGTCGAGGGCGGTCATGACGGCGGCCAGGTGCGCGTCGTCGCGGTCGAGCGTGACCCACAGGTCGAGCACCGGCTGGCCCGTGACGTGCAGCGGCTCCGCGAGCGCCGGGGTCTCGAACGCCAGCTCCTGCGACGGGGACGTGACGTACGGGTCGTAGCCCTCGCTGTAGGCGTCGCTGCCGGACGGGCTGGTCGCGCCGAGCGTGCCCCCCGGCCCAAGGCCCAGCTGCCCGACGGGGCCGCCGGTGGCCGGCCACTCGACTTCCTCGCGCCACTGCCCGTCCGTGGCCTGCACCTGCACGGCCGGCCAGCGGTCGGCGCCGGTGTCGAGGCCCTTGAGGTAGCGGTCGTACCAGGCGCCGACCATGGGCAGCCAGTCCTCGCGCTCCCAGTCGGGCTCGACGCTGTGCGAGTCCGGCGTCGCGTGCTCCCAGACGCCGAAGAGGCCCTTGTGCGGCGTGCTGTCCGGCAGGCGGTCGAAGAACCCGGCCTGGCTGATCGGCTTGACGTTCCAGTCGGCGAGGCCGTGGACCATCAGCGTGGCGGCCCGGATCTTCGGCGCGCCCGGCCGGTACTCGCGCGCCTTCCAGAACGGCGTCATGTCGCCGCTCATGTCGGCCGACCCCGCGAACACCTCGCCCTGGCACGTCGCCTTCTCGAAGGTGTCGACGAGGTTCTGCGGGTCGCGGTCGGGCATCGCGCTGACCAGGCCGAGGTAGAACGCGTTCGAGCTGATCGCCTGGCCGGTGTAGGGCACGCCGTCGAAGAAGGAGTACTCGTACTGCCCCGCCACGGTGGCCACGGGGACGATGGCCTTCAGGTAGCGCGTCTTCGCGGGATCGCCGAGGCCGGCGACGGAGATCTGCGTCTCGGCGTCGTAGGAGACGCCGTACATGGCGACGTTGCCGTCGGCCCACGGCGACTTGCCGCCCAGCCACTCCACGACCTGCGCACCGTCGGCGATCTGCTTGGCCGCGGTCTGCTCGAGGCAGCCGCCGGACTCGCCCGTGCCGCGCACGTGGTGCTGTGCGACCGCGTAGCCGCGCGGCACGAAGAAGTCCACGAGGTCCTGGTACAGCGGCGTGGGCCCCGCGTAGTAGCCGGGGTTCAGCGTCGACGCGTACGGCGACATGACGAGGATCGTCGGCACGCGCGCCGGCGGCTCGCGGCCGTCCTGGGCCGCGGGCAGCCACGTCTCGACGTACAGCCGCGCCCCGTCGGCCTCGGCGGTGAGCATCTCCCGGGTTCCCGGGCGCTCGCCGGGCTCGGAGATGCCGTAGAGGGGCTCGCTCAGCACGACCGGGTCGAACGCCTCGCCGGCGTCGGGCGCCGACGCCGCACGAGCGGCGGCCGCGGGCAGCAGGAGGAGCAGGGCCAGGATCGCGGCGAGCTTCATGGGGACTCGAACGCACGCCTGGTGGCAAACCGGCGGTACGCGCGCTTATCCGGAGTCGTCGAAGCGCTGCGGTGGCTGCTGCGGGGCGGCCGGCCGCGGAGTGGTGGCCGGGCGCGGCGGGCGCTGGACCGGAGCCGCGACCTGCGGTGCCGTCGCCTGCGGCGTCACGACCGGCGCGGAAGCCGGCGTCGCCACTGGAGCCGGAGCCGAGACCGCCGCGGGAGCGGCCGCCACGCGCCGCGAGGCCCGGCGCGGCTTCCGGCGCGCGGGCTTGCGGCGGTTCGCGCGCTTGGGCTTGGCCGCCTTGGCCGGGCGCCGCGGCGTCGCGGTGCGCGCCGGCGTCGGCTCGGGGAGGATGACGCCCTCGGCGACCGGCGCGGGACCGGGTCGCCACGCCTCGGCGTCGCCGCCTCCGAAGCTGAAGCCGCCCATGGCTCCGGCGACGCCCACGCCCGTCAGCAGCCCCAGCAGGACGGCGACGGTCACGAACCAGACGTCCCCGCGGCGATGCTGGGCGAACCGCCGCGGCGAGCGGAACCGCGGCATCAGCCGCACGGCGAGGGGACGGTGGAGCCCGGCAGCAGGCAGGCGTCGGTGCGCAGCGGCGCCCGTCCGCGCCTGATCCTGAACCGCGTGTGCTTGCCGATCCACCCCGGCTTGGTGACCGATACCCCGACCCGGGTGCCCGCGGGGAGGCGTCGCTCGAGCTCGTGCACGCGCACGTATCGGGCACCGCTCACCCGGCGCACCCGCGTCACCGGGCAGCGCCGCCCGCGGCACCGCACGACGATCGTCGATCCGGCCGGAGCCCGCACCTCGAGCCGGGTGATTCGCGCGCCGGAGGACGTCAGGCGCCCTTGGAGGCGGACGATCGGGAACGGAGCGAGCGGACGCGGCGCCGCGGCCGCGGGGATGCCGTCCGTCGCCGCTGCGGGAGGATCGGCCTCCCGCGTCTCGGTCGTGGCAGGCGGCGTGGAACCGGTGTCGGACGGCGGCTGCTCGGCCGCCGGGTCGATCTCCGAGTCGTCGCTCGCCGACGTGCAGCCGGGGTCGTCGAGGTCGATGCGGCCGTCGCCGTCGTTGTCGGTGCCGTCGGAGCAGCGTGGAGCGGGCGTCTCGGGTGCCGGGTCGGTTTCGGAGTCGTCGCTCGCCGACGTGCAGCCGGGGTCGTCGAGGTCGATGCGGCCGTCGCCGTCGTTGTCGGTGCCGTCGGCACACGCAGCCACCTCGGGCGCCTCGGAGTTGTCGTTCGCCGACCCGCAGTCCGGGTCGGCCGGGAAGTCGGTGAGGCCGTCGCCGTCGTTGTCGATGCCGTCGTTGCAGCGCTTCGGCGGCACCGCACTTGCGGTTGCGTCCGCCGGCAGCGCACTCGCCGGCGCCTCCCAAGCCACGCCGAGGATCAGCGCCAGGACGAGCATCCACGGCGCGCACCGCTGGTAGAGCCACCGCGTATTCCCCTGCACCGCCCGCCCCCTTGGCGCCAACATTCGCCGAGAGGCCAAGCTAGCGCCTCCCGGCGGCAGCGGCGGCAGTCGTTGTCAGCGCTCGCACCCACGGGTCGCGGGGTGGCGCAGCACCTGCGCGCACTCGTAGCGGTTCTCGTACAGGAGCACGCCGCGAGGATAAGCTCGCACCAAGTCCGGCGCACGAGCAGGGGGAGACTGGGATGACCGCGATCGATCGGCGCGATTTCGTCAAGGCGGGGCTGTCGGCCACGGCGCTGGCGGCGCTCTCCGGCCCGCTGCAGGGGGTGTTCGCGCGCGGCGCGCTCGCGGCCGGATCGACCGGCCGGGCGGCGAACAACGGGGGCTACGGCGAGCTGTATCCCGTTCCCGACCTGGCGGACGGGCAGGTGCGCCTGCACCTGCCGGAGGGCTTTCGGTACCGCAGCTTCGCGGCGACCGGCACCCGCACCAGCGACGGCGTCATCACGCCGGGCCGCCACGACGGCATGGCCGCGTTCCCGGCGCGGGGCGGCCGCGTGCGGCTCGTGCGCAACCACGAGGTCAACGGCCCGGGCCGCGCGTTCGGGGATCGCCGCAGGGCGTACGACAAGAACGCCCAGGGCGGGACGATCACGCTCGAGCTGACGCCGCGCGCCGAGGAGGTCTCCTCCTGGGTGAGCTGCAACGGCACGCAGATGAACTGCGCGGGCGGCGAGACGCCGTGGGGCTCGTGGATCACGGCCGAGGAGACGGTCAACGGCCCCGACGTGGGTCCGGACTTCACGGGCGCCGACAACTCGCTGTTGCAGCGCCAGCACGGCTACATCTTCGACGTGCCCGCCTCGTGGGACGCCGGCGAGCAGCGCAAGCCGAAGGCGATCCGCAGCGCCGGGCGCTTCGCGCACGAGGCGGTGGCGGTCGATCCCGCGACCGGGATCCTCTACCAGACCGAGGACAACTTCGGCTTCCCGTCGGGCTTCTACCGCTACATCGCGCCGCGCAACCCGATGGAGGTCGGGCGCCTGCACGACGGCGGGCGGCTGGAGATGCTCAAGATCGAGGGCATCGACCGGGCGCAGCTCGACCGGGGCCAGACGCCGGGCGTCACCTACGGCGTCGAGTGGGTGACCATCGACGAGCCCGACACGACGTTTCCCGAGGGCACGACGAACGACCAGGCGATCGTGTTCGTGGGCGACCAGGGACGCGCCAAGGGCGCCGCGATCTTCAGCCGCCTCGAGGGCATCTTCCACGACTCCGGGAAGATCTACCTCGTCTCCACCCAGGGCGGCGACACGCCGGCGGGCGAGGCGCCGCCGGCCGGCTACGGCGACGGCTTCGGCCAGCTGTGGGTCTACGACACCGCCCAGGCGACGCTGACGCTGCTGTTCGAGTCCCCGAGCCGCACCGTGCTCGAGCTGCCGGACAACCTCTGCATCACGCCCAAGAAGTGCGCGCTGCTGTGCGAGGACGGCCCCGTCGAGAACTACCTGCGCGGCGTGACGCCCGCGGGCGAGATCTTCGACTTCGCGCGCAACGTCATCCCGCGCCGCGAGGCCGACGAGTTCGCGGGGGCGACCTTCGGCCCCGGCGGCGGCGTGCTGTACGTGAACATCCAGTCCAGCGCCGGCGTCACGTTCGCGATCTGGGGACCCTGGGAGCGGGGCGCCCTGTAGCGCCGGCGCGGCGCGTCCGGCCGCTCTTGCACATGGCGCACCAGATCTGAGAGCATCGCCGCGAAAGCGCGCGCCGGCCGGGCCCGCGCTCAAGGGAACGGGAGCGGGAGATGTGGCGAGGGCTCGGGCTGGCGATGGCGACGGTGGTGGCGGCGCTGGGCGTCGCGGCGGCGGCGCACGGGCACGGGCCCGGCCACGCCGGCGCGTTCGACGCGGCCGGTGCACCCGCCCTCGGCGCGACCAACGGGGGCACCGTCTTCGACCGGCCGCTGACGGCGGTCGCCGCCGGGCCGGCGCCGGTCACGACGGCGACGATCCTCAGCGTCAGCGACTTCCACGGCCGGCTGAACCCGACGACGTTCCGGATCGACGTGGAGGGACAGAAGTTCAGCGGCGCCGCGTACCTGCAGACGTACTTCAAGCAGCGGGCGGCGCTCGCGCCGAACCCGCCGTTCCTCGTGACGCAGGGCGACGCGGTCGGGGCCACGCAGCCCGTGTCCGGGCTGCTCGGCGACCGGCCGACGATCGACGTCATGAACCGGATGGGCTTCGACGCCGACACGCTCGGCAACCACAACTTCGACGACGGTGTCGCGAACATGCGCGACCTGGCGCGCCAGGCGGCCTTCCCGTACCTGGTGACGAACCTGACCAACCGCGGCGGGCAGCGGCTGCCGTGGACGAAGCCATGGGCGATCTGGCCGGTCGGCGGCACGAGGATCGGCGTGACCGGCGCCATCAACGAGGACGCCGCGGACCTGCTCAAGCCGGGGTCGCTCGGCGAGCTGCGGGTCGGAAAGGCGGCCGACGGCATCAACGCGGCGGCGCGCGAGCTGCGCGCCCGCGGCGTCAACACGGTCGTGGCCCTCGCGCACGTCGGCGCGCTGCCGACGAAGGCCGGCCCCAACGGACCCACCGGGCCGCTGATCGATCTCGCCAAGGAGCTGCGCGGCGTCGACGTCCTGCTCGGCGACCACACCTACTGGCAGGTCAACCAGCCCATCATCGGCCGCGACAACCAGCCCGTCTGGGTCGTGCAGAGCGTGCCCAACGGCGTGACGTTCAGCGAGGTCAGGCTCGCGATCAACGAGCTCGACGGGGAGGCGGTCGGCGTGGCGGTCGACCAGTTCCCGACGACGACGAACGGGATCACGCCGGATCCGGAGATCGCGGCGCTCGTCAAGAGCTACAACGACCGCGTCGAGCCGATCACCGAGCAGGTCATCGGCAGCTCGACCGAGCCGATCCCGTCGAGCGGGACGGCAACCGACGAGACCAAGCAGGGCAACGTCGTCACCGACGCCCTGCGCGCCGCCACCGGAACGCAGCTCGCGCTCTACAACACCGGCGGCCTGCGGGACGCGCTCACGCGCGGCGACCGCGACGCGAGCGGCAACTACCCGATCCGCCGCGGCGACGTCCTCGCGATGCTGCCGTTCAACAACCAGATGACCACGCTGACGTTGAGCGGCGCCGAGCTCAAGGCGCAGCTCGAGAACGGCATCGGCGAGCACCCGACACCGTCGGCCGCCTTCCCGCAGATCTCCGGGTTCTCGTTCAAGTGGAACCCGACGGCGCAGCCGAACGGCCGGGTCAAGAGCGGCAAGCTGGCCGACGGCACCCCCATCGACTTCTCACCGGCGTCGCGCTACACCCTCGTCACCAACGACTTCGTCGCGACCGGCGGCGACGGCTACACCGACTTCAGCGGGCGGCTGACCTACCAGGGAGACGTCGAGGACGCGGTGATCGCGTACCTCCAGGCGCGTCCCGGCTTCAACCCGCCGGGCCCGCCGGAGGATCTCGAGCAGCGCATCGAGGAGGAGCCCTCGCTCGCGGGCTGAGAGGATCCGCGCGCACACCGTCCCATCGAGGAGCAGATGCGCAAGATCCAGAGCCAGGGCGTCCACCACATCACGATCGTCGGCGCCGACCGGCAGACGTCGATCGACTTCTGGGAGGGCGTGCTCGGCATGCCGTTCGTGTTCGAGCAGCCCAACCTCGACAACGCCTCCGAGAGCCACCTGTACTTCGACCCGGGGGACGGGCGGCTGATCACGGTCTTCACCAGCGAGGACCGCACGCCCGACCCGGACCGCACGCCGACGGACCCCGGCTGCGTGCACCACCTCGCGTTCGCGGTGTCGCAGGCGGCGTTCCACCACGTCGCCGAGCGGCTCGACCAGCGCGGCATCCGCCACAGCGGCCCGAAGGACCGCGGCTTCATGGATTCGATCTACTTCCAGGACCCGCTCGGTCTGCTGATCGAGCTGGCGTCCTACCGGTTCGAGCCGCCGCACGGCCACACCCACGCCGACGTCCTGCTCGAGGCCCACCGCATCCGCGTGGCGCGCGGCGACTACAACATCGACCGCGAGCACCTCGCCGACGCGATCGAGGCGCTCGTGCTGCGCTCCCGGGGCTCGCTGTCGGAGGACCGCGAGCCCAGGGACCCGTACTCCTAGGGCGCGAGCGGTAGCCGCGGAACGACGTCGCGCACGCCGTCGGCGACCTCGCCGACGGCGCCGGCGACCGGGTCGAGCACCGGCCGGGGATCCGGCACGGCGTCACGCACCGCGTCGAGCGTCGCGCCCGCGTCGAGGGGCAGGGTGGGAGCGCGCGGCGCCGGCGCCGGCTGCGCGGGAGCCTCGGCGGCAGGCGCCGGCGGCTCGGGCGGCGCCGTCCCACGTGCACGGTCGGGCCGGGGCGCGGGCGGCGCGGGCGCCGGCCCCGAGCCGCCGGCGATGCGGCGCCCGCCTGGGGCGGTCGCTGCCGGACGGCGCCCGGCGGCGGGCGCGGCCGGCCGCTCGCGCCGCCGCGGTGGGGCCGCTGCTCGCGGGTGCCCGGGGAATCTCGCGACGAGCACGGGCGCCTCGACCGTCCGGCCGGACCCGGCTGCGGCCGCGGCCGCGGCGGTCGGAGCCGGCGCCCGCCGCAGGCCCGGAGCGTCCTCGCGCAGCAGCGGCGCGGTCGCGGTCAGCGTCGCGCCGGTCACGATGACGGCGCCGGCCGCAAGCGCCTTGCCGCCCGCCTGGCCGAGCAGCGCCGCGAGCGACGACCACGCCGAGCCGCCACCCGCGAGGCCGGGCAGCAGCAGGGCGAGGTCGCGGCGCCGCGCCCGGATGCCGTGCTCGAACCCGCGGCACGACGAGCAGGCGCGCAGGTGCGCCCGGACGCCGCGGGGGCGGGTGCGGCCGCGGTCGTGCGCCGACAGCCACGCCTGCACGTCGTCGCACGCGAGCGAGCGGCCGGCCTCGAACTGCCGCAGCGACCGCCGCGCCTCCAGCACGCACTGCTGCGCGGCGGCCTCCGTCGTTCCCAGGTCGGCTGCGATGTCCCGATAGGAGCGCCCGCCCAGCTCGCGCGCCACCAGCACGTCGCGCTGGCGCGGCGCGAGCTCGCGCAGGTCCTCGAGCAGCTCCGCCAGCCGCTCGCGCACCGCAGCCACGTCCTCCGGCGACGACTGCGGCGGCAGGGCCGCCTCGTCGAGTGCCGCCGCCGTGCCCCAGCGGCGGCGGCGCAGCAGCGTGATCGCCTCGCGCTGCGCGATGGTGAACAGCCACGGCCGCACGCGCTCCGGCTCGGGCGCGCTGCCCAGCGCCCGCAGCGCCCGCTCCATGGCGCTCTGCGCGGCGTCCTCGGCGTCCTCGCGGTCGCGCAGGATCCCCCGGCAGTACCGGACGAGGTCGGGCATGTGACGCCCGTAGAGGTCGGCGAAGCCGCTGGCGGACAGCCCCACGCCGCCTGTATCGGCGGCGCGGGACTGCGGCTGGAGGATCCGCTGCATCAGAGGGCGACGTGTCCAGGCAGCGTGAACGTCCGGAAGCGGTTCACGCCGCCGGGCCGGCGCACCAGCGTGGTGGCGCGGTAGGTCGCCGCCGGGACGCCCTGCGGCTTGGGCAGCGTCACGCGCCAGCGGCCGTCGGGGTCGGGCTTGACGGTGGCGAGGCGCACGTCCTGCGTGCAGGCCTCGCGACGCGAGATGACGACGCGCGCTCCCGCCATCGGGCCGTAGATGCGCCCGGCGATCGTGACGGTGTCCTCGCCCGGCTTGAGCCGGCTGAGCCGCATGCGCCGGTGCAGCTTGAGAGCGAGCGAGCGCTCGCTGTCGATCGACGCCTGGTAGCGCGCGTCGTTGGTCCAGCGGATCCGGTTCGGCGGCAGCGGCGCCCGCGCGCGGAACCAGCCGTCCGGCTCCACCACGGCCGTGGCGACGCGCTCGCCCGTGTGCGTGAGGACGAGGTCGACCGTGCGGCCGACGTACTGCGCGCCGGCGATGCCGACGAGCTTGACCTGCCCGTCCTTCTCGACCACGTCGGTGAGCACGACGTCGCTGGGCGCGCAGCGGAGCGCGAGCTCGGTGGCCGGGCTCAGGTCCGGCTGCGGCTGCGGCGCGGGCGGCCCCGCGGGCGGTGCGCAGACGACGCCGGCCGCCGAGACGAGCACGTCCCCGAGCCGCAGGTCGGCGACCTCGCGGCCGAGCGCCTCGACACGGATGCGCGGCCCGAGCTGGCGCAGCGCGTCGCCGCCGTCCTCGCGCGCCGCCGGCTCGACCACGACCCGCCCGACCGCCGCGGGCACGCTCGCCGCCGGCAGCCCCGCGATGGCGGCTTCGAGCGCCTGGCGCAGCAGCGGCCCGGTCACCGGGTCGTCGAGCGACAGCCCGCCGGGGAGGTCGACGGCGTCGGCGTCGAGGCGCGAGAAGTCGACCACCTGCGCCGGGGTCAGCGGCACGGCGGTGTCGAGCGGGCGGTCCGTGGGCAGGTCCTGCCCGAGCGCGGCGAGCCGCTCGACCACGGCGACCGAGTCGAGCACGGCGCGACCGGCGCGGCAGGCGGCGCCGACGCCCAGGTGGACGGTCCCGGCGGCGACCAGCGGCACGGCCGCCAGGGTGCGGTCGGGCACGAGCGCCTGCGCGGCGCGGGTGGCGTCCACCGTGACGACGGCGGGCAGCCCGAGCAGCTGCGCCGCCGGCGGGAGCGGCACGGACAGCGCGCCGATGCCCGCCGGCAGCGCGACGCGCGGGAGCTCCGGTGCGAGCGCGGCCAGCGAGCCGGCGCGCAGCCCGCTCACCGAGCTGGTGGCGGTGGCCTGCTCGCCGGCCATGCCGGTGCGGGCGCTGGCGCCGTCGCCGCCGAGCGGGTGCTCGAGCGGCGCCAGCGCGCCGGAGTCGGCGGGGCAGGCGGCGGGCGAGCCCGCGCGGACGGGCTCCGTGGCCTGACCGAGCACGGCGCCGCGCACGGCGCTGGCGCTGCAGGCGAAGCCGTCGGCGCGGGCGCTCGCCGGCGCGGCGACGACCGCAGCGGCGACGACGACCGCGGCGATCGCGACCGCCGCGGCGAGCGGCGCCCGCCACCGCCGAACGTCCCGGAATCCGTGCTCTGGCACGGACTGCGGGACGTTCGGCGGGTTGGCGGGGGTGAGGACGGACATGGGTGCCTCCTTGGGGTCGGGTACGGCGGCATGACGCGCGGCGACCCCCGTTATGAGGTTCCGTGGACGGATGTCCGGCATCGGCCCGCCCCGCTCAAGGCCGGCCTCACTACCCTGCCCGTCTTTGCGCCGCTTCCGCCTGCCCATCCTCGCCTGCGCCGCCGTGCTGGCCGCCGCTCCCGCCGCCTCCGCGCGCGAGGCGCTCGAGGCGGCCGAGCCGTATCCGCTCGAGCCGGCCGCCGAGCCCGCCGCCGTCTTCCCGATCGACGCCAGGGTCCACTTCGGGGGTCACGCGACCCGCTTCGGCGGCGGCCGCGGTCACCAGGGCCAGGACGTGTTCGCCGACTGCGGCACGCCGCTGGCGGCGGTCGCCGGCGGGCGCGTGCTCGACGCGCGCTTCCATGGCTCGGCCGGGCACTACGTCGTCGTGCGCACCGAGGGCGGGCGCAGTCACGTCTACGCCCACCTGCGCGCTCCGGCGCGCGTGAAGGCGGGGGAGACGGTGGAGGCCGGCGAGCGGCTCGGCTCCGTCGGCGACACCGGCAACGCCTGGGACTGCCACCTGCACTTCGAGGTCTGGACGGCCCCTGGCTGGTACCGCGGCGGCCGCCCGATCGACCCGCTGCCGCTGCTGCGGCGGCTGCGCGCGGACGACTAGCGTGCCCGGCGTGGACGACGCGCGGCGCGGGCCGATCTTCATCGTCGGGGCGATGGGCTCCGGCACGACGCTCGTCCGCCTCGTGCTCGACAGCCACCCGCACATCGCGATCCCGCACGAGACCGGCTTCATGCGCGCCTACGACGCGCACCGGTTCGCCCCGTTCAAGCACTCCGGCCGCGGCTGGGCGCGCAAGCTGGCGGGCTCGGAGGAGGAGCTCGACGCGATGCTGCGCGACTTCTACGACAGCCTGTTCATGCGCTACGCGGAGCGGCACGGCAAGCGGCGCTGGGGCGAGAAGACGCCGCTGCACATGTGGCACGTCGACGACATGGCGCGGCTGTTCCCGGACGCGCAGTTCATCGGCGTGGTCCGGCACCCGGCCGGGAGCATCGCCTCGAACATGCGCCGCTTCGGCGCGAAGCTGCGCCGGGCGACGTGGCACTGGCGCGCCTACGCCCGCGAGCTGGCGCGCCACTCGATGCGCCACGACGACCGCTTCGTCCTCGTCCGCTACGAGGACCTCGTGCGCGAGCCGGAGCCCGTCCTGCGCGAGCTGCTCGAGTGGCTCGGCGAGCCGTGGTCGGACGCGGTGCTCGCGCATCACCAGGTGCAGGGAGCGCGCGGCGGCAAGCGGGTGGTCGAGGGCCGCAGCCGCGTCGACGACCCGGTGGACCCGAGTCGCATCGACCGGTGGACGCGCGACCTGCGCGGCGACCACCACGAGTGGCTGGCCCAGAGGGTGACGCGGATGGCGCAGTTCTACGGCTACGACGTCGACGACGCGGGTGTCGCGGACGCGCTCACGCCGCCTGAGCGCCGGCTGATCCACGGCGCCGACGTCAGGCAGCGGCTCGAGCGCTTCCCCGAGATCGACCTCAGCGTGCCGCACGAGCGGCCGCCGGCCAGCCGCCTCTACGACCCGCGCAAGCTGACGGTCGTGCCGCGCGAGTTCCTCGACGAGCTGACCGCGCCGCGCGGCGTGCGCCGCTGGGGCGCCGCGGCCGTGCGACGGCTGCCCGGCGGTGTGCGGCCGGCGGCGGTGCGGACGGTGCGGCGGACGCGCAAGGTGCTCGGGCTGCGGCGCCGGCCGCTGCCGTTCTTCACCGCCGTGCGCCGCGAGCGGCGGCGGGAGCGCCGCCGCGCCCGCCGGGCCGCCGGCGGCGGCACCTGAGCGCGGTCAGTCGTCGGCGTCCTCGCGCGCCTTGTCCTCGACCGGGCGCGTCTCGTCGTCGGGCTTCTCGAACGGCGCCGGCTTCTCGTCGCTCTGCTCGTCGGCGATGGGGCTCTTGGGCTCGTGCTCCATGGCGCCGGGCTACCCGGCGCGCCGGCGGCCGAAGCGCCCGCGGCGCCGCCGGCGCGGCGCCGGCGGCACCATCGCCGGTAGAACCCCGGACGTGCTCGCGGTCATCGAGGCGCTCGGCGTCCTGGCGTTCGCCCTCTCGGGCGCGCTGCTCGGCGCGCGGCGGGGGTTCGACGTCGTCGGCATCGTCGTGCTGGCCGCGCTGACGGCGATGGGTGGCGGCGTGCTGCGCGACGTCCTGCTCGGCGACACGCCGCCGGCCGCCTTCCGCGAGTGGCCGTACTTCGCGGCGCCGATCGTGGCGGCCGCCGTCACGCTGCTGTTCCACCCGGCGATCGAGCGGCAGCTGCGGACGGTGCTCGTGCTCGACGCCGCCGGCCTCGGGCTGTTCTGCGTCGCCGGCACGGTGAAGGCGCTCGATCACGGGCTCGACGTGCTGCCGGCCGCCGCCCTCGGCGTGACCACCGGCGTCGGCGGCGGCATCCTGCGCGACGTGGTCGCGCGCGAGACGCCCGTCATCGTCAGCGCCGACAGCGAGCTGTACGCCATCCCGGCGGCCGCCGGCGCGCTCGTGGTCGCGGGCGCGTGGCACCTGGACCTGTACGCGCCGGTGCTCGGGCCGGTCGTCGCCGCGGCGATCTTCGCGGTCCGGCTCGTCGCGCTGCGCCGCGGCTGGCGCGCGCCCTCCGCGCAGACGCTCGCGCGCCGGCGCGACGGCTGACGCGTCAGCGCAGCGGCTTGAGGCCGCCGCCGCGCTGGCGCTCGCTGCGGTAGTCGACCTTCTCGCAGTTGCGGAACTTGTAGCCGCGGCGCCGCGTGCGGGCCACGTGGTAGATGTCGCGGCCGGGCCCGCAGTCGACGAAGCCGCGGCCGTAGTGGACGGAGATGGCGTCGTTGCCCGCGCCCGCGTAGATGACGTTGCGCCCGTGCGAGCCGTAGATGAAGTCCGTGCCGCCGCCGCCGTAGATGCGATCGCGCTGCGTCGTCGGCTGGCCGGTGCCCTGCCAGTCGCCCCACAGGACGTCGCTGCCGCCGCGGCCGCGCAGCACGTCCGAGCCGTGGTGGCCGAGCAGCTGGTCGGACCGCTCGCTGCCGACGAACGTCGCGGACTGGTGCTTTGCCTTGTGGTAGACGCCGTCGATCGACGGCCACTGCGCGTGCGAGGCGCAGCCCGTGCAGGGCTGGCCGGGGATGTGGTCGGCGATCGCGGCCGGGACGGCGAACAGGGCGGCGGCGAGCGCCGCGAGCAGGACCGAGCGAAGCATGAGCGGGCGAGGGTAGCGACGCGGCGTCAGGGTGTGGCGACGATCAGTCGCTGGCCGACGTCGCAGGAGTCCAGCTCGCGCAGGTGTCCGTGCCGCGCGTCCCACGTGCCGTCGGCGAGGTCGCGACGCAGCTGCGCGCACACTCGCTCGACGACCTCGGCGGGCATCCGCGCGAAGCCGGAGGTCGCGTTGCGCGCGCGCTCGTCGAACACCCGCTCGGGGTGGGCCCAGAACGACCCGAGCGTCCAGTCCGGCGTGTCGCGGGCGACGGGAACGGGCTCGATGGCGACGTCGCCGCCGAGCCACTCGGCGATGCGCTCGGGCGGCGGGAAGATGCGGTGGTCGAGCGCCGCGATCTCCGGCAGGTACTCGGCCATCAGCCACATGCGCTCGGAGACCACGGCGTCGTAGGTCAGGATCACCACCGGGCCGCGGCTCACCCGGCGCAGCTCGCGGACGCCGCGCTCGCGGCCCTCGTCCCAGTGGTGCAGCGAGAGGATGGCCATCGCCGCGTCGGCGGCGCCGTCGTGCAGCGGCAGGTCGTGCGCGAACGCGCGCACCGCGGGGACGCGGTGGCGCGGCCGCTGGCGCGCCATCACGTCGCTCGGCTCGATCGCCACGACCAGGCGGTCGTCGGGCTCGTAGGAGCCGGCGCCGGCACCGACGTTCACCACGCTGCGGGCGTCGCCCAGCGCTGCCTGGATGCGCTGCCGCAGCGCCGGGTCCTCGCGGCGCGTCGCCGCGTAGCCGTCACCGATGCGGTCGTAGCGCGCGTGCGGTAGAGACATCCTCTAGAGAGTATCTCTACTACGCTCAGCGCGTGCGCAACCGGCGCGACCAGATCCTCGCCGCGGCGCTGGACGCCTTCGCCGGCCGCGGCTACGGCGCGACGAGCATGAGCGACCTCCAGCGGGCGACGGGCGCGAGCACGGGCAGCCTCTACCACCACTTCCCGACGAAGGCGCACGTCGCGGCCGAGCTGCTCTGCGACGCCCTCGGGCGCTACCAGCGCGGGTTCCTGGATGCCCTGCGCGGCGCCTCCGGTGCCGAGGCCGGCGTCCGCGCCGCCGTCCGGCACCACCTGAGCTGGGTGGCGGAGGATCCCGCACGCGCGCGGCTGCTCGTGGGGGAGCCCGAGCCCGAGGTGCTCGCCGCGGCCGGCGAGCGCCTGCGGGCGGCGAACCGGGTCTTCCTGTCGGCGGTCGGCGACTGGTACGGCGCGGCGGTCGCGGCGCGCGAGCTGCGCGCGCTCGACCCGGACGCGGCGGTGGCGCTGTGGATCGGGCCGGCGCAGGAGCTGACGCGGGCGCACCTGGCCGGGCGCGCGCGCCGGCCACCCGTCGAGCTGGCGGAGGTCCTGGCCGACGGGGCGTGGCGGGCGCTGCGGGCGGGGTAGCCTTCGCGCATGCGAGAGGGGATCCGGATCGACCGGCGTCCGGGAGGCCCGCCGCAGCGGGCGGTCGCCGCGCCGCATCCCGTCCACCGCCTGCACGGGCAGATCGGCAACCGCGCCGTCGCTCGGCTCGTCCAGCGGACGCTGGCGTCCGGCGGCGGGTGGGGGCCCACCGAGTACGAGGAGCCGGGGGGAAACCCCGACGTGAAGGCATGGCAGCGCAAGCTCAACCAGGAGCTCGACGGACTGCCGGAGCTGCTCGTGGTGGACGGCCAGGAGGGCGCGAAGACGCGCACGGCGACGCGCCTGTGGCAGTGGTCGAAGGGCCGGCCGATCACCGGCATCCGGCCGCCGACCCCGAAGCCGGTGGAGACCCACGGCGGCGGCGTCTGAGGCCGCCGCGCGCTACTGCACCTCGCGCAGCAGTCCCGTATCGGGATCGAACACGAAGCCGCGGATCGCCTCGCGCGCCGGCAGCTCGGGGCTCGCGCGCAGCCGCGCCAGGCCGATGCGCAGCGCGTCCTCGACGTCGTCGAAGGCGCCCAGCCGCCAGTGCGGCAGCACGCCGTCGCGGGCGAGGACCTGCCGGAAGGCGTCGTCGGACGCACCGTGCAGCCCGCAACCGTCGTGCATCACCACCACGACCTCCTCCGTCCCGAGCAGCCGCTGCGAGGCGGCCAGCGACCGGACGGCGTCGTCGGTGACGAGCCCGCCCGCGTTGCGGATGATGTGGGCGTCGCCGCGCTGGAGGCCGAGCATTTCGAACAGGTCGAGGCGCGTGTCCATGCACGCCAGCACTGCGACCTTGCGGCGCGGGCGCGCGCCCAGCCCAGCGGCGGCCAGCTCGTCGGCGCGGCCGGCGGCGGCGCGCAGCATCTCGTCGGCGTTGCTCATCGGGCGCGATCGTACGCGCTGGCTCGCGCGGGCGGCCGGCTGGGCCACCGGGGCGCGCCGGCCGCCGTCAGTCGGCGGTGTGATCGGTCCAGGCGTTCCCGTCCCAGTAGCGCAGGCGCTTCTCGCCGCGGGGATCGGGATACCAGTCCGCGGGCGGGTTGGACCCGCCACCGGTGGCCTCGCCGGCGCCCGTGGTGCCGCCGCCGCCGCTGGCCGTGTCGCCGCCTTCGACGCTCTGGGCCCCACCCACCGCCGGCTCGGCGCCGCCGCTCGCCGGGGCGGCGAAGCCGCCTCCGCCCGCGGAGCCGCCCGCGAGAGGATCGCCGCTCACCGGCGCGGCGAAGCCGCCCGCGGGCCCGCCGAGCGAGGGACCGCCGGTCGACGCCGCGCCCGCGCCGACGGCGCCCGCCGCCGCGCCGCCGACGGCCGGCTGGCCGGCACCGCTCGCGGCGAACTCCTTCCGGACCACGAGCGTGCTCGCGACCATGTCGCCGACGCGCTTGTTGCTCTTGTTGACGAGCATGACGATCAGGCCGACGATGCCGCAGGCCCCGTCGACGATCATCAGCAGCTCGCGGACGAACGCCTTGAAGATGCCGGGCGGGCCGGAGCCGTCCTCCTTGATCACGCGGATCCCGAGCAGCGACTTGCCGATCGTCGTCCCCTTGAGGCCCTGGTAGACCCAGAAGTAGGCGGCGCTGAGCAGGAACGTGAACAGGAAGAACAGCGCCGCCCTGCCGCCGACGAGCGAGTACTGGTCGCCGCCGAAGCTGAAGTTGAGGTACGTCGACGCGTTCGGGTCGAGCTCGCCGCGGCCGAGCTGCCCCGCGATCTCCTCGGCCGTGTCCGCGAGGGCGAAGAACACGACGGCGTAGATCGCGTACAGGATGATCCAGTCGATGAGGCGGGCGACGACGCGGCGCCCGACGACCTTGGTTGGCTGCATGTTCCTGGCGTCTCCCTCTGCGGTTGCGCTCGGCGGCTGCGGACCGGCGGCTGCATCCTTGACGCGGGCGGCGGAGATGTCAACGACCGGGAGCGGTCGCCCGCGGGCGCGAGGCCGCCGCTCAGAGCTCGGCGAGCGCGTCGCCGAGCAAGAGGATCGTTGCCGCGTTGATCGGGCTGGCGACGAGGATGACCTCGTCGGCGCCCGCGTCGGCGAGCTCGCGCAGCCGCGCCGCCACGGCGGCCGGTGGCCCCTCGATCGGCGGCGCCTGCGGCGTCACCGCCCGCTCGCCCGCGGCGCGGTCGAGCACGACGAGCGCGCAGGCGCTGCGCGCGACGTCGGCCGGGTCGCGCCCCGCGTCGCGCGCGGCCTGCGTCACCCGCGCGTCGAGCGTCGCGAAACCCTCCGCCGAGTTGCCGTAGTCCTCGTACCAGGTGTTCCAGGCGTCGACGTGCGGGAGCGTGAGCCCCAGCACGCGCGGCCCGTTGGAGCCGACCATCAGCGGGACGCGCCGCCGGGGCGGCGGCAGCAGGACCGCGTCCTCGGCGCGCGCGAAGCGGCCGTCGAGCGTCACGCGCTCGCCGGCCAGCAGGCCGCGGACGATCTCGAACTGCTCGGCGAAGCGCGACACGCGGCGGTCGAACGGCAGGCCGAACGCGCGGAACTCCGTCTCGTTCCAGCCGGCGCCGACCCCGAGCACGAAGCGCCCGCCGCTGACCTCGTCGATGGTGGCCGCCATCTTCGCGATCAGCCCGGGCGGGTGGAAGCCGAGGCAGGCGACGAGCGGCCCGAGCCGCACGCGCTCCGTCGCCGCCGCGAGCGCCGACAGCAGCGTCCAGGCCTCCCACGGGGCGCGCTCGGGGCGGCCGTCGCCGCGGTAGAGCAGGTGGTCGCCGATCCAGATCGAGTCGAAGCCGGCGCGCTCGGCGGCGCCCGCCATCGCCAGGTACTCGGGCCAGCGGACGTCGCGCTCGACCTCCGGCAGCTGGATGCCGACCCGCAGCGTCACAGCCCGAGCGCCCGCAGGCCGGCGGTGACGGCGGCGGCGCCCACGACCGCGCCGATCACCGAGGAGAAGCGCGCCATCACCAGCACGGCCGCGGCCACGCCCGCGGTATCGGCGCCGATCGCCAGCCGGCGGCCCTCGGCCAGCGCGGCGGTCACGATCAGCGCCGCCAGCAGGGCCGGCGCCATCAGCGCGATCACGCGCGTGAACGCCGGCGGCAGGTCGCGGCCGCCCAGGGCGACGGGCCCGGCGGCCTTGATCGCGAACGTGACGACCGCGGCTCCCGCGATCACCACCCAGATCGTGCTCACGCCGGCCTTCCCATCCGCGGGCTCAGGCCGGCCAGCGCGACGACGCTCGCCGCCAGCACGGGCACGCCGCCCGGGGTCCACGGGACGAGCGCCAGCGCCACCAGCGCGCCGGCGGCCGCCGCCAGCGCCCCCTGGCGGTCGCGCAGCTCGCCGAACAGGATCGCGACGAAGAAGGCGGGGTAGATGGCGTCGAAGCCGAGCGCGCGCGGGTCGCCGATGAGCGTGCCGCCGAAGGCGCCGATCGCGGTGCCGCCCACCCAGCCCACGTACTGCACGGCGGAGTGGCCGAAGAGATACCGGCGGTCGAAGCGCCCCTCGGGTCGCAGCGCCATCGCCCAGCTCGAGTCGACCACCGCCTGCCCCTGGACGGCGCGGAACAGCGGCCCGCCGGGCAGGGACGGCCCGAACGCGATGCCCATCGGCAGAAAGCGCGAGTTCATCAGGGCGGCGGCGGCGACCGCGGCGCCGGGACCGCCGCCGGCGCCGAGGATGCCGACGGCCGCGAACTGCGCCGCGCCCGCGTAGACGATCGCCGACATCACGATCGCCGCCAGGGGGGAGAAGCCGGCCTCGTCGGCCACGACGCCGAAGGAGACCGCCAGCACGCCGGACGCCGCGGCGAACGGCAGCCCCGCGCGGAGTCCGTCGCGCCAGCCGGCGGGCGCCTCAGCCACGCGCCGCCTCCAGGGCGAGCAGCGCCGCCTCGGCGTCCTCGCGCATGCGCGCCAGCAGGTCCTCCCCGCGCGCGCTGGCGGCCAGCGTCCGCTCGAGCAGCTGCGCGAGCTCCGTCGCCCGCAGCGCGGCCAGGCGGCCCTCGGCGCCCGCGACCGCCGCGCGCAGCGCGGCAAGCTGCTCGCCCGCCGGCCCGTCGCCCGCGCGCGCGGGCGCGGCCGCCTCCCACTGGCGCAGCAGGTCCGCGATGGCCGCGCCGTCGCCCGCGTGGTAGGCCGCGACGAGGCGCTTCATGAACGCCTCTCCGTGCGCCCGCGCGCCCGCGCCGGCCACGACGTCGGGGTGCATGCGCTTGGCCGCCGCCCGGAACAGGCGCTTGAGCTCGTCCGGCGCGGGCGCACCGGCCGCGGGAGCCGGCGCCGGGGCCGCCGCCGCCGCCGGCCGCGGCGGGCGCGCGTCCAGCGCGTGCAGGCGCTCGAGCAGCGTCCCGACCCGCTCCATGTACTCGGTGCGGAACGCGTCGAGCTCGCCCTCGAGCGTCGCGTGCTCGAGCTCGACCTCCGCCAGCCGGTCGCGCAGCCGCGCCCCCTCGCGCTCGTCGCTCGCGGCGGGGTCGGCGTCCATGCGCGCCAAGCATACGATCGAGGGCGCGGCCGCTCGTGCCGATGATGGGCAGGCATGTCTGAGCAGTTGCAGCGTTCGCGGCCGTTCCTCATCCTGGCCGCCGTCATCCTGCTGGCGTGGGCGGCCGTGCCCGCGATCCTGCCGGCGCCGGCCGCCCCGGCGCGCGGCGGCGACGACGCGGCGGCGTGGGCGCAGCGGCTCGACGCCGCCGCCGGGCGCGGCTTCAGCTTCCCGGCCGGGACCTCACCCGCCAGCGTCAAGCTCGTCACCGACGCCGTCGCCGCCGCGCGCCCCGAGGCGCAGCAGCTGATCGACCGCGTCGACGGCGTGACCGACGTGTCGTTCGGGCCGACGGGGCAGTCGGCCCTCGGCACGACCACCATGACCGGCGGGCGCTTCCGGGTGGTGCTCGACGTCGATGCCACCTACGCGGACGGGGGCGCGCGCGGGATCACGCGCCTCGTGCTGCACGAGATCGCCCACGTCGTCGACCTTGCGCTGCTCGACGAGGAGCTCCGGGGGCAGCTCGACGCCCAGATCCCGGCCGGATACGCCTGCGCGCCGGGCGAGCCGACCGGCGCCTGCGCGCCGGTGCACGAGCGGTTCGCCGAGACCTTCGCCAAGTGGGCGACCGGCGACATCGGGGCCGCCCTGTACCTCGGCTACAAGGTCCCGCCGCCGTCGGTCACGCTCGACGCGTGGGGAGCTCCGCTCTCGCAGCTGGCGGCGACGGCCTAGCGTGACGCCGCGGGCAGGCGTTCCGGCAGGGGTTGTCCCGCCGGCGTTGAAGCCCCGTCGGTGACGCGGTTGGGGCGTCCGCCCCATCATGCGGCGCGGCGCCGGAACCGAACCAGATGAGCGTGCAGGACAGCCAAACACAGGCACCGATCCGGGTGGTCGTCGCGGACGACGACCCCGCTGTCGTGAAGGTGCTTGCGGCCGGCCTCGAGCAGGCGCCGGGCTTCGAGCTCGTGGGCTCCGGCGGCGACGCGCTGGAGGCGGTGGACATCATCCGCCGCCACCGGCCCGACATCGCCGTGCTCGACGTCCGCATGCCGCACGGCGGCGGCGCGCGCGTCGCCGCCGACGTCGCCGACCTGCTCGGCGAGGTGGCGCTCGTCGCGCTGTCCGGCCACGACGACCCGGCGACGGTGCGCCGGATGCTCGCCAGCGGCTTCGTCGGCTACGCCGTCAAGGGCACGGCGATGGCCGAGTTCCTCGCCCTGCTGGAGAGCGTCGCCGGCCGTCCGTCGTCGCCGCGCGGCGCGGGAGGGCCGATCCCGCGCCAGCGCCTGTCGCGCGTGCTGGTGGCGGTCGCCGAGCCGGCCCGGCTGGCGGCGCTGGGCGACGCGGTCGCGGCCGACTCCGCCCTGCAGCTGGCGGGTCTCGCCCAGGGCCCGTTCCACGCGGTCACGCTCGCCGCGCGCGAGCAGCCCGACGTGATCCTCGTCGACCCCGACCTGCCCGGCGGCGGCGGCATGCGGACGCTGTCCGAGCTGCGGCTGGCCGCCCCCAGCGCGCGGGTCGTACCGCTGTCGGGGCCGGACGGCCCCTCCCCGCGCGCGACCGCCGCCGAGGTCCACGCCCTCGTGCGCGGTGACGAGGCGGGGCCGGCGCGCCCCGCGTTCCCGGCCGCGCCCGAAGGCGACGGCGGCGAGCAGATCCGCTCGATCCTCGACGACCGCGCGCTCGAGACCTTCTTCCAGCCGATCGCCGACCTGGCGACGGGGCGGACGGTCGGGCTGGAGGCCCTCACGCGCTTCCCGCGCTGGCCGCAGCGCGGTACCGAGGCGTTCTTCGCGGAGGCGGCCCGCTTCGGCCTCGGCTTCGAGCTCGAGCTGGCGGCGGTCGCGCGCGCGCTCGAGCACCTGCCGCAGATCGCCGGCGAGCGCTGGCTGTCGCTGAACGTGTCGCCCGAGCACCTGCTCGACTCGCGCATGGCCGACCTGCTGGCGTCAGCCTCGCCGGAGCGCCTCGTGCTCGAGATCACCGAGCACGCGCCGGTGCCGGACTACGACGAGCTCGGCCGGAGCCTCGACGCGCTGCGCGCCCACGGCATCCGGATCGCCGTCGACGACGCGGGCGCCGGCTTCGCCAGCCTGCGCCACATCCTGCTGCTGCGGCCCGACTTCATCAAGCTCGACGTCGCCCTCTGCCGCGACGTCGGCACCGACCCCGCCCGCGCCGCCATGGCGCGCGCGCTGGTCGCCTTCGGCGGCGAGACCCACAGCGTGGTGGTCGCCGAGGGCATCGAGCGCCGTCACGACCTCGAGACGCTGCAGGCGCTCGGGATCCGCCTCGGGCAGGGCTACCACCTCGGCCGGCCGACGGCGCTGGCGGCGGCGGCGATCCGGTACTGACCCGGCGGCTGCATCCGCCTCGCCGGGGCGAATCGCGCCGGCGCGGCGCCTAGGGTCGATGCGATGACGGCGACGGTGACCGACGGGCGGGCGGAGGCGCTGCTGCGGCAGCTGGCGGGGCCGGCAGCGAGCTTCCGCGAGCACCAGCTCGAGGCGGTGCGCGACCTCGTCGAGGAGCGGGCGCGCGTGCTGTGCGTGCAGCGCACGGGCTGGGGCAAGTCGGCCGTGTACTTCCTGGCGACGGCCCTGCTGCGCGAGCGCGGCGCCGGGCCGACGCTGATCGTCTCGCCGCTGCTGGCGCTGATGCGCAACCAGATCGACGCCGCGCGGCGGCTCGGCATCCGCGCGCACACGATCAACTCCACGAACCGCGATGCGTGGGAGGAGGTGCGCGGCATGCTGGCCGCCGACGCGGTCGACCTGCTGCTGATCAGCCCGGAGCGGCTCAACAACCCGCAGTTCCGGGAGGCGATGCTGCCGCTGTTCGCGGAGCGTGTCGGGCTCGTGGTGGTCGACGAGGCGCACTGCATCTCCGACTGGGGGCACGACTTCCGGCCCGACTACCGGCGGCTCGCCGACGTCCTCGAGCGGCTCCCGGCGGGCGTCGCGGTCCTCGGGACGACGGCGACCGCGAACGACCGCGTGGTCGAGGACGTCGCCGAGCAGCTGTCGCGCGGCCTCGGCACGGGCGCGCTGCGCACCTACCGCGGGCCGCTCGGGCGCTCGAGCCTGCGCATGGAGGTGGTCGAGCTGCCCGGGCCCGCCGACCGGCTGGCGTGGCTGGCGACGTGGCTGCCGCGGCTGCCGGGTTCGGGGATCGTCTACACGCTCACCAAGCGCGACGCCGACCTCGTGGCGGCGTGGCTCGCGGGCCGCGGCGTGGCCGCCGAGGCCTACAGCGGCGAGGTGGAGCCCGACCGCCGGGTGGAGGTGGAGGAGCGGCTGCTGCGCAACGACCTCAAGGCGGTGGTCGCCACGAGCGCGCTCGGCATGGGCTACGACAAGCCCGACCTCGGGTTCGTCGTGCACTACCAGGCGCCCGGCTCGGTGATCAGCTACTACCAGCAGGTCGGCCGCGCCGGGCGCGGCGTCGAGCACGCGGAGGTCGTCCTGCTGCGCGGGGCCGAGGACCGGCGGATCCAGGACTTCTTCATCGAGCAGGCGTTCCCGCGCCGCGAGCACGTCGAGCGCGTGCTCGAACACCTGGACGCGGCGGGGGAGGCCGGCGCGTCGACGCCCGAGCTGACGGCGGTGGTCAACCTCGGCCGCGGCCGGATCGAGGCGATGCTCAAGGTGCTCGACGTCGAGGGCGCGGTCGAGCGGGCCGGCACGAGGTGGCGCCGCGCGAGCGCTGCCTGGCACTACGACGCCGACCGCTACGCGCGGGTCACGGAGCTGCGGCGGCGCGAGCAGCGCGCGATGGCCGCCTTCGGCGCCGACGGGCGCTGCCTCATGCGGGCGCTGCAGGAGGAGCTCGACGACCCCGATCCCGCCGACTGCGGCCGCTGCGCGGTGTGCACGGCGCCGCGCTTCGGCGGCGAGCTGGAGGCGGAGCTCGTGCGGGCCGCGGCGCTGCACCTGCGGTCGACCCCGCTGCCGATCGAGGCCAAGCGCATGGCGCCCGACGCCGAGGGCCGGATGCGCAAGATCCCGGAGGACGCCCGGTCCGAGGACGGCCTGGCGCTGGCGCGGCTCGGCGACGGCGGCTGGGACCCGCTCGTGCAGGCCGGCCGTCGTGACGGCGCGTTCGCGGCGGAGCTCGTCGACGCCGCGGCCGAGGCGGTGCGCGCCTGGGGCGCGCCCGTGCGCTGGGTGACGGCGGTGCCGTCCGCCCGCAGCGGCGACCTGGTCCCGGGGTTCGCGCGGCGGCTCGCGTCCGCCCTCGGACTGCCCTACGTCGATGCGATCGCCCGCGCCGAGGACCGTGCGCCGCAGCGCGAGATGGCCAACTCGGCGCAGCAGGTGGCCAACGTCCGCGGGGCGTTCGCCGTCACCGGAGGCGTGCCCGGCGAGCCGTGCCTGCTCGTCGACGACATCCGCTTCAGCGGCTGGACGCTGGCGATGCTGGCCGGCCAGCTGCGCCGCCGCGGCAGCGGGCCGGTCTACCCGCTGGCGCTGGCCAGCGCGTCCTGAGGCAGCCGCTCGGCGCCCGCCAGCGGCGCGCCGGCCACGAGCGCGTCCTTCGCGGGCCGCGCGAGCCGCTTGACCTGCGCCTCGAGTCGCCGCGCCGCGCTGCGGTCGGGCGCGCGCCAGGCGGCGGCGATCTGCACCGGCCGCCGCGACGCCGTGTAGCGGCTGCCCGTCCCGCGTGCGTGCGCCGCCAGCCGCCGCTCGAGGTCGACCGACCAGCCGCAGTACAGGCTGCCGTCGGAGCAGCGCAGCAGGTAGACGAAGGCGTCGCCGGGCACGCGCGAAGGCTTCCGGCTGCGGCGGCGGAACCCTTTCCGCCGAGCGGGGTCAAGTTCTGCCGCCTTCGTGCCGTTGCATGGACCAGATGACCGACGCGACGCTGCCGATCCCCGCCGCACCCGGTGTCCTCACCGCGGGCTGCGACGGCTACCGCGCGGGCACGACCGGCGCCGTCGTCGGCCGCCGCGACGGCTGCCTGGAGTTCGCGCCCGACGCGCCCGAGCACGTCGCGCGCTGGGCCCGCCCGCGGGCGACGCTGCTGGTGCCGGCGTCGTTCGTGGCGACCGTGCGCTGACCGCGCCCGGCGGGTAGACGGCCCCGCATGCCCGCGGGCTGCGTGTTCTGCGCCATCGCCTCCGGCGAAGCCGACGCCGCGCGCGTCCACGAGGACGACCTGACGGTCGCGTTCCTCGACACGCGCCCGCTGTTCGCGGGCCACGTGCTGCTCGTGCCGCGCGCGCACGTCGAGACGCTGCCGGACCTCCCCGGCGAGCACGTCGGGCCGTTCTTCGCGATGGCGCAGCGGCTCGCGGCCGCGGTGCCCGCTGCGATGGGTGCCGACGGCACGTTCGTCGCGATCAACAACGTCGTCTCGCAGTCCGTGCCGCACCTGCACGTCCACGTCGTGCCGCGGCGCCCGAAGGACGGGCTGCGCGGGTTCTTCTGGCCGCGCACGAGGTACGCGTCGCGCGCCGAGCAGCAGCAGGTGGCCGACCGCATCCGGCGAGCGCTCACGTGAGGCGGCGACCCCCTCCGAAGAGCCGCCGCAACTGGTAGCTTTCCGCCGGATCCCGGGCGATCGGACCCGGGACGTGCAAACGCAGTGCCGCACCCGCAGTCGGGCTCACAGAGGTCCCCGCGAACGCAGCACCCGACCACCGTGGAGGGCCCCATGGCCACCGGAACCGTCAAGTGGTTCAACAACGACAAGGGCTTCGGCTTCATCACCCCGGACGAGGGCGGCAAGGACCTCTTCGTCCACCACTCCGCCATCAGCGGCAGCGGCTTCCGCTCGCTCGCGGACGGCGCCCGCGTCTCCTACGAGAGCGAGAGCGGGCCGAAGGGGCCGAAGGCGATCAACGTCGAGGAGATCCAGTAGCGCGCGGCCCGAGCGCGGCCGTCCCCGGGGCGGCCGCCGCCGCGAATGGGGCCGCGACCCGATCAAGCTCCGCGCGCCGACGGGTAGGGTCGGAGACGTGCCGGCCGCGACCTTCGACCTGCGTCCGTGGGAGTTGCGGGGGCTCGACGTCGTGGGCGCGGACGGGCGCGTGATCGGCGACGTGGCCGACACCTGGCCGCTGGACGGCGGCGGCGAGGTCGCGCTGCTGCTCGTGCGCGTGGGCAGCCGCTTCCGCCGGCACCGGTACCTGCCGCTCGCCGCGGCCGAGGTCGACGGCGGGCGCCTGCGCGTCCCGTTCGCCGCCTGGGAGATCGACGATGCGCCCGCGGCCGACGACCGGCGCTGGGGCGATCCCGCGCACGTGGCGCTCGCCTACTGGAGCGGCGCGGGACCTGACTAGCCTCGGCGCGGTGCGCCTGCTGTTCGTCTGCCTCGGCAACATCTGCCGCTCGCCCACCGCCGAGAACGTCATGCGCCGGCTGGTCCGCGAGGCCGGGCTCGAGGACCGCGTCGAGATCGACAGCGCCGGGACCGGGTCCTGGCACGTCGGCCGGCCGCCCGACGAGCGCGCGGCCGCGACGGCGCGGGCGCGCGGGCTGACGCTCGAGGGGACGGCGCGGCAGGTCGCGCCGCAGGACTTCGAGCGCTTCGACCTGATCCTCGCCATGGACGGGGCGAACCTGCGCGAGCTGCGGGCGCTGGCGCCGGACGCGGCCGCGCGCGCGAAGGTCCGGCGCCTGCGGGAGTTCGACCCGCGATCGGCGGGCGATCTCGACGTCCCCGACCCCTATTACGGCGGCGACGACGGCTTCGAGCTGGTCTTCGACGTCGTCGAGCGCGCGTGCCGCGGCCTGCTCGACGAGCTCCGCTGATCGCGGCGGCGGTGGCGGGCGCGTGCGGCGCCGGCCTCGCCCGCTGGCACCCGGTCGCGGGCGGCGACATCAACGCGGCGATGCGCGTCGAGCTCGACGGCGGCCGTGTCCTGTTCGTCAAGCACCGCCCGCGGGGCAACTTCGCCGCCGAAGCGGCAGGCCTGCGCTGGCTCGCCGAACCGCGGGCGCTGCCGCTGCCGGCGCCGGTCGCGGTGGACGAGGACTGGCTCGCGCTCGAGTGGATCGAGCCCGGACGACCCGGGCCCGGGTTCCACGCCGCGCTCGGGCGCGGGCTCGCGCGCCTGCACGCCGCCGGTGCCGGCGCGTTCGCGGGGCCGATGCTCGTCGGCCCGGTCGCGCTGCCCGGCGACGCGGCGACCGACTGGCCGGCCTTCTACGGCGAGCGGCGCCTCGCGCCGCTCGTGCGCCTGGCCCGCGACCGCGGTGCGCTCGACGCCGCCGGCGCCGCCGTGCTCGAGGACGTGATCGCGCGCATGGGCGGGCTGTGCGGGCCACCCGAGCCGCCGGCCCGCCTGCACGGCGACCTGTGGAGCGGCAACGTCATGGCGGGCCCCGCCGGCGAGCCGTGGCTGGTCGATCCGGCCGCGTACGCCGGGCACCGCGAGGTCGACCTGGCGATGCTGCGGCTGTTCGGCTCGCCGCCGCCCGACCTGCTGGCCGCGTACGAGGAGGTGCGGCCGCTCGCGGCGGATCACGAGGAGCGCGTCGCGCTCTACCAGCTGCTGCCGCTGCTCGTCCACGCCGTCCTGTTCGGCGGCGGCTACGGCGCCTCGGCGGTGCGCGCCGCGGCGCGCTACGTCTAGTCCGGCGTCCCGCCGCTCCCAACGGCGATCTCGACGTAGCGCGCGTCGTCGATGCGGACGCGAAGCTTGCTGGGCCTGGTGGGCAGCTTGCAGGCCCACGCGACGCGACCACCGGCCGGCACGACGGCGACGGCCTGGTTGACCACCACCGCGCGGTCGTCGCCCTCGAGGCGCACCGCCACCTCGTCGAGCGTGGTGGCGGCCTCGCCGGCGCGCTGGACCAGCCGGCAGGTGAGCAGGGCCGCGCGCCCGCCGCCGGCGATGGTCGCCGTGGCGCGGGCGGAGACGTAGCGACCGCCGGGCTGCGTGCCGCCGGCGAGGACGTCCTCGAACCGGGATGACGTCAGCATCGTCGCGCCCTTCGCGGTCTGCGCCCACGGCGGCAGCGGACCGGGCGGGCCGGCGGGTCCTTGCGGGCCGGCGGGACCGGCCGGGCCCGCTGCGCCGTCGGTGCCCGCGGGGCCGGCCGGGCCCTGTGCGCCGGTGGGGCCGGCGGGACCGGTCAGCCCGCGCGGGCCCGTGGGTCCGGCGTCGCCGTCGGTGCCGTCCGCGCCACGCGGGCCGGTGGGTCCGGCGGGACCGGTCAGCCCGCGCGGGCCCGTGGGGCCGGCGGGACCGGCTGCGCCGTCCGCGCCGCGCGGCCCGGTGGGGCCGGCGGGACCGGTCAGCCCGCGCGGACCGGTGGGACCGGCCGGGCCCGTCTGGTTCCAGAAGATGAGCTGCTCGCCGCCGGCGCAGGTCGCGCCCGCCTCACGGTCGATCAGGCGCACGGCACCCGACGTGGTGCTGTAGCAGGCGTGGATCCTCCCGTCGGCGCCCGGGATACCGGCCGCGGCGATCGCCGTGCCGGCCCCGAACATCCCGATCGCTCCCAGCACCACGAGCCTGCGCGTCCCTGCGGTCATGCGCGCAGTCTCTCCGGCCGCTGCGCGGCAAGTCAAGCGCCCGGCGCGACGCTGCGCCCCGCGATCCCGGGGGTCAGGCCGCTCTGGCGGAAGCGGGTGTCCCGAGCCCCTCGAGCACGTCGAGCGCGTGCCGGAGCGCGTCGCCGGTCAGCCGCCCGGCCCACAGGTCCTGCAGGCGGAAGCCGAGGTCGGCCGCCCGCAGCTGCTCCCGCAGCGCGCCGTCGCGTTCGATCCTGCGCATGATCGCCAGCAGGCTCTGGAGGTCGTCGATCTCCTGATCGACGTCCTCGAGCCGAGCCTGCAGCACGTGCTGCACGCCTTCGTCCTTCACGAGCCCCTCCTGAACGGTTGCCCTCCCGATGGCAACGACGGCGGCACAGTACGGGACACATGTCGTAGGTCGCGAACGGTTGCTTGCAGGTTTCCAGATGACGGTTTGAACTCCGCGCATCCGGGGCACCCGGGCGGCCCGCGCGCCGGGGCGGGCATCCACTACCCTCACGACGCACCGCGGAGGGCGTAGCTCAGTTGGTAGAGCTCCGGGTTGTGGTCCCGGCGGTCGCGGGTTCAAGTCCCGTCGTCCTCCCCTCGGAAGGCCCCGCACCCGCGGGGTCTTCGTCGTCGAGGGGTCGGGTCGCGACGCGCCGTAGCAGGAGGGCTCCCGCCGCCATCGCCGCGAGCATCGCCAGCGCCCCGGCGGGCCAGGGGATGCCGCCGACCGGCAGCACCCACCACCACAGCGCCACCACGCGCAGGCGTTCCTGCTCTTCGACCGGCGCCCGCGTCAGCTCGCCCCCCGTCGTCTCGTCGTTGCGCGCGACGAGCTCGGCGACTCCGGGCACGAGCGACGGTGGCGCCTGCGGCAGGGAGCGGCGCGAACCTCGCACCCGGCGAACCTGGCGTGCCGCGGCGTGAGGCGAGGCGGCTGCGCGGCCTCACGACCGGCTTCGGCGGGTGACGAGGTTCCCTGCGACGCCGAAACGGGCAACAGCGGGCGCATGAACACTCGCACGATTGCCATCATCGCCCTCATCATCGCCGTGATCGTCCTCGTCGTCCTGCTGTCGTAGCGGGCGCCGGCGCCGGCGAGCCGGTCGAGGAGGAAGCGCCGCGAACATCCATCCAGCTTTCGTCTCCTGAGCAGACGGAAGCTGGATGGGTTGCGGTCTACGCCGTCTCCAGCACGACCTTGCCGGTCGCGCCGCGGCCGTCGATGAGCTTCAGCGCGTCGGCGCCGCGCTCGAGCGGGAAGCGCGCGCCGACGATGGGGCGGACGTGGCCGTCGCCGATCAGGCCGCCGATGGCCTCGCCGATCTCGCGGTTGAGCTGCGGCCTGCCCATCACGTACGCGCCCCATCCGGCGCCGACCACCTCGGTGTTGCGCAGCAGCAGCCGGTTGACCTTGACCTCGGGGATCGAGCCGCCCGTGAAGCCCACGACGACGACCCGGCCGTCCTCGCGCAGCGCGCGCAGGCTGTCGGTGAAGCGGTCGCCGCCGACCGGGTCGAGCACGACGTCGACGCCGCCGCCCGTCAGCTCGGTCACCTGCTCGCGCCAGGGCCCGTCGGAGCGCACCACGTCGTCGGCGCCGGCCGCGCGCGCCACGGCCTCCTTCTCGTCGGAGGACACGACCGCGACCGTGCTTGCGCCGAGCCCCCTGGCGACCTGCAGCGCGGCGGTGCCGACGCCGCCGGCCGCGCCGTGGACGAGCACGCGCTCGCCCTCGCGCAGGCGGCCGCGCAGCTTCAGCGCGAAGTAGGCGGTGTGGTAGTTGAGCACCAGGGCGGCGCCCTGGGCGAAGTCGAGCTCCTCGGGCAGCGCGAAGGTCAGGAACGCGGGAGCGACCGCGACGTCCGCGAAGCCGCCGAGGAAGGTGAAGGCGGCGACGCGGTCGCCCGCCGACAGCCCGGAGCCGGCGGGCGCGGACCGCACCACGCCGGCCACCTCGGCGCCCGGCACGAACGGCAGCTCGGGCTTGAACTGGTACAGCCCGCGGGTCTGCAGGACGTCGGGGAAGGCGATGCCGGCGGCGCGGACGTCGACGAGGACGCCCTCGCCCGGCGTGATCGGGTGGGCGCCGGGCGGCTCGGGGAGGTCGACGAGCTCGAGGGCGTCCGGCCCGTCGAGGCGGGAGATCTGCAGTGCGCGCATCGGCCGGGACGCTACCCGTGCGGCGCCCGGGCCGGCGGTGCCGCGCTGCTACGCGCTGGCGAGCTCCGGCTCGCGGTGGCCGTTGGAGGCCGCGGCCGGATCGCCGACGGCGTCCGCCGTGTCGTCCGAGTCCGCGCCGGCGGCCTCGTTGAGCGGCTTCGAGGTGGCGAGGTAGGAGCCCGCGACACCGGCGGCCAGCGCCAGCAGCGCCCAGCCCGTGCCCTTGAAGCCCGGCAGCCACTTCGCGTCCACGGAGGGCGACCCGGGGCCCTCCTCGGCGATCGCGACCATGGCGCCGATCAGGACCGCCGGGTACTCCCAGCCGCCCTCGGTCACCCACGGCCCGTTGGACCCGTGCATCTTGCGGATCGCCGTGACCATCGTGCCGGTGATCATCGCCGCGCCGACCGGCGTCAGCGCGCCCGTGGCGACCAGCGCACCACCGACGGCCTCCGACGCGCCCGCGGCGATGGCGTGGCGGCGCCCCGGCTTGAGGCCCATCGACTCGAAGGCGCCGCCGGTGCCCTCGACGCCGTGGCCGCCGAACCAGCCGAAGAGCTTCTGGGTGCCGTGGCCGATGAACAGCGGGCCGACGACCCCGCGGATGGCTGCTCTGCCGAGGTGCATGACGTTCCTCCTGCGAGATCCGGGATCAGGCGGCGGTGGCTTCGCGCAGGTGGTGGATGGCGAAGTCGATGCCGTACTCCTTGAGCGTCGCCTCGATGCCGGGCAGCAGCGAGCGCGTGCGGCCGTCCATGCGGTTGAGGTAGTCGAGGCGGATCGTGATCTGCTTCGGCTCGATGTCCGGGTGGTCTCGCTGCATGTGGCCGTCCAGGACGAACGCCAGGTAGGCGTTGACCTTCTCCTCGAGCTGGCGCACGCGCTCGTCGGAGCCGTCCCACGGGCGCTCCTCGAACATGGAGAGCACGACGGTGCCGTCGCGATTGGCGACGACGAGGTCGACGGCGGTCGGATCTTCGAGCACGAGGCAGGGCTACCCGCCGCGCGGCGGCGAAACCAGCTCGGGTCGCGCGTTGTCAGCGCACGGTCGTGCAGGCCGGGCAGGTGCCGCGCAGCACGAGGTCGTGCCCGCCGACCGCGTAGCCGAGCCGCCGGCCTGCGCGCTCGAGCAGCCGCTCGAGCTCGGCGTCCTCGAAGGCGTCCCGGCGCCCGCAGCGCCCGCAGATCGCGTGGTGGTGGTGCTCGCCGCTCGGATCGGCCGGCTCGTAGCACGCGACGCCGCCGACGTCGATGCGGTGCACGAGGCCGAGCTCCGTGAGGACGTCGAGCGCGCGGTACACGCTCGCCAGCGCGACGCCGGGCCCGCGCTCGCGCAGCGCGTCGTGGATCTCCTGCGCGCTCAGGCAGCACGCCTGCTCGCCGAGCAGGCCGAGCACGGCGCCGCGCGCGCCGCCGGCGCGATGGCCGGTGCGCGCCAGCTCGCGCCGGGCGTGCTCGATCCAGGGCACGACGGCATCGTAGCGAATGAGAATCATTTGCACTAAGGTCTGCCGCGCCATGTCGCCACCGCTCCGCCGCCTGATCGTCGTCCTCGCGCTGCCGCTGGCCGCCGTCGTCGCCGTCGGGGCGCTCGCGCAGCGCGACACCGGCGGCACCGACGCGCTGGCCGTCGTGGCCACGACGCCCCAGGTGGCCGACCTCGTCCGCCAGGTCGGCGGCGAGCGCGTGCACGTCGTCTCGCTGCTGCCCGCGGGCACCGACCCGCACGACCACGAGCTGCGCCCCAGCGACGTCGGCGCCCTCGAGCGCGCGCGGCTGGTCGTCCGCTCGGGCGGCGAGGCCGACGAGTGGGCGCAGCCGGCGATCGACGCGGCCGGCTCGGGTACGCCCGTCCTGACGCTGCTCGATCGCGTGCGCCGCCGCGGCGAGGACCCGCACTGGTGGCAGGACCCGAGCAACGCCGTCCTGGCGGTTGCGGCGATCCGCGACGCCCTGGCCCGCGCCGACCGCGCCGGCCGCGACGCCTACCGGGCCGGCGCCGGGCGCGCGACGCAGCGCCTGCGTCGGCTCGACGCCGCCATCGCGCGCTGCTGGCAGGCGGTGCCGCGCGACCAGCGGCGGCTGGTCACCACGCACGACAGCTACGGCTACTACGCCGGCCGCTACGGCCTGCGCGTGCTCGGCTCGGTCGTGCCGTCGCTGTCCTCGCGCGGGCAGCCCTCGGCGGGCGAGGTGGACGCGCTCGTGCGCGCGATCCGCCGTCACCGCGTGCGGGCGATCTTCACCGAGCGCGCGCTCAACGCGCGCGTCGAGCGGGCGATCGCCGAGCAGGCGGGCGCGACGGTCGGGCGCCCGCTCTGGGCGGACGCGCTCGGTCCCCCCGGCTCGAGCGGCGCGACCTACATGCAGGCGCTGGCGGCCGATACGCGCGGGCTCGTCGACGGGCTCGCCGGCCGCCGCGTCGGCTGCGACCTGCCCGCCTGATGGAACTGCTCGAGCCGTTCGCCGCGCCCTACGCGCCGCGCGCGCTGGCCGAGCTGGCGCTGCTCGCGCTGATGGCGGGGGTGCTGGGCACCTGGATCGTCCTGCGCCGCCTCGCGTTCTTCACCCACGCCGCGGGCACGGCGACCTTCCCGGGGCTCGTGGTCGCCGGCCCGTGGGGCATCCCGGCGGCGGCCGGCGCCCTCGGCGCCGCCCTCGCCTTCGCCGGCGCCCTCGCCGCCGCCGGCCGCAGCCGCCGGATCGACGCGGCCGCCGCCACCGGCGTCCTGCTCGTGGCCGCGCTGGCCGCCGGCGTGGTGCTGGCGTCGGACGTCTTCGAGTCCGGCGCCGGCGTCGACGCGCTGCTGCTCGGCTCGCTGCTGGCCGTCGGCGACCGCGAGCTGGCCCTGACGGCCGCCGTCGCCGTGGTCGTGCTGGCGGTCGACGCCGCGCTGCGCCGGCGGTGGGCGGCCGCCGCCTTCGACCCCGCCGCCGCCGGCTCGCTGGGGGCCGGGGGGCGCGGGCTCGACGCCGCGCTGCTCGTCTGCATCGGGCTCGCCGCGGTCGTGGCGGTCGACGCCGCCGGCGCGCTGCTGGCGGGCGTGGTGCTCGTGGTGCCGGCCGCGACCGCGCGCCTGCTCACCGACGACCTCGCGGCGATGCGGCGCGCGGCGGTGGCGATCGCGCTCGCCGAGGGCGTCGCGGCGCTGTGGCTGGCGGGGCGCCTCGACGTCCCGCCCGGCCCCGCGCTGGCGCTCATCGGCGGCGTGGTGTTCGCCGCCGCGTCGATCCGCCCGCCGGCGGTGCCGGCGTGAGCGCGCTCGTGCGCGTCGCCGGGCTGGCGGGCGGCTACGGCGGGGGAGAGGACGCCGTCCACGGCGTCGGCTTCGAAGTGGCCCCGGGACGGATCGTCGCGGTCCTCGGCCCCAACGGCGGCGGCAAGACGACGCTGTTCCGCGCGCTGCTGGGCGAGCTTCCGGTGCGGCGCGGGACGGTGGAGGTCGCCGGCCGGCCCGCCTACGTGCCGCAGACCGAGCGCGCGCGGCTCGACTTCCCCGTCGCGGCGCTCGACGTCGTGCTGATGGGCGCCTACGCGCGCACGCCGTGGTACCGGCGCATCGCCGCCGCCGACCGGGCTCGTGCCGCGGCGGCGCTCGAGCGCGTGGGCCTCGCCGACCGCGCGCGGTCGCACTTCGGTTCGCTGTCGGGCGGGCAGCGCCAGCGGGTGCTGATCGCGCGGGCGCTGCTGCAGGACGCCCGCGTCCTGCTGCTCGACGAGCCGCTGTCGGGCGTCGACGCGGTCAGCGCGGTGGCCGTCGACGCGCTCCTGCGCGACCTGCGCGAGGAGGGCCGGGCGCTGCTCGTGGCCACGCACGACGTGGCGCTCGCGCGCGGCTACGACGACGTGCTGTGCCTGAACCGCGAGCAGGTCGCCTTCGGTGCGCCCGGCGCGGTGCTGTCGGTCGACGTGCTGCGCCGCACCTACGGCGCCGAGCTCGTCGTGCTCGGCGCGGGCGCGGGCGCCGGCATCCGGCTCGACCACCACGCGCACTGATGGAGTGGCTGCTCGACCCGCTGCGCTCCGAGCTCGTGCGGCGGGCGCTGGCGGAGCTCGTGGTCCTCGGCTGCGCGTGCGGCCCGCTCGGCGTGTGGGTGCTGCTGTACCGCCAGGCGTTCGCGGCCGAGTCGCTCAGCCACGGGATGCTGCCGGGCCTCGTGGTGGCGGCGCTCGCCGGCGCGCCGCTCGTGCTGGGCGCGGCGGGCGGCGTGGCCGCCGCGGCCGTCGCCGTGGCGCTCGCCGGGCGCGACCCGCGCCTGGGCCCCGACGTCGGCGTCGCCGTCGGCGTGGGGGCGCTGTTCGGCGCGGGCAGCCTGCTCGCGCTCGCGCCGGAGACCCCGCCGCGCCTGGAGGCGCTGCTGTTCGGCGACCCCCTCGGTGCCTCGCCGCGCGACCTCCTGGCGGGCGCGGCGCTGGCCGCAGCGGCGCTCGCGGTGCTCGTGGCGCTGCACCGCCGCCTCGCGCTGGCGGCGTTCGACCGCGCCGCGGCCGGTTCGCTCGGTGCGCGACCGCGGCGCGCCGAGCTGGCGCTGCTGGGCGTCCTCGGCGCCACCACGGTGGCGGCCGCGCCCATCCTCGGCAGCCTGCTGCTCGTGGCGCTCGTGCTCGCGCCGGCCGCCGCCGCGCTCGCCCTCACGCGCCGGCTCGAGCGCGCGCTGGCGCTCGCGGCGGCGCTGGGCGCGCTGGCGGGCGCGACGGGCCTGCTCGCCTCCTATCACCTGGCGGTCGCGACGGGTGCCTCGGTCGCGCTGGCCGCCGTCGCGCTGCTCGCGCTGGCGCTCGTGGCGGCGAGTACGGCAGGACGTGTTCGCGGCGCACCGAACCGCTGACGGGATCCGGCGTGTTCCGTACAGTTGCGGTAACCCTGCGGCACTCTCCGCACGAACTCATCCAGGCAGGGGAAAGGTCATCTTCATGCGCAGTCTCACCCCGCGACGGCGGCCGAGCCCGTCGCTCGTCATCTCGCTCATCGCCCTCTTCGTCGCGATGAGCGGCACCGCCGTTGCGGCCAAGGCGATCATCACTTCGAGCAGCCAGGTCAAGAACGGCACCCTGACCGGGCTCGACCTCAAGGACGGCAGCGTCTCCGGCAAGGAGCTCAAGAAGGCGACCGTCGGCGGCGACAAGATCAAGAACAGCACGATCGGCCTCGGCAACCTCGAGGCGTCGGCCCGTGCGGCCATCACGGACGCCAGCACGCAGGCGCTCGAGGCGTTCCGCCTGCAGGGCCCGAACAACGTCGAGGCCGGCAAGGAAGAGCGCGTGGCGACGCTGTCGAACATCCCGCCCGGCACGTACGCGATCTTCGCCAAGACGGTGCTGACGGCGCAGAACGTGCAGTCGGGCCTGTTCGACGAGGGCCGCACCCTCTCCGGCCACTGCAAGCTCGACGCAAGCGGCGACACGGACGAGTCGCGCAGCCTGCTCGGCACCCCGGGCTCCAGCTCGCCGGGCGAGATCACGACGCAGATCACCCGCACGTTCGCGCAGGCCGGCACCGCGGCGCTGAGCTGCGACGTCGCCCAGGCGCCCTGGAGCGCCACCAACACCTCGATCATCGCCATCCGCCTCGGCCGCTCGCCGCGCCAGGCGGTCGAGGGCTAGGACGACCTCGGGGCGGCGCCGCGCCGGCGGCGCCGCTCCTCGATCCGCCAGCGCACGAGCATCGTCAGCCAGTCGGCGACGCCGGCCACGAGGTGGCCGGCGGGGCCCGTGATCAGCCCGGCGGCGAGACGTTCGAGAGGCGACCGGCGCACGGCGGGCCGGACGCTATCGTGCGCGCTCCCATGGCCACGACCGGCGTCACCACCACCGTCACCGAGCTCCCCGAGTCGCGCGTGCGCGTGCAGGCGGAGGTCTCTCCGGACGAGATCGAGCGCCGCGTGGCCACCGCGGCGAGAGCGCTCGGGCAGTCGCTGCGGGTGCCCGGCTTCCGCGCCGGGAAGGTGCCGCCGCCGATCGTCATCCAGCGCGTGGGGCGCGAGGCGGTGCTCGACGAGGCCGTCCGCGAGAGCCTCGCGCAGTGGTACTCGGCGGCCATCGACGACGCGCGCATCGTGCCCGTGGGCGATCCCCAGCTCGACCTCGAGGGGCTGCCCGGCGAGGGCGAGCCGCTGCGCTTCTCGATCGAGATCGGCGTGCGCCCGACGGCCACGCTCGGCGAGTACAAGGGGCTCGAGGTCCCGCGCGACGAGCCGGCCGTCGACGACGACGTCGTGCAGGCGGAGCTCGACCGGCTGCGCGAGCGCACGGCCCGGCTCGACACGGCCGACCGGCCCGCGCAGAAGGGCGACTTCGTGGTGATGGACTTCGTCGGCTCGGTCGACGGCCTCCAGTTCGCGGGCGGCGAGGGCCGCGACCAGATGGTCGAGCTGGGCTCCAACCGCCTCGTGCCGGGCTTCGAGGAGCAGCTCGAGGGCGCCGCGGCGGGCGACGAGCGGACGGTCACCATCACCTTCCCCGGCGACTACGGCGCCGCCGAGCTCGCCGGCAAGCAGGCGGAGTTCGCCGTCACCGTCAAGGAGGTCAAGGTCAAGCAGCTCCCCGAGCTCGACGAGGACTTCGCGCTCGAACAGGGCTTCGACTCGGTCGACGAGCTGCGCGAGGACATCCGCGGGCGGATCGCCGAGGCGGAGTCGGCGCAGCTCGAGACCCGCTTCCGGCAGGCCGCGCTCGACGCGGCGGTCGCCAACGCCACCGTCAGCGTCCCGGACGACCTCGTCAGCGCCCGCGCCAAGGAGCTGTGGGACCAGATGGCGCACAGCCTCTCCCACCAGGGCATCGACCGCGCGACGTACCTCAAGCTCTCCGGCAAGACCGAGGAGGAGGTCGTCGAGGAGGCCAAGCCCGACGCCGAGCAGCAGCTGCGGCGCGAGGCCGTCCTCGCCGCCATCGTCGAGGCGGAGGGCATCGATCCCAGCGACCAGGACCTGCTCGAGGCGCTCGCCGGCGACGCCGAGCGCTCGCGCACGACGCCGAAGAAGCTGCTCGACCGCATCCGCTCCGCCGGCCGCCTCGACGCGCTGCGCGAGGACGTCGCGCACGCCAAGGCGCTCGACGTCGTGGTCGACTCGGCGAAGCCGATCGCGCCGGAGCGGGCCGCGGCGCGCGAGAAGCTCTGGACGCCCGGCAGCTGACGCCGCCCCGCCCCGTTGGATGGGGCGAGCACCCCTCCCGGAGGCCTGTCGGCGGCCCCGGGACCGTTGCTAGACTCGCCCGGACGCGTCGCCGCCGTGCCGGGAGGAAACGAGCCGACGACGCGAAAGAACGAGCACGCGATGGCCCGACCCACGGACTCCAACGAGCAGCTCCTCTGCTCCTTCTGCGGGAAGTCGCAGCGGCAGGTCAAGAAGCTCATCGCGGGCCCCGGCGTCTACATCTGCGACGAGTGCATCGATCTCTGCAACGAGATCATCGACGAGGAGCTCACCGCCCCGCCGACCTTCGACATCGACAACCTGCCGAAGCCGAAGGAGATCTGGTCCGTCCTCAACGAGTACGTCGTGGGGCAGGAGCAGGCCAAGCGCACGCTGTCGGTGGCCGTCTACAACCACTACAAGCGCGTCCAGCTCATGCAGAACGCCGAGCCGGACATCGAGCTGCAGAAGTCGAACATCCTGCTGCTCGGCCCGACGGGCTGCGGCAAGACGCTGCTGGCGCAGACGCTGGCGCGCATCCTCAACGTCCCGTTCGCGATCGCCGACGCCACGGCGCTGACCGAGGCCGGCTACGTCGGCGAGGACGTCGAGAACATCCTGCTCAAGCTGATCCAGGCCGCCGACTTCGACGTCAAGAAGGCCGAGACCGGGATCATCTACATCGACGAGGTCGACAAGATCGCCCGCAAGGCGGACAACCCGTCGATCACGCGCGACGTCTCGGGTGAGGGCGTCCAGCAGGCGCTCCTGAAGATCCTCGAGGGCACCACCGCGTCGGTGCCCCCGCAGGGCGGGCGCAAGCACCCGCACCAGGAGTTCCTCACCATCGACACGACGAACGTCCTGTTCATCTGCGGCGGCGCGTTCGCCGACCTCGACAAGGTCATCGAGCGCCGCATCGGCCACAAGGGCGTCGGCTTCGGCTCCACGCTGACGACCAAGGCGGACAAGGACACGGGCGAGCTGTTCGAGGAGGTCCTGCCCGAGGACCTCATGCAGTACGGCCTGATCCCCGAGTTCATCGGCCGCCTGCCGGTCTGCAGCGCCGTCCACCAGCTCTCGCGCGACGACCTGATCACGATCCTCACCGAGCCGCGCAACGCCATCGTCAAGCAGTTCCAGCGCTTCTTCGCCTTCGACGGCATCGAGCTGGTCTTCACCGACGAGGCGCTCAACTCCGTCGCCGACAAGGCCATCTCCCGCGAGACGGGCGCGCGCGGCCTGCGCTCGATCATCGAGGAGGTGCTCCTCGAGGTGCAGTTCGAGCTGCCGTCGCGCCGCGACGTCAAGAAGTGCGTCGTCACCAAGGAGACGGTCGACCGCGGCGTCCGCCCGACGCTCGTCACCGTCGCCTCCGACGACGACGCGGGCGAAGAGCCCGCCGCCGAGTCGGCCTAGAGGCTCAGGGCGCGCGGCGGTCGAGCTCGATCTCGACGCGCCGGTTGCGCGCGCGGCCCTCGGCCGTGTCGTTCGGAGCCACGGGCACCGTGTCGCCGAAGCCCTCGGCGACGACGTGCCCGCGCAGGTTCGGGTACTCGCGCTCCAGGAAGGCCCTGACGGCCTCGGCCCGCCGCTTCGACAGCTGCAGGTTGTAGTCGGGCGTCGGCCCGGGCACCGAGTCGGCATGCCCGCGCACCCGCACCGGCCGGCTCGGGTCGTGGTGGGCCGGCGCGTCGCCGAGCCGCGTCCGAAGGGCCTGCTCGGCCCGCGGGCTGAGGTGGCTCTGGTCGAACCCGAAGAGCGCCTCTGCGGGCACGGTGATGAAGGTCGGCGGCGCCGGATCGGGGTTCGGGAACGGCCCCAGACGCCGGCCGGTGCGCGTGCGCCGGTAGCGGGCCTCGACGTAGATGTCGCGCGCCATCCCGCTGGCCTCGAGGACGCTGGCCGCCACCACGCCGGCGCGGACCTGGTAGTGCGCGCGCTCGCCGGTGTTGCCCGGGCAGAAGTCGACCGCGTCCGTGATGCGCCAGTCGAACTCGAAGCGGGGCGTGACCCAGATCCGGCTCGGGTCCGTCGCATCGACCTCCTTGACCAGCTCGACGACGCCGTCGACCGCGCGCGTGTCGGCGCCGTACTCGCTTCCGCAGTTGGTGCCGATTCCCCGCGGGTGGTCCGAGGGGCCGGCGACGCCCCCGAACAGCTGGCCGCCGATGCGCGTGTTGACGTTGAAGGTCAGCGGAGGCGTGAGCAGCGGCGGGGGCACTCCGGCGGCGGCGAATGGCACCCGCACCGACGCTGCGCCGCGCAGACGGGGCAGCAGCGACGAGAGGTTCGTCTCCACGTGGGCCACGATCGGCAGCTCCTCGCTGTCATGGCTCGGGTCGCCGCTGAGGGAGCGGATCACGCAGCTCGCCGGCTCACGTGCCTGATCCCAGACGAACCGCGGCGAGCCGGTCGCGTCGAAGTACGCGGCCCACACGTCCCGCGCCTCGGTCCTGCAGTCCACGCGCGCGACCGCCTCGCTGATGAACCGCGTCGCCACCTCGAACCAGATCGCCGAGTGGTCCAGCCAGCGGGGCATCGGCTCGCAGGGCATCACGTCGGGGATGTAGAACGGGCGGTCGCGCTGGTGCGGGCCCTGGTTGGTGCAGGTCCAGGCCCACGGCGGGTTGGGCCGGTAGGCGGGCACCCGCGCGAGCCGCCGGCGCGCAGACGGGCGAACCGGCGCCGGCGCCGGCCCGGGCGCGCCGCCCACGATGCCCGCCACGGCGCGATTGCCGACTGCCCGCTGGAGGTCGACCACTGCAGCGCGGCGGCCACCGGCCCCCGGTGGCAGAGCGACCTGCGGGCCGTGCCCGCCGCTCGACGCGCGGGCTGCGGCAGGCGCCGGTGCCGCGGCGACGGCGCTCGCGCCGTGCTCGCGCGTCACGCCACACCCCGCCCGAGCGCGCCCACGGCCCGACCCTACAGGCGCGGGCGCGCGCTGGCCAGCCTGCCGGCCGCGGCGGGAGCACCCCCCCGGGGGCGCTGCCTGGGCCAGAACTCGCAGCCCGTGCTGCGGGCCGGGTTTGGGCGCCAGTACGCTGCCCAAATCCGATGACGGACCTCGCTCCCCGCTACGAGCCCGCCGACGTCGAGCCGCGCGTCTCCGAGCGCTGGCTGGCGTCGGAGCTGCACCACCCGCAGCCCGGCGGCGACGCCGCGGAGAACTACTCGATCGCGATCCCGCCGCCCAACGTCACGGGCGCGCTGCACATGGGCCACGCGCTCAACGGCGCGATCCAGGACGCGCTGATCCGCTACCACCGGATGCTCGGCCGGCGCACCAAGTGGATCCTGGGCACCGACCACGCCGGGATCGCGACGCAGACGCAGGTGGAGCGCCTGCTGCTGTCGGAGGGCTCGAGCCGCGAAGCGATCGGCCGCGAGGCGTTCGTCGAGCGCGTGTGGCGCTGGCGCGAGGAGTACGGCGGGACGATCATCGGCCAGTACAAGCGCCTCGGCGCGACCTGCGACTACGAGGACGAGCGCTTCACGCTCGACGACGCGTACGTCCGCGCGGTGCTGAAGGTCTTCGTCGACCTCTACGACAAGGGCCTGATCTACCGCGACAACTACATGGTCAACTGGGACCCGGGCTCGCGCTCGGCGATCTCCGACCTCGAGGTCGAGGAGCGCGAGGTCACCGACACGCTGTACTCGATCGACTACCCGCTCGACGGCGGCGGCTCGATCACGATCGCCACCGTGCGCCCGGAGACGATGCTGGGCGACACGGCGATCGCCGTGCACCCCGACGACGAGCGCTACCAGCGGCTGGTGGGGGAGACGGCGGTCCTGCCGCTGGTCGGGCGGCGGCTGAAGATCATCGCCGACCCGTACGTGAAGCCCGACTTCGGGACGGGCGCGCTGAAGATCACGCCCGCGCACGACCCCAACGACTTCGAGATCGGCCGCGCCCACGGGCTCGAGGAGGTCTCGGTGATCGGTGAGGACGGACGCATGACCGCCGCCGCCGGCGAGCGCTTCGCCGGGATGACCGCGCTGGAGTGCCGCGAGGCGGTGGTCGAGGCGCTGCGCGAGCAGGGCCTGATCTCGCGCACGCAGCCGCTCGTGCACTCCGTGCCGTACTCGCACCGGTCCGGCGAGCGCATCGAGCCGCTGATCTCGCTGCAGTGGTTCATGCGCATGGACGAGCTCGCGCGCCCGGCGATCGACGCGGTGCGCGACGGGCGCGTCCGCATCGTCCCGGACGGCCAGTCGCGCCGCTACCTGGAATGGATGGAGAACATCCGCCCGTGGTGCATCTCCCGCCAGCTGTGGTGGGGGCACCGGATCCCGGTCTGGTACCGCGGCGAGGAGACCCACGTCGGCCTCGAGGCGCCCGACGGCGACGGCTGGGAGCGCGACCCGGACGTGCTCGACACCTGGTTCTCGAGCGCGCTGTGGCCGTTCGCGACGCTGGGCTGGCCCGAGCAGACGCCCGAGCTGCGGGCGTTCTATCCCACGAACGTGCTGCTGACCGCGCGCGACATCCTGTTCCTGTGGGTGGCGCGAATGGTGATGATGGGCATGGAGTTCGCCGGCGACGTCCCGTTCGAGGACGTCTACGTGCACTCGGTCATCCAGGCGCCCGACGGCCGGCGGATGAGCAAGTCGCTGGGGACGGGCATCGACCCGCTCGCCCTGATCGAGGGCGGCCCGCGCCCGCCGGTGTTCGCCCACGGCGGCGACTTCCCGGCCTACGGCGCCGACGCCGTCCGCTTCGGGCTGCTGGCGATGTCGTCGACGCAGGACGTGCGCTTCAACGAGGACAAGATCGCGCAGGGCTCGCAGCTGGCGAACAAGCTGTGGAACGCGTCGCGGCTCGTGCTCATGCGCGTGACGTCGTCCGGAGGTCCGAACTTGAGAGGACCGGAGGACGAAATCTCTCCGGCCGTCCCGCCTTCGCGCCCCGAGCCGCGCACGCTCGAGGACCGCTGGATCCTGTCGCGCCTCGCGCGCGCGAAGGACGCGACGGCGCGGGCGGTCGAGGAGTTCGAGTTCCACCGGGCCGCCCTCGGCCTGTACGACTTCGTCTACGGCGACCTGTGCGACTGGTACCTCGAGCTGGTCAAGCCGCGCCTGTACGGCGAGGGCGAGCCGGTCGCCGACGTGGCGCTGCACGTGCTGGCCGAGACGCTGGCGATGGCGCACCCGGTGATCCCGTTCGTCACCGAGGAGATCTGGGCGCACCTGCCTGGCGCCGAGGGGCTGCTGGCACAGGCGCGCTGGCCCGAGCGCGACCTCGGGCCGGTCGACGAGGCGGCCGAGGACGAGGTCGGCGCGGCGATCGACGCGATCAAGGGCATCCGCGGCTGGCGCGACTCGCTCGGCGTGCGCCCGGGTGCGGTCGTGCCGGCGCGGCTCACCGGCTACGACGCGACGGCCGACGCCATCGCGCGGCTGGCGCGGCTGGAGTGGCGCGACGGTGACGCCGGCGAGCCGGTGGCGCGCTACCCGTACCCCCGCGGCGTCCTCGAGGTGTTCGCCAGCGACGAGGTCGACTTCGAGGCCGAGCAGCGCCGGCGGGCCGACCGCCTGGAGGCGCTCGAGGGCGAGCTGCGGCGCGCCGAGCGCAAGCTGGCCAACGAGCGCTTCGTGGAGCGCGCGCCCGCCGAGGTGGTCCAGGCCGAGCGCGACAAGCTCGACCGGCTGCGCGCGGAGCTCGAGGAGCTGCGCGGATGAGGCGCCGCGACCACCCGAGCCTGCCGGCGATGATCGGCCTGGTCGCCGCCGTCGTGGCGATCGTCATCCTCGTCTTCTTCGTGATCGGCTACGCCTTCGGCCGGGCTTTCCTCTAGCGCCCGCGCTGCTCGCCCGACCGCGCCAACCACTACGCTTCCCGCCCACACATGGTGCTGCCGCTCGCGATCCTCGGGATCAACAACAACGCCCTCGACACGGCGGTCAAGGTGGTCCTGCTGTTCCTGGCGGTGCTGTGGGTGGCGCTGATCTTCTGGACCTACGCCGACGCCCGCCGCCGCATCGACGACCCGATGCTGGTCGCGTGCGCGACGGCGGCGTCGCTGTTCCCGTTCGTCGGCACCGTGGTCTACGCGATCGTCCGCCCGCCGGAGTACCTCGACGACGTGCGCCTGCGCGAGCTCGAGATGCACGCGGCCGAGGGACGCCTGCACCAGCTCGACTGGGACCTCTGCCCGTACTGCGAGCACGACATCCGGTCGGACTACCTGCGCTGTCCCAACTGCCTGCAGCGCCTCAAGGACCCGTGCCGCAGCTGCTCGAAGCCGCTCGATCCGAGCTGGAAGCTGTGCCCGTACTGCGAGACCGAGGTCGTCCCGGGTGCGACCGCCACGTCGCCCACCGCCAGCGCCGCGCGCCTGCGCCGCCGCAGCGCGCAGGAGACGGCGGCGGCCGACTACGCGTCGGAGTAGCGGCGCCGCGCCGCGCCGCGCGGCGCACCCGCCGCGCGCCGGCGCCGAGTCTGCCCGTCCTCACCCGCCGCCGGAAACGCCGGCGCCCGCCGAGCCGCCGGCCCGCCCGACCCGCACGCGGGCTACTGTCCCGCGCCATGGCTATCGAGAGAACCCTGATCCTGGTCAAGCCGGACGCCTTCGCGCGCGGGCTGACCGGGGAGATCATCGCGCGCTTCGAGCGCAAGGGCCTGCGCCTCGTCGCGCTCGAGCTCAAGCAGCTCGACGAGCAGACCGCGAAACAACACTACGCCGAGCACGAGGGCAAGCCGTTCTTCGGCGAGCTGGTGGAGTTCATCACGTCCGGCCCGCTCGTCGCGATGGTGCTGGAGGGCGAGAGCGCCATCAAGGCGGCGCGGCAGGTCATCGGCGCCACCAACCCGCTCGAGGCGGCGCCGGGGTCGATCCGCGGCGACTACGCCGTCGAGGTCGGCAAGAACATGGTCCACGGCTCCGACTCGCCCGAATCGGGCACCCGCGAGGCCGGCATCTTCTTCGGAGAGCTCTAGCTGACCCTGGTCCTCGCCAGCCGGTCGCCGCAGCGGCGCGCGATCCTCGAGCAGCTCGGCATCCCGTTCGAGGTGCGCCCGTCGGGGGCCGACGAGCTCGCCGAGGGGGACCCGTCCGAGGTCGCGCTCGAGAACGCGCGCCGCAAGGCGTCGGCGGTCGGCGGCGAGCTGGTGCTCGGCGTCGACACGCTGGTGGCGCTCGACGGCCGCATCTACGGCAAGCCGGCCGACGACGCCGACGCGGCGCGGACGCTGCGCGCGCTCACCGGGCGCACCCATCAGGTCGTGAGCGGCCTCGTCCTCGGCGACCGCGCGGCCGTCGCCGTCACCGACGTGGCCTTCCGCGACCTCGACGACGCCTGGATCGACTGGTACGTCGGCACGGGCGAGTGGCGCGAGCGCGCCGGCGGCTACGCCATCCAGGCGCGCGGCGCCGCGCTCGTGCGCGAGATCCGGGGCGACTACCTCAACGTCGTCGGCCTGCCGGTCGCGACGCTGCTCGACCTCGCGCCGGAGCTGCTCAGGCGGTAGCCGCGCAGCTCGGTTTGCAGCAGAAATCCCGCGCGTCGCCCGCAGGTGCCGGGGACGCGAGCCGCTAGACTGCCGCGCGGTCGCAGGTGCGGCGGAACCTTCCCCGGCGCCGCGCGCTCGGCAGCGACCGGATCGCCCTCCTCTCATGGGTTTCTTCGGCTACCTCACAGGCTTCGGCGGCCGCGACATGGCTGTCGATCTCGGAACCGCGAACACGCTCGTATACGTGCGCGGGCGCGGGATCGTGCTGTCCGAGCCGTCGGTCGTCGCGATCGACTCGCGCACGGGCGAGGTCCACGCCGTGGGCATCGAGGCCAAGCGCATGCTGGGACGCACCCCGGGCACCATCCAGGCGATCCGGCCGCTCAAGGACGGCGTCATCGCCGACTTCGACGTCACCGAGGAGATGCTGCGGCACTTCATCCAGAAGGTGCACCAGAACCGCTGGGCGCACCCGCGGGTGGTGGTCTGCGTGCCGTCCGGCGTCACCGGCGTGGAGAAGCGCGCCGTCGAGGAGGCGTGCCTGAGCGCCGGCGCACGCCAGGCCTACCTGATCGAGGAGCCGATGGCGGCCGCGATCGGTGCCGGGCTGCCGGTGGGGGAGCCGACGGGCAACATGGTCGTCGACATCGGCGGCGGCACCAGCGAGGTCGCCGTCATCTCGCTCGGCGGCATCGTCGTCAGCCAGTCGATCCGCATCGGCGGCGACGAGCTCGACGACGCGATCATCAACTACGTCAAGAAGGAGTACAAGCTCCTGATCGGCCAGCAGACGGCCGAGGAAGTCAAGCTCGAGATCGGCTCCGCCTACCCCCTCGAGGAGGAGGTCCAGGCGGAGATCCGCGGCCGCGACCTGGTCTCCGGGCTGCCCAAGACCGTCGTGCTCACCTCCGAGGAGGTGCGCGCAGCGCTCGAGGAGCCGCTCGTGCAGATCATCGACGCGATCAAGGAGACCCTCGACCGCACGCCGCCCGAGCTCGCGTCGGACATCATGGATCGTGGCATCATGCTTGCGGGCGGCGGCTCGTTGCTGCAGGGACTCGACGAGCGCCTGCGCGAGGAGACGCAGATGCCGGCGCACCGGGCGGAGTCCCCGCTGACGTGCGTCGCCGTCGGCTCCGGACGCTCGCTCGAGGAGTTCGAGGCGATCCACCGCTCCAACCGCGGCACCAATCGCAACCGCCGCGCCGCGCGCCGCTAGGCGCGCGCGCCGCGTCAGACCCGCCGCCGCGCTTCGAAGCGCGTGCCGCGGGTGGGAGACTTACCAGCACCCATGTACGACAGACAGGTCAGACGTCGTCGCGCGGTCCTCGCCGTGTTCGTCGCGCTCTCCCTGATCCTGCTGACCGCGTACTTCGGGGAGTCGGCGGGCGGGGGGCTGCACGCCGTGCAGCGCGGGGCGCTGCAGGTGCTCGGCCCGATCCAGGAGGGGGCGAGCCGCGCGCTGAAGCCGGCCCGCGACCTGTTCGGATGGGTGGGCGACACGCTCGACGCCAAGGAGCAGCGCGACGAGCTGCTCAAGCGCGCGCAGTCGCTCGAGCGCGAGGTGACCGACCTGCAGGCGGCCGAGCAGGAGAACCAGCAGCTGCGCAAGATGCTCGAGATCAACACGGCCGGGGGCCTCGAGCGCTACCAGCCGGTGAAGGCGCGCGTCTCGGCGCGGTCGCCGAGCCTGTTCTACTCGCAGATCACCGTCGACAAGGGGTCGAGCGCCGGGGTGCGGGTCGACCAGCCCGTGGTCAACGGCGACGGCCTGGTCGGCCGCGTCTCGGCCGTCACCCCCGGCTACTCGATCGTCACGCTGATCACCGACGACCAGTTCGCGGCGGCGGCGCGCACGCTGGGCTCCAACCAGCAGGCGACGATCTCGGCGTCGGTCAATCGCCCCGGCGGGCTCGAGCTCGAGTTCGTGCAGGCGCCGCGCGTCCGCCGCGGCGAGCGCGTCGTGACCGCCGGGTCGCTGTCGCCGCGCCTGAAGTCCTACTTCCCGCCGAACATCCCGATCGGGCGCGTGAGCCGCGTCGACATCGGCGACGGCGACCTCGACCGGCGCATCCACGTCAAGCCGGCGGCCGACCTCGGATCGCTGCTGTGGGTGGAGATCCTCACGCGCGACGTCGAGCCGCAGCTCGAGGCCAGCACGGATCCGACGGGCACGCCGACGCCGTGAACCTGGTGCCCAACTCAGCGGGCCGGCTGACGGCACTCGCCGTGATCGTCGTGATCGTGCAGGTCGCGGCCGTCTCCCAGATCGAGGTCTTCGGCGTCCCGATCGACGTCTCGACCGTGCTCGTGATGTCGGTCGGGCTGCTGTGCGGCTCGGTGCCGGGCGCCGTCTTCGGCTTCGGGGTCGGGCTGCTGATCGACACGGCGCTGCTGCAGACGCTCGGGATCACGTCGCTGCTGCTCACGCTCGTGGGCTACGGCGCCGGGCGCCTGCGCGAGCTGCGCGACCCCGCCCACGGGCTGACGCCGATGGCGGTGGGCGCCGTCGCGGCGTCCGTGACGACCGTCGGGCACGCCATCCTGCAGTTCCTGCTCGGTGCCGCCCTTCCGCTGTCCCTGCTGCTGCTGCGCGAGATCCTGCTCGCCATCGTCCTGTCGACGCTGCTGGCGCTGCCGGTCCACGCCCTCGTCCGGCGCGTGCTGCTGCCCTACCTGCCCGACGATCCGCGGCGCCGCCGGCGGCGCGCGTACACGACCGGCGGCCTGTCCCCGCTGAGCCGCGCATGAGCCTGCCGTCCCTCGAAGAGCGCCGTCCGGCGATCACGCCGCAGCTCGCGGTGCGGGTGGCGATGCTCGGCGGCTTCGCGCTCGTGCTGTTCGCTGCGCTGTTCTTCCGCCTGTGGTTCCTGCAGGTGCTCTCGGGCGAGGAGTACGTCTCGCAGGCGGCGCAGAACCGCGTGCGCAAGATCAAGATCGAGGCGCCGCGCGGCGACATCGTCGACCGCGAGGGGCGCAAGCTCGTCACGACGCGCCAGGCGGCGGTCGTGCAGATGATCCCGACCGAGCTGCCGCAGAGCGAGCGCGACCTGGCGGCCGACTACGGCAAGGCGGTCTCGGCCGCCGAGCGCGAGCGGCTCGCCGCCGCGGACCGGCTGCGCGACCTCAACCGCGCCCGCCGGCGCTCGAAGAAGCCGATGACACAGCAGCAGCGCCGGGAGCGGAGCCGGCTCGCCAAGGCCGCCGCCCGGGCGCGCGCGGTGCCGGTGCCGCCGATGCCGGCCGACCCGGAGCTGCGGCGCCGCTACTCGCGCCTGGGCCGCGTCATCGACGTCAGCCCGCGCCAGATCCACCGCCGCGTCATCCAGCAGATGTCGCAGACGCCCTACGCCGCCATCACGATCAAGACCGACGTCGACCGCGCGGCGTACAACTACCTGCGGGAGCGCCAGGCGCGCTTCCCCGGCGTCAAGCCGGTCATCCAGTACCTGCGCAGCTATCCGAAGAAGGAGGTCGGCGCGCACCTGTTCGGGACGCTGCGCGAGATCTCGCCCGAGGAGCTCAAGCTCAAGCGCTACCGCGGCCTCGCGCAGGGCGACCGCATCGGCAAGGACGGCGTCGAGGAGACCTACGACAAGTACCTGCGCGGCACCGACGGCTACTACCGCCAGGTGGTCGATGCGCTCAACCGCCCCTGCGACGATCCCGTCCGCTGCCCCGAGCGCGTCTTCAAGCCCCAGCAGGGCCAGCAGCTGCGGCTCACGCTCGACCTCGGGCTGCAGCGCGCCGGCCAGCGCGCGGTGGCCCGCGCCGTCGCCGCGGCGGCCGGCAACGGCGCGCAGGCCGGGGCGTTCGTGGCCATGGACCCGCGCAACGGCGAGGTCCTCGCGCTGGGCTCGGTGCCGAGCTTCGACGCGAACCTGTTCGCGAAGCCGATCTCGCAGGAGAAGTACGACCAGCTCAACTCCGAGGCGTCCGGCAAGCCGCTGCTCAACCGCGCGATCGACGGCGTGTATCCGTCGGCGTCGACGTTCAAGGTGATCACGGCGGCGGCGGCGCTCGAGGAGGGCCTGATCACGCCGCAGACCACGTACAACGACAACGGCGTCTTCCGGCTCGGCCCCCAGGAGTTCACGAACGCGCGGCGGGCAGTCAACGGCACGATCGCCCTCAGCCAGGCGCTGAAGGTCTCCTCGGACGTCTTCTTCTACTGGCTGGGCTCGCGGATGTACCCGCTCGAGGGGCAGGTCCTGCAGACGTGGGCGGCGCGCTTCGGCCTCGGCAGGCAGACGGGCATCGACCTCCCGGGGGAGTTCTCCGGGCTCGTGCCGGACCGCGAGTGGCGCGACGGCGGCTTCCGCGCCTACGAGCGCTGCCGCAAGAAGCGCAAGCTGCCCTACCAGAGCCAGGCCGCGCTGTTCGCCTGTGGCGGCATCGACCGGCCGTACAGCGCGGGCGACAACGTCAACCTCTCGGTCGGCCAGGGCGACCTCCAGGTCACCCCGCTGCAGATGGCGGTCGCCTACTCGGCGATCGCCAACGGCGGCACGGTCGTCACGCCGCACCTCGGCTGGCGCGTCGAGGACGGCCACGGCCGGCTGCTGCAGCGCCTCAAGGTGCCGCCGCAGCGCAAGCTCAAGATCTCCGGCGCCACCCGCAACGTCATCATGGAGGGCATCGCGCGGGCCGCGAGCGAGCCCGGCGGCACGTCGTACGACGTCTTCTCCGACTTCCCGCATAAGGTCTACGGCAAGACGGGCACCGCCGAGCGTGGCAACGACCCCGACCAGTCCTGGTACGTCGCCATCGTCAACGACGACCCCTCCAAGCCCATCGTCGTCGCCGTCACCATCGAGCGCGGCGGCTGGGGCGCGCAGACCGCGGCTCCGGCGGCGCGCCTGATCCTCAACCAGTGGTTCGGGCTGCGCGACGACGAGTTCCGCGCCGGGAGCTCGCACACGCGATGAGCACCACGACGCCGATCAAGCCGGCCTCCGAGCCGCCGCCGCCGCTCGTGCCGCGGGAGATCCGGCTGCGGATCGACCCGCTGCTGCTGGTCGCCGCGCTCGGCCTGGTCGCGATCTCCCTCGTCGCGCTCAAGGGCGCCACCTCCGACGACGTGGAGGGCCAGCCGTACTACTACGTCTACCGCCAGGCGGCGTTCGCCGGCATCGGCATCGTGCTGATGTACGGCATCTCGCGCTTCGACTACTCGCGGCTGCGCGAGCTCAAGTACGTGATCTACGGCTTCATGATCGCGTCGATCGCGATCGTGTTCGCGCTCGGCTCGGTCTCGCGCGGGTCCAAGCGCTGGATCCCGACGCCGCTGTTCAACCTCCAGCCGTCCGAGCTGGGCAAGCTGCTGCTGGTGGTCGCGCTGTCGGCGTTCATCGTCGACCAGATGCGGCGCCCGACCCGCCAGACGACGGCCAAGGCGATGCTGATCGGCCTGTTCCCGGCGATGCTGGTGATGGCCCAGCCCGATCTCGGCACGTCGCTGGTCTACGTCGTCGGCACGCTGGGGGTGCTGTTCGTGGCCGGCGTGCCGTGGAGGCACTTCGCGGCGCTCGGCGCGCTCGGCGCGGTGTCGATCGTCCTCACGCTGGCGGTGCTCCCGGCGGTGGGGGTGAACGTCCTGCAGCCGTACCAGGTCGACCGCCTCACCTCGTTCCTGCACCCGTCGCAGGTGCAGGGGGAGGAGGGCTACCAGCAGCAGCAGTCCAAGATCGCGATCGGCGCCGGCGAGAAGACCGGCCGCGGTCCGGAGCAGGCCACGCAGACCGGGCTGGACTTCCTGCCCGAGCACCACACCGACTTCATCTTCGCGGTGATCGGCGAGACCTACGGGTTCGTCGGCGCCGCGCTCGTGCTGTCCCTGTACGCGCTGCTGATATGGCGCGGATTGCACATCCTCACGCAGGCGAAGAACCTCTACGGCGCGATGATCGCCGGCGGCATCACGGTGATGCTGTTGTTCCAGATCTTCGTCAACGTCGGGATGACGGTCGGGATCATGCCCATCACGGGCGTCCCGGCACCCCTTCTGAGCTACGGCGGCTCGTCGTTGCTCGTCACGTTCCTGGCGCTCGGCGTCCTTCAGTCGATCTCCGCGCAAGCGCGCGAGACCGCCGCAGTCAAGGGCAGAGCGCCCATCTTCTGATGTCCAGAAAGACGCATTCCATTGAGAAAGCACGTGCTGGTCACGGTCGACCGGGAGGAAACCCGTGTCGCCATCCTCGAATCCGCCCAGGACGCCCCGACGGGCACCGGCCGCCGAGGCCGGCGCCGCCGCGGCGGCCCTGAGCTCGCATCCGGGTTCCGCTGCGCCGAGATCTACTTCGAACGCCGCGGCAACCGGTCGATCGTCGGCAACATCTACAAGGGCGTCGTCGACAACGTCCTCCCGGGCCTGGAGGCGGCGTTCGTCGACATCGGGCTCGACAAGAACGGCTTCCTGCACGTCGACGAGGTCGTCCTGCCCGGCGTCGAGCGCGTCCAGCGCGGGCGCGGCAGCGCCAAGGGCCCGGGCATAAGCGACCTCCTCAAGCCGGGCCAGGAGGTCGTCGTCCAGGTCGTCAAGGACCCGCTGAAGACCAAGGGCGCCCGCCTGTCCATGGAGCTCACCATCGCCGGCCGCTACATGGTGTTCGCGCCCACGGGCGAGGGCGTCGGCGTGTCGCGGCGCCTGGAGGACTCCGAGCGCGCCCGCCTGCGCAAGGAGACGGCCAAGCTCGACCTGCAGGGCGGCGGCGCGATCGTCCGCACCGCGGCGCACGGCGCCAAGCGGGCGGACTTCGAGCGCGAGCTGCTGTACCTGTTCAAGCTCAACGAGGTCCTGCAGAAGCGCGTCGAGGAGGCCAAGGCCCCCGCGATGGTCTTCCAGGAGGCCGACCTCTCCGTGCGCGTCGTGCGCGACATCTTCTCGGCGCACTTCGAGCGCGCGGTCGTCGACGACCCCAAGCAGTACCACCGCCTCGTGTCGTTCTTCAGCCGCACGGCGCCCGAGCTGGTCGACCGCGTCGAGCTGTGGGAGTCCGACGAGCCGCTGTTCGAGGCCTACGGCGTCGACGACGTCATCGAGGGCATGCTCTCCAAGCGCGTCGACCTGCCCAGCGGCGGCTACCTGCTGATCGACTACGCCGAGGCGCTGACGGTCATCGACGTCAACACGGGCTCGTTCACCGGCCGCGGCAAGAGCGCGCGCCTCGAGGACACGATCACCAAGACCAACCTCGAGGCCGCCGACGAGGTCGTCAACCAGCTGCGGCTGCGCGACATCGGCGGCATCATCGTCATCGACTTCATCGACATGGCCCGCGCGCGCAACCGCGACGCCGTGCTCAAGACGCTGCGCAAGGCGCTCGACGAGGACCGCACGAAGACCTTCGTCGTCGAGATCTCGCCGCTCGGGCTGGTCGAGATGACGCGCCAGAACGTCACCGAGGGCGTGCGCGAGATCATGACCAAGGCGTGCCCCACCTGCGAGGGCGAGGGCGTCGTCAAATCCGAGGAGACCGTCGCGATCGAAGTCGACCGCAAGCTGCGCGAGCTGGTCAAGACGGCGGGCGACAAGGCGGCCGAGGCCTACCTGATCCGCCTGAACCCGCGGGTGACCGCGCAGTTCATCGGCGAGAACGCGCGCATGCTGCACGCGCTCGAGGAGGACACGGGCCGCTTCTTCTCCTTCGAGGGCTCCGAGGGCCTGCCGCTCGACCACTTCGCCGTGACGCTCGAGGGCACGCGCGACGAGGTCGTCCAGGCCGCGGTCCCCTTCCGCAACGGCGACGAGGTGCATGTCGACATCGTCGAGCCGCACATGTACGAGGTCGACGACGCCGTCGCGAAGATCGACGGCTACATCATCTCCGTGCAGGGCGCCGGCCGGTTCGTCGGCACCAAGCGCCTCGTGCGCATCGAGGAGGCCGGGCGGACCGCCGCGACCGCCGTGCTCATCGATCTGACCGACGAGGAGCGCGAGCAGGTGGAGGTCGCCAAGGCGGCGGAAGCCAAGCCCAAGCGCCGCGGGACCCGCGGCGGCCGGGCGCGCAAGAAGGACGCGGCGCCCGAGCCCGACTCGCCCGCCTCGCCCGAGCAGGACGAGGCGGAGATCGCCGCGTCGACGGCGCCCGCCGCCAAGGCGGCGTCCGACGGCGGGGAGGAGCCCGAGAAGCCCAAGCGCGGCCGCCCGCGGCGGCGCAAGGCGGACGCCGACGCCGAGGCGGTGCCCGAGGGCGACGCCGACGAGCCCGTGGCCGCGCCCGACGACTCGTCGCTCCCCGAGGACGGGGACGCCGACGCCGATGCCCTAGAATCTCCGCCCCGGCGCCGCGGCCGCAGAGGCGGACGGCGCCGTTCGCGCGCCAAGGCCGCCGACGGTGGCGAGGGCGCGGAAGTGACACCAAGCGAGCAAGTGACCGATGCCTGAGACCACCACCTACGCCGTGATCCGCACCGGCGGCAAGCAGTACCGCGTCGCCGAGGGCCAGACGCTGCTCGTCGAGCGCCTGACCGGCGACGAGGGCGCGACGGTGGAGCTCGAGCCGCTGCTCGTCGGCGGCGGCGACGACGCCGTGTTCGACGCTGACGGCCTCAAGAAGGCCAAGGTCACGGCGACCATCGTCGCCCACGAGAAGGGCCCGAAGGTCCGGATCTTCAAGTTCAAGCCCAAGCGCGGCTACAAGCGCCGCCAGGGCCACCGCCAGCAGCTCACGCGCATCCGCGTCGAGTCCATCGGAGGCAAGCGCTAATGGCACACAAGAAGGGCCTCGGCTCCAGCCGCAACGGCCGCGACTCGCAGTCCAAGCGCCTCGGCGTCAAGGTGTTCGCCGGCCAGACCGTCACGGGCGGCGAGATCATCGTCCGCCAGCGCGGCACGCGCTTCAACCCGGGTCCGGGTACGGGCATCGGCCGCGACCACACGATCTTCGCCAAGGACGCGGGCGTCGTGCAGTTCCGCACGGGCCGCGGCGAGAAGCGCTGGATCTCGGTCGAGCCGGCCGACGCGCCGCCCGCCGCCTGACGCACCAGGCCTAGCCCGAGCTTCGACGGGGCAGGTAGGAGCGTGATGCTCCGTCCTGCCCTGTTGTGCATCTGCGCCCTGCTCGCCCTCGCGCCCGCCGCGGCCGCGCAGGGCACCGCCACCGCCCCGGGCGTGCTCGGCGAGGCGGTCGACGCTCTGGGCTCGGACCCGGTCTTCGTCCACCCCGATGCCGAGGAGGCGCTGCCCTCCCGCGCGGCCGACGCGCTGCGCCGGCGCATCGCCCGCGGCGACACGGGGCCGGTGTACGTCGCGGTCCTGCCGGCCGAGGCGCTCGCCGAGGCCGGCGGCAGCACGGACGGCGTGCTGTTCGCGCTGCGCGACGGCCTGGCCCGGCCCGGCACCTACGCGGTCGTGGCCGGCCGCCGCTTCGGCGCCGGCTCGACGCAGTTCCGGGCCAGGCCGGTCGTGGAACAGGTGCTCTCCGAGCACGAGGGCGCGAGCGCCGAGGTCCTGCTGCTCGCCTTCCTCGACGGCATCGCCGAGGCGCGTAGCGGCGGCGGCGCGCCAGGCGGCTCCGGCGGCTCCGGCGGCGGCATGCTGCTGGCGATCCTGGCCGCGCTCGGCCTCGGCGGCTTCGCGCTGTCGCGCGCCCGGCGGCGCAAGCACGAGGCGGCCGAGCTGGCCGAGGTCAAGCGCGAGGTGCGCGACGACCTGGTCGAGCTCGGCGACGGCATCCGCGCGCTCGACCTCGACGTCCAGATGCCGAGCGTGACGCCCGAGGTGCGCGACGAGTTCGGCGTCGCCGTGTCGGCCTACGAGCGCGCCGAGCAGGCGTGGGAGCTGGCGCGGCGGCCGGAGGACCTCGAGCCGGTCGGCTCCGCGCTCGAGGAGGGGCGCTGGGCGCTGGCCAGCGTGTCGGCGCGCCTCGAAGGCCGGCAACCGCCCGAGCGGCGCCCGCCGTGCTTCTTCGACCCCCGCCACGGCCCGTCGACGCGCGACGTCGTGTGGGCGCCGTGGGGCGGCCAGCCGCGCGAGGTGCCGGCCTGCGAGGCCGACGCGCTGCGCGTCGAGGCCGGCGAGGAGCCCGCCTCGCGCGAGGTCGTCCTGGGCGGCTCGCGCATGCCCTACTGGGCCGCCGGCCCGGTGTACGCCCCGTTCGCCGGCGGCATGTACGGCGCCTTCGGCGGCCTCGGCGCCGGCCTGTTCGGCGGCATGCTGCTCGGGTCGATGCTCTCGCCGGGCGTCGGCTGGGCCGGGACGGGCGACCACGGCGGCGGCGACTTCGGCGCTGGCGGCGACTTCGGCGGCGGCGGCCTCGGCGGCGGCGACTTCGGTGGCGGCGGCTTCGGCGGCGGCGACTTCTAACGGCGGCGACTTCCAGTACCCCTGCGGCGATCCGGCGCCAAGGGGTGGCGCCGATCCGCCACGGACTCCGCAAACGCTGACGTGTGTGCGATGCGCGTGCAGCGGCACGCCGCCGCACACACGTCCGATCTTCCGCAGTCCGCGTCGATCCGGCGCCAGGGGCTGGCGCCGGATCGACGCAGCCCTAGTTGGACTGCGCCGTCGGGCGCACGAGGATCTCGTTGACGTCGACGTGCGGCGGCTGCGAGACCGCGTACATGACGGCGCGCGCGATGTCGTCGGCCTCCAGCGCGCCCGTGGGCTGGTTGTCGAAGAACGGCGTGTCGGTCATCCCGGGCTCGATCAGCGTGACGCGGACGCCCGTGCCGTCGAGCTCGAGCCGCGCCGCCTCGCCCATGGCCGTGACCGCCCACTTGGTGCACGAGTAGAGGCTGCCCGCGAGCGCGCGGCGCCCGGCGACCGAGCCCGTCAGCAGCAGGTGGCCGCGGCGCGCCCTGAGCTCGTCGATCGTCGCGCGGATGGTGAGCGCGGCGCCGTAGACGTTGGTGAGCACCATCGCCTTCCAGTGGTCGACGTCGGACTCGGTGAATCCGCGGGTCGCGCCGAAGCCGGCGTTGGCGAACGCGACGTCGATGCGGCCGTAGGCGTCGAGCGCGGCCCGGGCGAGCGCCTGCTGGTCGTCCCACTCCGTCACGTCGCAGCGGACGGCGAGCGCCCGCGCGTCACCGCCGAGCTCGGTCGCGAGGTCGCGCAGCCTGTCCTCGGTGCGCGCTCCCAGCACGACGCGGTAGCCGGCCTCGGCGGCGCGGCGCGCGGTCTGCGCGCCGATGCCGGTCGAGGCGCCGGTGATCAGGAAGACGGGGTCGTCGGGCATGCTGGGAGCTCCTCTCTGGCTACCGTGGACGCGACATGCTGGCGGACCGGGCACGGATCGAGGTGCGCGCCGGGGCGGGGGGCTCGGGCTCCGTGTCGTTCCGGCGCGAGGCGCACGTCCCCAAGGGCGGCCCCGACGGCGGCGATGGCGGCCGCGGCGGCGACGTGGTCCTGCGCTGCGACCCGAACCTGCGCGACCTGCAGTTCTTCAAACGCACCGTCCACTTCCGCGCCGACCGCGGCGGGCACGGCCAGGGCGCGCTGCGCCACGGCGCCGACGGCGAGGCGCTGGTGGTCCGGGTGCCGCCGGGCACGCAGGTCCTCCGCTGGGACGGCGCGCGCTACGACCTCGTCGTCCCCGGCCAGGAGGTCCGCATCGCCAAAGGCGGCCTCGGCGGGCGCGGCAACAAGCGCTTCGCCGGCCCGACGCGGCAGGCGCCGCGGCTGGCCGAGCGCGGCCTGCCCGGGGAGGAGGGGGTCGTGGAGCTGCAGCTCAAGCTGCTCGCCGACGCGGGCCTCGTCGGGCTGCCGAACGCCGGGAAGTCCTCGCTGATCTCGCGGCTGACGCGCGCCCATCCGAAGGTCGCGGACTATCCGTTCACCACGCTCGAGCCGGCGCTCGGCACGCTCGAGGCCGACGACCGCCAGCTCGTGATCGCGGACATCCCCGGGCTGATCGAGGGCGCCAGCGAGGGCGCCGGCCTCGGCCACGACTTCCTCGCGCACGTGGAGCGCTGCCGCGTGCTCGTGCACGTCCTCGACCTCGCGCCGCTCGACGGCTCCGAGCCCGCCGGCAACCACGCGACGATCGAGCAGGAGCTGCGCCGCCACGACCCCGAGCTGGCGGCGCTGCCGCGGGTGCTGGCGCTGTCGAAGGCCGACCTCGTCACGCCCGAGCAGGCGGCCGCCGCCGCGGCCGAGTGGCGCGAGCGGCTCGGGCCGGAGGTGCCCGTGTTCGTCACCTCGAGCGCCACCGGGCTCGGCCTCGACGAGCTCAAGCGCGAGCTGCTGCGGCTGATCCCGCCGGCGCCGCCCGTGTCCGCGGAGGCCGCCGGCGAGGACGACGTGGCGGAGTTCGCCGTCTTCCGGCCGGCCGCGGCGCAGGCGTTCAGCGTCGAGCGGACGGGCCAGAGCGAGTTCCGGGTCACGGGTGACGCCGTCGACCGGCTGATCGCGCGCTTCGACGTGGAGAACGAGGAGGCGCAGGCGCACATCGAGCGCCGCCTGCACCGCATGGGCGTGATCGCGGCGCTCGAGCGCGAGGGCTTCGAGCCCGGCGACGACGTCGAGATCGGCGGGATCGTCTTCGAGCTCGACCCGTCTACGCCCGGTCGCTGAGCCAGGCGGCGAGGTCGCCCAGCGGGCGGTCGCGCTCGCCGGCGGGCTCGTTGAAGATCTCGTGGTAGAAGCCGTCGTAGCGGTGGAACGTGAGGTCGCTCGCCCCGCTGCGCAGCGCGATCATCTCGGCGGCCGCGATGGGGACGATCCGGTCGGCGGTCCCGTGCATGACCAGCGTCGGCAGCGTGAGCGAGGGAACGGCGTCGTGGAAGCCGGCGATCGTGTCGGCGATCTCCTGGACCGTGCGCGCGGGCAGCTTGCCGCGGTAGACGAGCGGGTCCTCGTCGTAGGCGCGGACCTCGTCGAGGTCGCGGCTGACGCCCTCGGCCTCGACGTCGTAGACGCCGGCGGTGGGCGCGACCACCGACAGCGCCCGTGCGACGACGCGCAGCGGCAGCGGGGCCGCCTCCAGCGCCGCCAGCGGCGCCGACAGCGCGAGCCCGGCCAGCTTCGCCTGGTGGCGCAGCGCGTACGCGAGCGCGACGGTGCCGCCCATGCTGTGGCCGAGCAGGAACAGCCGCAGGCCGGGATGCTGCGCGCGCGCGTGCTCCGCCAGGCGGTCGAAGTCGGCCACCACGTGGTCCATGCGGTCGAGCATCGCCCGCGACCCGTCGCTGCGGCCGTGGCCGCGGTGGTCGACCGCGTACACCGCGAAGCCGTCCGGCACCAGGCGCTCGACCACGTAGCGGTAGCGGTCGCCGTGCTCGGAGGCGCCGTGGGCGAGCAGCACGACCGCCCGCGGCTCGTCCGGCACGTATGAGCGCCAGAACAGGCGCTTGCCGCCCACGCCCTCCAGCCACCCCTCGGCGCGCGGGGCGTCGACGATCGGCGGGTTGGACGCGCTCACGGGCGGGACTCTATGGTCATCAGCCGCATGCCGGTCGTCGTCGTCAAGCTGGGCTCGTCCATCATCGCCGAGGACTCCGGCGAGCTGCGCCTGTCCACCGTCGCGCGCGTGTGCGAGGAGGTGGCGGCGCTGCACCGAGGCGGGAACGACGTCGTCATCGTCACCTCGGGCGCCATCGCCCGCGGCATGCACCTGCTCGGCCTGCCCGTGCGGCCGACGGCGATCGCGCAGCTGCAGGCGGCCAGCGCGATGGGGCAGGGGCGCCTGTACCGCACCTACGACGAGCTGCTGCGCGAGAAGGGGCTGCGCTCGGCGCAGGTGCTGCTGACGTTCTTCGACATGAGCGCGCGCACGCACTACCTCAACGCGCGCCGCACGCTGCAGGCGCTGCTCGACTGGCGCGTCGTGCCCGTCATCAACGAGAACGACACCACGACGACCGACGAGATCTCCTTCGGCGACAACGACTTCCTCGCCGCGCAGGTGGCCGTGCTGCTCCAGGCGCGGCTGCTGGTCCTGCTCACGGACACGCCCGGGGTCTTCACCGCCAACCCGCGCACGGACGCCGGCGCCCGGCTGATCGAGGAGATCACCGACTTCGAGGCGCTGAGCGACCTCGAGATCGGCCACGACACCTCCGCGATCGGGTCGGGCGGGATGCGCTCGAAGGTCGTCGCCGCGGAGATGGCCACGGCGGCCGGCACCGAGACCGTCATCTGCAGCGGGTTCGAGCCCGGGGCGATCGTGCGCGCGGTCGCCGGCGAGCGCGTGGGCACGCGCTGCCCGCCGCGCCCGATCGGGATCTCCTCGTTCAAGCTGTGGCTGAAGTACGCCAAGCCGTCGCACGGCCGCATCCGGGTCGACGCGGGCGCGGCGCGCGCGCTGCGCGAGGGCGGGACCTCGCTGCTGCCGGTCGGCATCGTCGACGTCGAGGGCTCCTTCGACGCCGGCGACGCGGTGGACGTCGTCGTCGACGGCGCCCGCATCGGCAAGGGCATCGTCAACTACTCGGCCGACGAGCTCGAGCGCGTCAAGGGGCTGAAGTCGGCCGCGGTGCGCGAGGTGCTGCCGCGGGCGACCGAGGAGGCGGTCCACCGCGACTACTTCGTCCTCGACTGAGGCTGCCGTACCCTAGGCGCATGGCCATCAGCACCCCGACCGTCGCCGAGCTGTGCCGCTCCGCCAAGGACGCATCGCGCGTGCTGGCCCGGCTGGACGCCGCGACCAAGGACGCCGCGCTGCTCGCCATCGCGAGCGCGCTGGTGGAGCGGACGCCGGAGATCCTCGAGGCCAACCGGCGCGACCTCGAGGCCGGCCGCGAGTCCGGCCTGTCGGACGCGCTGATGGACCGCCTCGCGCTCGACGAGCGCCGCGTCGCCGCGATGGCCGAGGGCGCGCGCCAGATCGCGGCGCTGCCGGATCCGGTCGGCGAGGTGATCGACGGCATGCGGCTGCCCAACGGCCTCGACGTCCGCCGCGTGCGCGTCCCGCTGGGCGTGGTGGCCGTGGTCTACGAGGCGCGGCCGAACGTGACGATCGACGCCGCCGCGCTCGCCCTGAAGTCGGGCAACGCGATCGTGCTGCGCGGCTCGTCCTCCGCGCGCCACTCCAACGCCGTGCTGGCCGACGTGGCGCGCGAGGCGGCGGAGGACGCCGGGCTTCCGGCGGGGGCGCTCACGCTCGTCGCCGGCGGCGGCCGCGAGGAGCTGGCGGAGCTGGCCACCCAGGACGGGCTGGTCGACCTCATCATCCCGCGCGGCGGCGAGGGGCTGAAGGCGGCGCTGTCGGCGGTGGCCACGGTGCCCGTGATCTACGCGGCCTCCGGCAACTGCCACGTCTACGTCGACGCCTCCGCCGACCTCGACGCGGCGCTCGACATCGTCGTCAACGCCAAGACGCAGCGGCCCGGCGTGTGCAACGCCGCCGAGACGCTGCTGGTGCACGAGGCGGTGGCCGGCGAGTTCCTGCCGCGGGCGCTCGCCGCCCTGCGCGCGCACGGCGTGGAGCTGCGCCTGGACGAGCGGGCGCGCGCGCTGGCCGGCGCCGACGGCGACCGCGACGCCACCGGCGAGGACTTCGCGCAGGAGTTCCTGGCGCTCGTGCTCGCCGTGGGGGTCGTCGACTCCGCCGGCGCGGCGATCGAGCACGTCAACCGCTTCGGCTCCGGGCACTCCGAGGCGATCGTCACGCGCGACTGGGACGCCGCGCGGGCGTTCCAGCTCGGCGTCGACTCGGCCTGCGTCTACGTCAACGCCTCCACCCGCTTCACCGACGGCGCCGAGTTCGGCATGGGCGCGGAGATCGGCAACTCGACGCAGAAGCTGCACGCGCGCGGCCCGATCGGCATGCGCGAGCTGTGCACCTACCGCTACCTGGTCGAAGGCAGCGGCCAGATCCGGAGCTGACGCGGCCGTGGCGCGAGTCGGGCTGCTCGGCGGGACCTTCAACCCGCCGCACATCGGCCATCTCGTCTGCGCCCAGGAGGCGCGGCTGAGCCGGGGCCTGGACGTCGTGCGCCTGGTGCCGGCCGCCGTCCCGCCGCACAAGGAGGTGCCCGAGGACCCGGGGGTCGAGGTCCGCCTCGAGCTCTGCCGCCTCGCCGCGCAGGACGAGCCCGGGCTGGAGGTCTCCGACGTCGAGGCGAGGCGGCCGGGCCCGTCCTTCACCGTCGATACCCTGCGCGCTCTGCATGCCGAGGCGCCGGGAGACGAGCTGACCTTCATCGTGGGCGGTGACATGGCCTTCGCGCTGCCGTCGTGGCGCGAGCCGGAGGCCATCCTCGAGCTCGCGTCGCTGGCCGTGGCCGAGCGCGAGTCGATGCACCGCGACCACATCCTCGAGCGCCTCGCCCCGCTTCGCGGGGTCAACGAGCGCGTCGCGTTCTTCGACATGCCGCGCCTGGACATCTCCTCGACCGAGCTGCGACGGCGCGTCGCCGAGCGCCGGCCGATCCGCCACCTGGTGCCCGCCGCCGTGGCCGACCGGATCGCGTCGCTGGGGCTCTACCGCGATGCGCCCGTCGAGCGGCGGGTAACAAGGGAGCAGGTATGGACCTGATGGAGCCGAACGAGCTCGTCGCGGCGATCGCGGCGTACGCGTCCGACAAGAAGGCGATCGACCTCGTCGAGCTCGACGTCGCGGAGATCCTCGGTTACGCGGACTACTTCGTCGTCTGCAGCGGCAACACCGACCGCCAGACGAAGGCGATCCACGACGGCATCCTCGAGGGGATGAAGAAGGAGCACGGGATCGTCCCGCGCCGCGTCGAGGGCCTGCCGGAGGCCCGCTGGATCCTGATGGACTACCTCGACGTGGTGGTCCACGTCTTCACGCCCGACGCGCGCGAGTTCTACCGCCTCGAGCAGCTGTGGGGCGAGGCGCCCAAGCGCGCCGTCGGCGTCGGCCCGGCGGCCTGAACGACCGAGGCCGCCCTCTCAGGCGGCCTCGTCGATGGAGCTGAGGGGGCTCGAACCCCTGACCTTCTGGCTGCCAGCCAGACGCTCTCCCAGCTGAGCTACAGCCCCAAACGGGTGATCGGCGGCGAATTTTACTAGCAATCGCTGCCCGTTTCGCGCCGGAGCCAGACGCAGGTGCGCGTACGAACGGCCGCCGAACTCCTCGATGGGCAGCCAGTAGCACTCGCCGGTGTGTTCGCAGTAGACCGCGAAGCCGTCGATCTCCTCGGCGGAGTAGGTCGTGCTGACGTAGCCCTGCGGCGTCAGGCGGCTCGTGCCGAGGCGGACGACGACGGCGTCGCCGCGCCGCGTGCCCCACTTGCACTGCACCCGCAGGAGCCTGGGGCCGACGTCCAGGATGAGGTCGTAGCGCCGGCCCTCGATCGACGGCTTCATCGTCGCGATCCCGAGGCGGGTGGCCGCGAGCGTCACGGCGGCCTCGGCGATCGCCCCCTTCAGCGTTCTCGTCCGGTCCGGCACGAGGCGAACACTAGTTCGCCTGCCGGACGGACGATCAGCCGCGCCGCGGCGTCGGCGGGATGAACTCCGGGACGTCGGCGGCGAAGTCCGCGTCGGCGCGCCGCGCGGCCGGCGCGCGGCCCCCGCGTGCGATCACCAGCGCCGGTCCCGTGTCGACGCCGGCCTCGTCGAGCCGCGCGGTCAGCGCGCGGTGGGCGCGCGTCACATCGAGCAGCAGCGTCTCCGCGTTGCGGCGCAGCGACTCCGCGAGCT
>DATLGB010000217.1:0-10797 GCA_035540675.1 Solirubrobacteraceae bacterium | reverse complement strand
GCCGGCCTCGAGCGCGCCGTGCTGCAGCTCGAGATCGGCGCCCGCCGGCGCCGTCGTTCATCGCCGCGGCCGCGGCGGGGGGCTGGACGGTCGACACCGTGCCGCACGACGGCCCCGCGTTCGTCGCGGTGCACCGGCTGCGGCGGGCGTAGCGGCTACTTCTGCGGCGCCAGCAGGCCGTCGAGCGTGCCGGTGACCCGGTCGAGCGCGTCCTGCGTGCCCTGGAGGGTGTCCTGCACGGGCTGCGCAACCGGCTTCGGCAGCTTCTTCACGACGGGATCGGCGACCTTGCGCACGCCGTCGACGGTCTTGCCGACGGTGTCGCGTACGCCGGGGCGCGCCGTCGTCGTCGGGGCCGCGGTGGCCGTCGTCACCGGCGCCGTCTGCGCGGGCGTGGTTGCCGTCGCGTCGCGCCGCTGCCGCTGCCGCTGGTCGGCTCGGCGGGTGCTCGCGCGCCGGCGGTCGCCGCGCTCGCTGCGCTCGCTGCGTCGGACGCGCTTGGCGGCCGGGGCGGCCGGCTCCGCCGGAGCGGCGGCGCTCGCCGCGGCGGTCGCGGCGACGCTGGGCGCGGCGGGCGTAGCGGTCGCGCGGTCGCGCCGGCTCTCGACCATGCCGGTCGTCCCGGTGGCCACGACGGCCGCGGCGATCATCGAGGCCATGACGCCGGCCCCGGGGCCGGTGCCGGTGAGCGCGCCGAGGCCGGCGGTGCCGGCGGACTTGCCGCCGACGGCGGCCGCGGCGGCGCCGAGCTTGGTGGCGACGATGCCGGCCGGCTTGACCGCGAGCGGCCACGGGGCGAGCGCGAGGCGCTCCTCGAGCATCCGCTTCAGCCCGGCGGCCTCCCGCGCGCAGGCGCGGCAGCGGTCGGCTCCGGTCGAGAGCGCGTCGAGCGCGCCGCCGTCGCCGGTCGCGGCGAGCGTCACGCTCTGGAGGTGGTGGTCGCAGACGTGGCCGGCGGCCTGCCCGGCGATGGCCGCGCGCAGCTTGGTCAGGCCCTGCTCCCGATGGCGCTTGTACTGCCGCGGCCCCAGCCGCAGGGCGGCCCGCACCGTGCGGGTGTCGCGGCGGGCGCCGATCTCGAGCTGCAGCACGGCGCGCTCGAGGCCGGCGAGGCCCTCCTCGACGAAGCCGGCGACGGCGTGGGCGGTGCTGCGCGCCTCGCGCTCCTGCGGCACGGCGGTCGGCCCCTCGTGCCGCCACGTGGCCTGCGCCTGGTCGAGGCACCAGCCGGCGTGCACCTGCCGCAGCGACTCCGTGAGGTGCTGCGACAGCTCGGCGTAGAGCGTGCGGCGGTCGAGCGCCGGGGGCGTCGTCGCCGTCAGCTGGCGCAGCGCGGAGGCCACCGCGTGGTGGCGCTGCTCGTCCGGCAGGTGGCGGTAGGTGCGCCGCGCCTGCCGCAGCGCCCACGGCCGCGCCTCGGCGCAGAAGCCCTCGAGCGCGGCGCGCTGCTGAGCGGTCAGGGGCGAGAAGCGCCCCGGCAGGTCGGGCACCGCGGCGAGCCGACGCGGGGGGCGCGGCCGGCTGACAGGTGGGTGCGTGAGCGGCTCGGGCATGGCGGTACCCCTTCCGCGCACTAATCGGCTGCCGCCCGGCGAAACTTTAGGCCTCGCCTCGAATCCCTCCTGTGATGTCAGATCGCTGACACGCGCTCAGCACGATCCCGACGGCGATCGCCGCGGTTCCCGCGAGGTGGGCGCGCCCGAACGGGTCGCCGAACACGAGCGCGCCGAGGGCGGCGCCGACCAGCGGCTCGAGGTTCACGAAGGCGCCTGCGACCTCGGCGCTGACGCGCGCCTGGCCGTACGCGTACAGCGCGAACGGCAGCAGCGACCCGGCCGTCACCAGCGCGAGCGCGGCCCCCGCCTGGGCGCCGGTCGGCGCGACGGCGGGCGGCGTTCCGAACAGCAGCGCGATCGGCAGCACGATCGCCGCGGCAGCGGTCATCTGGACCGCGGTGACCGCGACCGCGTCGCGGCCGCGCAGGAGGCGCGCCTGCGCGACGATGGTCAGCGCCGACAGCGCGGCCGCGCCGAGCATCAGCAGGTCGCCGGCCGCCGAGCTGTCGCCGCCCGAGCCGGCGACGAGGCCGATCCCGCCGAGCGCCACCGCGAACCCGACCCACGCCTGCGGGCCGGACTGGCCGCGGCCGGCCGCGGCGGCGGTCAGCGCGACGAGGATCGGGATCGGCCCGAGGATCACCGCGGCGTGGGTGACGCTCGTGCGCTCGATGGCCACGTTCTGCAGGACGATCACGAGGCCGAAGCCGACCGCGCCCCAGGCGACGATCGCCGGCGTCACGGACGCGCGCAGGTGGCGGCGCGCGAGCCACGCCAGCACGGGTGCCGCGAGGCCGAACCGCGCCACCGTCAGCCACGCCGGATCGAGCCAGCCGAGGGCGACCTTGGACAGCGGAACGGTCAGGCCCCAGGTCAGGCCGGCGGCGGTGAGCGCGAGCAGCGCGCGGCGGGTGTCGCGGTCGAACGTCATGGGGCCAGTGTGCCCGAACGCCACCGTTTCCTTAGTAGACTCGCCTCAAAACGAAATATAGTTTCGCCAGATGCCAGCACAACTTGACGAAGTTGACCTCCAGCTGCTCGAGGAGCTCCAGCGCGATGCGGACCGGACGAACGTCGAGCTCGCCCGCGTGGTCGGGCTGTCGCCGGCGGCGACGCTCAACCGGGTCCGGCGCCTGAAGGACTCCGGCGTCGTGCGCACCGTCACCGCGGCGGTCGAGCCCGAGGCGGCCGGCTTCACGCTGCACGTCTACGTCTCCGTCACTCTCGGCCGCCACGACGAGCGCGCCCATCGCCGGTTTCAGGACGCCGTCGCCGCCCTGCCGCAGGTGATCCGCGCCGACTGGGTGAGCGGTGAGGTCGACGCGCTGCTCGAGGTCGTCGCGCGCGGCATCGAGGAGCTCCAGCGCGTCCTGCTGCTGCTGTCCTCGCGCGGCGGCGCGCTGCGCGTGATGACGATGCTGCGGATGGAGGAGCTCAAGCCGCCGTCGCCGTTGCCGGTCCGCGCCGAGCGGGTAGGCCGGGGCCATGGAGACACCTGAGAGCGATCCCGGCTACGACGACGACTTCGAGAACCGGGCCTACGAGCAGGCCGAGGACGCCGGCGACCAGGACGCCGGCCCGGCGACGACGCCCGAGGACCACGACCGCACCCAGGAGCGCGACCAGGCGGAGGGCTGAAACAGCGGCGGCGCTACCGTTCGCGCCGTGCCCGACCTGACGCACACGGCCGTCGGCACCTGGAGCGGCGGCCGCTTCATGCACTTCGGCGAGCCGCTCGACGACGAGCGGCTGCTCGCGCTCCTGCGGCCCGGCGACGGCATCGGCACCGTCATCACCGCCGACGTCTACGGGCAGGGGGAGGCGGACGCGCTGCTCGGGCGGGCGCTCGCGGGCGTGCCGCGCGACTCCTACGCGCTGGTCGGCGCGATCGGCCACGACTTCTACACGGGCGAGCGCGCCGGGGCCAAGGGCTTCCCGCGCTTCACCGATCCGGCGCTGCGCGGCCCGGACGGGTACGCCGGCTACGTCCGGATGGCGACGGAGCGCAGCCTCGAGCGCTGCGGCGTCGACGCGTTCGACCTGCTGCTGCTGCACAACCCCGATCGCACGGGCTACACGAGCGACGCGGTGTGGGACGCGCTCGAGGCGGTGCGGGCGGACGGCCTGACCGCGCGGCTCGGCGTCGCGCCCGGGCCGGCCAACGGCTTCACGCTCGACGTCATCGACTGCTTCGAGCGCTTCGGCGACCGCATCGACTGGGCGATGCTGATCCTCAATCCGCTCGAGCCATGGCCGGGCGAGCTGGCGCTGGCCGCGGCCGAGCGCCACGGCGTCGACGTCATCACGCGCGTCGTCGACTACGGCGGGCTGTTCCACGACGACGTCGCGCCCGGGCACGAGTTCGCGCGCTTCGACCATCGCGGCTTCCGGCCGGAAGGCTGGGTCGAGGCGGGGCGCGAGCGGATGGAGCGCATGCGGCCGGTGGCAGCGCGCCACGGGTTGACGATGCTGCAGCTCGCGTGCCAGTGGAACCTGGCCCACGCGCCGGTGCGTTGCGTCGCGCCGACGCTGATCCAGGAGCTCGGGGCGGACGCCAAGCCGATCGAGGCCAAGCGCGCGGAGCTGGCGGCCGTGCCGGCCCAGGTCGTGCTCGCGCCGGAGGAGGTGGCGGCGATCCGCGCCGCCGGCGACAACACGGGGTCGATGGCGCTCAAGGGCGGTGTGCCGGACTTCGCGGGCGAGCCGCGGCCGGACCGCTGGCCGCTGGACGAGCACCTCGCCGGCGTGGCGTCGCGCTGGGGCATCGAGCCCGAGCGCGACCTCCAGCCGGCTTAGTCCTCGCGCGAGCCGACGGGGGCGACGGGGCCGCAGGCGGCCACGTCGTCGGCGAGCTTGCGCGCTCGCTCGGGCAGCCAGCGGCCGGTGTCGGCCAGGTGCATCGCCAGCTCCTCGGAGTCCTCGAGCGCCTCGCGCACGCCCGGCGACTCGGTCTCCTCGCTGAACAGCAGGGTGTCGGCGGCGGCGCGCACGCGCTCCACCTCCTCCGGCTGCAGCTTCGTCGCGCCCAACTCGTCGATGGTCGCCATGACACGACCGTAGGCGTTTGCTCTCTCGCTGTTCATGAGTCCAGTGTAGGTACCGGGGCGGGGTATTCCAGAATCCTGCCCAACGCGCGCGCGTCCGCTTCCAGCACGCTGCGCAGCGACTGGTTGTGCAGCGCCGCCGCCGGGTGGTACATGGGGAACAGGCGCCGCCCGCCGGCCTCGACCTCGCGCCCGTGGGCCTCGGAGATCTTCAGGTCGGGGGCGAAGTGCGCCAGCGCGTGGCGCCCGAGCGGGACGACCAGACGCGGCTGGATGACGTCGAGCTGGGCCAGCAGCCACGGCAGGTGGTGCTCGACCTCGGGCTTCTTCGGATCGCGGTTGCCGGGCGGCCGCGCCTTCACGACGTTCGTGATGAAGACGTCCCGGCGCTCGAGGCCGGCCGCGGCCAGCAGCCTGTCCAGCAGGCGGCCCGCGCCGCCGACGAACGGGCGGCCGGACTTGTCCTCCGCGGCCCCGGGCGCCTCGCCGACGATCATCACCCGCGCGTCGGGCGGGCCCTCGCCGGGGACGAGCTGCGTCGCGGCCTCGCAGACCTCGACGCCGCAGCCCCGGTGCGCGCGGATCTCCTCCGCGATCGCCTCCAGGGCCGCGGCGCGCTGGGCGCTCGTCAGGACTCCTTCGTGGTCGCGCCGCTGCCCGCGACCTCCTTGACCGGCGAGTCCGCCTGCGTCTTCGCGGAGCGGTTGGCGCGGCGGGTGCCGGCGTCGGTCTTCGGGGCCGTTTTGGGCTTGGCGGCCGCGCCGCGGGCGCTGCCGGAGGTGCGGGTCGCCGGCTTGCCGGTGTCCTTGGACCCCAGCGGTGCCGGCTGGCGGCCCTTGCGCTCCTTGGCGAGCGCGATCGGCGTCGGCTCGGCGGCGTCGGCCGTCCCGGTCTTGTCGCGGTTGAAGCGCTCGGACCGCTTGGCGGGCGCGGCCGCCGGCTTCGCCTTGGTCTGGCGGCGCTGGCCGGCCTTGGGCGTCGACGGGGCGGGCGTCTTGGGCAGGTGCAGCTCGCTCTGGACGCTCCTGACCTCGGGGATCGCGCGGACGGCGGCCTCGAGGCTCCGCATCGTCTCGGGGCTGCGGACCTCCCCGTGCAGCGTGACGACGCCGGCGGCGACGGTGACGTCGATCTTGGACTTCTCGAGGCCGGGCTGGCGGAAGATCGTCGACTCGACCTTGGTCTTGAGCGTCGGGTCGGTCATCGGCTTCGGCTCCGGCGAGCGGTTCTGGAGCTTCTGCACGAGCCCGAAGGCGCGGCCGGCCACGCCTCCGACGACGGCGGTGCCGATCTGGGTGCCGCGCTCGATCAGCGGCTTGGCGATGTCTTGGGGTTTCATGACGGAGTGCTTGCCCTTCCTGCGGAGGGGCAAACCGGCGCCGTCAGGACCCGGGCCAACGTCGCGACCGTCCGACGCACCGCACTCTGGTGTGGAGCGTCGGAGGCTCGTGCGCCTCAGCGCCGGCAGCTGCGCACGCGGCGCACGATGGTGCGGCGGTCGCCGCGAACGCGCAGGGTCACGCGGACCACGACGCGCCCCGTGCGCGTGCGCGGGATGCTCACGCGCAGCTTGCGGCCGCGGACGCGCGGGCGCACCTTGCGGCCGCCGACGCGGACGCGCACAGCGCGCGCGCGCCTGGGCAGCTTGATCGTCTTGCGCCGCGCGCAGCGGCGGCCGGAGACCGTGGGTGGCGGCGCGGGCGCCGCCGCGGCGGGCGGGCGCGGCGGCGCGGGGGGCTCCGGACCCTCGACGGGCAGCTCGAGCGCGGACTCGCCGAGGTGGAAGACGTTGGTGGCGCGGCGCTCGTCGGAGAGCACCCACGTCGTGCTCGACGACGCCAGCACCAGCTCGACCTCGTGGTCGTCCGGCACCCGGTGGTCCTTGTCGATGAGCTCGAGCGGCAGCGCCACCGGCTCGCCCACGGGCAGGTCGCGGCCCTGCTCGAGCCCCTCGCGGTAGCGCGCGTTCATGAACCCGCGCGAGATGACCTGCGCCGAGCCGTTGGGCGCGACGTCGAGCAGCACGGCGACGACGTGCGTCGACGGCTGGTCGGAGGTCATGCGGAGCGTCAGCCTCGGGCGGCCCTGGATCCACGTCCCGCCGAGGCCGGGCACGCGGAGGCGCACGCAGCGGGGCCCGCAGGCGCCGCGGAGCATCTCCGACTCCGTGAGCAGCCCGTCGTCGACGATCTCGACGTCACCCGATCCGAGGGCCGCGCGGAGGCGGCCGTTGCCGGTCCAGCGGCTGCGCGCGTGCCACTCGTCGTCGGTGGACTCCACGAGGACCGCCGGCTCGTCCTCGACGCCGTTGGGCTCGCCCTTCAGCCAGCGCGCGAACCAGCGGTCGAGCAGGTCGTTCCACTCCGGCAGCGTCGGCAGCGCGTGCGGCCACTGCCCGATCACGAGCTTCTTCGGGCCGCGCAGCGCCTCGAACCACTGCGTGCCCTCCCAGGTCTTGACGTTGTAGTCCTCGAGCCCGTGGGCGACGAGCACGGGCACGTCGACGCGATCGGCGAACCGCAGGTAGTCGCGCTGCACCCAGAAGTCGTCGTAGTCGGGTTCCGTGTCGTAGCCGTGCTCGGTCTGCGCCATCCGGTCGCACGGCGACCAGCGCTGGGCGATCTGTGCGGCGGCCGCCGCGCCGCCGGGCTCCGGCGGCGGCAGGAAGCCGTAGGCGAGCATGAAGTCGGCCGGCGTGTCGCCGGGCGGATCGATGTCCGCCGACTCGCCGGAGTAGGTGTGGCGCGCGCCCTGCGAGTAGGCGTAGCCGTACCAGCGGCTGATGGCCGAGATCGGCACGATCGTCGCCAGGTGCGGCGGGCGCTCGACCGCCGCGGCGTTGGCGGTCGTGCCGTCATAGGAGACGCCCATCATGCCCACGCGGCCGTTCGACCACGGCTGCGTGCCGAGCCACTCCACGAGGTCGTGGCCGTCCTGGCGCTCGCGCAGCCCGCCGTAGTCCCAGCAGCCGCCGGACTCGTAGGTGCCGCGGACGTCGGCCAGCGCGAACGCGTAGCCGTCGGCGACGAAGCGGTACCCGTCCATCCCCTGGACGTCCCCGAGCCCCTTGTAGAGCTCGTGGTACGGCGTCAGGGTCAGGATCACCGGCACGCGCGCGCCCGGCGCCAGGCCCTCGGGCAGCACGAGGTCGACCGCCAGCTCGACGCCGTCGCGCATCGGGACGCGCAGCTGCTGCACCGTCGGCGCCGCCGCGGCGGCGGCCGGCGCGAGCAGGAGCGCCACCAGAGCGGCCACGAGAACGCGCATGACTGCCTCCAACGCAGTCGCGCGGCCGAGCTTGCGTCAGCGCGCGGTTGCTGGTGGCGCAGCGGCAGGACGTCGGATACCGTCGCGGGATGACCGCCCCGCGCCTGCTCGTGATCCTGCTCGTCGCGCTCGCGGCGACGCCCGCCGCCGCGGCGGCGGACCCCCCGCCCAACGACGACCGCGCGAACGCCCGGGTGCTCACGGACCTTCCGGCCGACGTGGCCGGGACCACGGTCGACGCGACCTCGGAGCCGGACGACCCCGGCTCGCGCTGCCTGCCCAGCCGCAACTCCGTCTACTACCAGTTCCGGGCGGGCGCCGATGGCCGCGTCGTGCTGCGACTGCAGGCCGAGGGCGACCTCGACGCGGTGGTGGACGTCTTCCGGCGCGCGCGCTCGCAGCTCGAGGGCGTGGTCTGCGCGGCGACGGACGCCGAGGGCGCCGCGACCACCGGCTTCGCCGTCAAGGCGGGCGAGACGTACCTGATCCGGGTCGCGCAGCTGAGCAACTCCGTGTCGGGCACCTTCCGGCTGCAGCTCGACCGCGCGCTGCCGGCGGCCCGGCCGCCGGGAACGCCCCTGCCGGCCGGCGGCCGGCGCGACAGCGTCGATGGCGTGCTCAACCCCAGCGACGCGTGGTCGGTGAACCTCCGCGGCGGCGAGGAGTACCGGATCAACCTGTCCTCGCCGGTCGATCCCGAGGGCTTCCGCTGCGTGAGCCTGCGCGTATACGGCCCGGACACCAAGGCGTTCGCGGGCGCGAAGCCGGTCGCGCGGCGCGCCTGCGGCGGCTACGTGCTGCTCACGCCGCGGCCGGAGGACGCGGGCCGCTACACGCTGCGCGTGGTCGCCGTGCGCGGCCGCGGCGCGCTGCCGTACAGCATCGAGGTCGCGCCGGCGGGCGACGACGACACCGCACCGGGGGTCTTCCTGCCGAACCTGCGCGGGATCGCCGGCGAGCTCAGCGGCAACCGCGTCGACGTCGTCGACCTCTACCGCTTCACGGTGCGCGAACGCTCGGCGCTGCGCCTGCGCCTGCAGACCACCGCGCGCCTCGACCTGCTCCTGCTCGGCTTCCGCGGCAAGCGCCTGCGGTGCGTCTGCGGCGACGAGGGCAACCAGGAGATCCGCCTGCGCGTGCGGGCCGGCCGCTACTTCGTCGCCGTGCGCGCGCAGCAGTACGCCTCGGGCCGGTACCGCCTGACGCGGATCTCGCGCACGATCACGCGCACGAGCATCGCCATCAACGGCGAGCAGCGGGCCAGCGCCGAGCCCGGCACGACGCTGCGGCTGGGCGTGAAGGTGACGCCCGGCGTCAACGGCCCGGTGAACGTGCTCGTCGAGCGCTTCGACCCGCTCGCCGGCTGGCTGTTCGACGCCCGCATGCACACGCGCGTCCGCGGCGGCCGGCAGACGCTGGCGTTCCGGCCGCCGACGGTCGGCCGCTGGCGCGCCCGCGCCCGCTTCCTCGGCACCCGCACCGCCGCCGGAAGCCGCAGCGGCTACGCGGAGGTCGTGGTGGCGGAGCCGATCACGCCGTAGCCACGTCCGCGACGATCCAGCGGCCCGGGTCCTCGACCTTCGCGCCCGGGCCGCAGGAGACCGGCCGGTGGCGCTCGGTCGGCTCGTGGCGCATGGTCACCGCCCAGCGGCGGCCGTCGATCGCGGCGAGCGTCACCACGTCGCCGTCGGCGCCCGCCACCAGCAGGTCGTCGAGCCCGTCGAGCGCCTCACGGCGGCGCAGCGCCAGCTCGGCCGCCTGCGCCGCCGGCGGGGCGCCGGCGCGGCCGCGCACGTAGGGCAGCGGGATCCGGTTCGCCTCGACCGCCTCCACCACCGCCCGCGCCTCGGCCGCCGGCACGCGGCCCAGCCACAGGCCGTGCGGCAGGACCGCCATCGTGGCGGCGAAGCGGTGGCCGCCCAGGTGCGACGCGTGCCAGACGTCGGCGCCCGCGGCGGCCAGCGCCCGGTGCAGCGGCAGCCCGCGCCGCGCGCAGCACGGGTCGCGCGTGGAGTGCGTGCAGGCCAGCAGCAGCGGCCGGTCCTGCGGCGTCCCGCCGCCGCCGTCGAGCGGCAGGTCGAGCAGCTCGCCGATCGAGCCGACCTCGAAGCGCACGAGCGAGCGCGCACCGGGCTGCACGCGCGCCACCCACGCCGCCGCCGGCTCCGCGGCGTAGCGGCGCACCGAGCGGCGGACGACGTGAACCTTCAGGCCGGCGGCCCCGGCCCGCGTCTCCAGCTCCTCCGCGACCGGCCGCAAACCGCTCTCGCGGACGGCGTCGCGCCCCCACGGCCCCGGCTGCTCGACGACGAGGAAGCCGCCGGCGGCCGGGGCCGATCCCGCCATGTCCTCGCCGAGCGCCTCCGCCAGCTCCGAGCAGGGCAGATCGACGCTCATCGCCGGGCCGGCAGGACGGCGTGGGCGCCAACCGTGCCGCCGGCACGCACGCGCGCCCCCGGCCCGAGCACCGCGCCGGGGCCGATCCGCGCGCGTGCGCCGATCGTCACCGGGTCCGCCTGCAGCGGCTGGTGGCGGACGGGCCGCTCGACGTCGGCGTGGTCGTGCTCGAAGTCGCAGATCACGACGCCGTCGGCGAGCCGCGCGCCGCCGCCGACCTCGGCGCCGGCGTGGACGAGCAGCACGCAGCGCTCGCCGAGCACGGCGCCCGCGCCGATCCGCACGCGCCCGCCGCCGCGTGCGCGTCGAGGGCCTGCCCATGCTCGGCCGCGGCGTGGTGCTCGTCGTCGCCCGCGACGCCGACGTGGTGCTGGAGGACGGCTGCGTGCTGCTCGACGGCTGCCGGCTGCACGTGCGCGGCGGGCGCGTGCGGATCGGCGCGGGCGCCGTGCTCGGCGAGCGCTGCGTGCTGCTCGTCCACGCCGGCGCCGAGGTCGGCGGCGGCGCGCGGCTCGCCGACGGCGTCGTGATCT
>DATLGB010000216.1:0-11812 GCA_035540675.1 Solirubrobacteraceae bacterium | reverse complement strand
ACGAAGGGCCGCGACGGCGGGCCGTCGACCGGCGCCATCAGCGTCAGCGCGAGCAGGGCGGTCAGGGCGAACACGGGCCGAACGTACGCCCGCAGCCGACGCCTTGGCGCCCGCGTCACCGAACCGGCACGGACTTGTCACACGCACGGCACTAGAGCGGCGCAAGCGACAGCCACCCCCCGCAACGGAGGGGGTGGCGGTCCGTTGCTCCGCATGAGCGTGCGCAACCGACACCCACTCCCCGGCCGGGAGGGAGTGGCTGTCGGTTGCGCCGCGCGCCGCGCCTACTCCCCCCGCCGCTCGGCCACCGCCCGGTAGAGCTCGTTCGCCGAGGCGCCCGTCAGCTCCGCCACCACCTGCGCCGCCGGCCGCGCCCGCGCGCCCGCCTCGACCAGGCGCCGGACGGCGGCGACCGCCGCGTCGCGGGCGGCCTCGCCCGCGCCGGCCGGCGCCGCGCCGAAGACGAGCACGACCTCGCCGCGCGGCTCGCTCGCCGCGTAGCGATCGGCGAGCTCGGCGGCCGGGCCGCGGACGACCTCCTCGTGGACCTTGGTCAGCTCGCGGCAGACGGCGGCCGGCCGCTGCGGGTCGACCTCGGCCAGCGCGGCGAGGGTCGCCGCCACCCGCCGCGGCGACTCGAACGCCACCACGGTCTCCGGGGACGCGAAGACGGCCGCCAGCGCCGAGCGCTTGCGCGGCAGGAAGCCGACGAAGCGCCACGCGTCGGAGGGCAGCGCGCTCGCCACGAGCGCGGCGAGCGCCGCCGAGGGCCCGGGCAGCACCTCGACCTCGAGCCCCGCGGCGACGCAGCCGCGCACCAGCACGTAGCCCGGGTCGCTGACCAGCGGCATCCCGGCGTCGGAGACGAGGGCGACGACGTCGCCGCGGCGCATCCGCTCGACCAGCTCGCTCGTGCGCGCCGCCTCGTTGTGCTCGTGGTAGGAGACGAGCGCCGCCTGCACCCCGTAGCGCTCGAGCAGCACGCGGGTGCGGCGGGTGTCCTCGCAGGCGACGACGTCGGCGTCGCGCAGCGCCGCCAGCACGCGCAGCGTGACGTCCTCCAGGTTGCCGATCGGCGTCGGGCAGACCACGAGCCGCCCGGCGGCGGTCACTGCGCCCCCTCGGCCGCCAGCAGCGCCGCGCCGATCATCCCCGCCTCGGGCCCGAGCTCCGCGGCCACGACGGGGACGTCCTTCGACGGTGCCAGCGCCCGCCGCGCAAGCTCGGCGCGCGCCGGCGCGAGGATCAGCTCGCCGGCGCCCATCACGCCGCCGCCGACCACGATCACCTCGGGGTTGAAGGTCATGGCGATGCCCGCGAGCCCGGCGCCGAGGCGCGTGCCGAGCGCGTGCAGCAGCTCCTGCGCCACCGGATCTCCCGCCCGCGCCAGCTCCGTCACCCGCTCGCCGCCGATGCTGCCGCGGCCGGCCAGATCCTGAGCGAGCGGCGAGCCGGGTGCCGCGGCCGCGGCCGCCCGGGCGTCACGCTCGAGCGCCTTGCCCGAGCACAGCGCCTCGAGGCAGCCACGGCCGGGGCAGCCGTCGAAGCAGGGCGGTCCGAGCATGTCGACCGGGACGTGCCCCAGCTCGCCGCCCGCGCCGACCGATCCGCGGTAGAGCGAGCCGCCGAGGACGAGGCCGCCGCCGATGCCCGTCCCGAGCGTGAGCAGGACGACGTGGTCGCAGCCGCGCGCGGCGCCGAGGCGCCACTCGGCCAGGACCGCGCAGTTGGCGTCGTTGTCCACCGCCACCGGGACTCCCAGCCGCTCGCGCACCAGCGCGGCGAACGGCACGTCGTCGAGCGGGAGGTGCACGCAGCTCACGGACAGGCCGCGGCGGCGGTCGATCAGCGACGGGATCCCGAAGCCCGCCGCGGCCACCTCCACGCCCGCCACCGCCGCGGCCGCCTGCGCCGCCTCGGCCGTCGCCGTGAGCACGTCCTCGAGCCCGAGGCCCGCGATCTCGCGCCGCTCGCGCGCGAGCACGGTGCCGTCAGCCGCGACGGCACCCGCCAGCAGCTTCGTCCCTCCGAGGTCGACGCCGATGGTGCAGCCCCGCACGGGCCGCCACCCTACAGTGGCGCCGCCGTGCCCAAGGAGCCCGACGACCGCCCCGACTACCGCGTCTACCGCGCGCGGCCGCGGCTGTTCCGGCGCGACGAGGCGGCGGATCCGCGCGCCGGGCTGGACGAGCTGCGCGGGGACGCGCCGCAGCGGGCGCCGGCCGCGCCGCAGCGGCCGGCGGCCGCGCCGCCGCCGCAGTACGAGCTGCATCGCGCCGGCCGCGGGCCGCGCCTGCCGCGGCCCGGGCCGCGCCGTCCGCGCCCCGGGCGCGCCGTTGCGGGGCTGACGTTCGGCCGCATCGTGAAGTGGATCGCCGTCGCCGCCACCGGCTGGATCGTCCTGTCGGCGGTGCTGTTCCTGGTGTCGGCCCAGATCCAGCGCGCGAACGTCTCCGAGGCCGCCCGCGGCGCTCTCGACGACGGCGGCTACACCCTCACCTCGCCCAACAACATCCTCGTGCTCGGGTCCGACGCGCGCACGAAGGGGCTGGCCGAGCCCGGCTCGCGCATCGGCGGCCCGTCGCGGGCGGACTCGATCCTGCTGATCCGCGCCGGCGGCGGCTCCTCGGCGCGGCTGTCGATCCCGCGCGACACGGTCGTCGACATCCCGGGCCACGGCCGCAACAAGGTCAACGCCGCCTACGCGATCGGCGGCCCGTCGCTGACCATCGAGACGCTCAAGCAGTACCTCGGCATCGAGATCCACCACGTCGTCGAGGTCAACTTCGAGAACTTCCCGCAGTTCATCGACGCGCTCGGCGGGATCGACATCCGCACGGGCTGCGTGGTGAGCCGCATCAACGGCGGCACGCGCAACGGCGGCTACACGCTGCGCCTGCGGGGCGGCGAGAACCACATCAACGGCAAGCAGGCGCTCGCGCTGGCGCGGACGCGCAAGAACGACTGCAACCCCCGCGAGGACGACCTCACGCGCGTTCGCCGGCAGCAGAAGATCATGGCCGCGATCAAGAGCCGGCTGACGTCGCCGATCACCTTCCTGCGCCTGCCGTGGGTGGGCTGGGCCGCGCCGAAGGCCATCCGCTCCGACATGGCCGGGCCGGCGCTGCTCGGGCTCTTCGGCGCCGTCGTGACCGGCGGCGACCCCGCCACGCACGTGCTCAAGCCGAGCGGCGGCCAGACGCTGCCGGACGGCGGCTCCGGCCTCGTCGTCTCCGAGGCGGAGCGGGCGAGCGAGGTCGCGCGCTTCCTGCGCGGCTAGAGCCCGACCAGGTCGGCCACGCGCGCGCGCTCGCCGCCCGCCGCCCGCGGCACGTGCGCGTTCCACTGCGCGCGCTTGAGGAAGAAGTGCAGGTCGTGCTCCCAGGTCATGCCGATGCCGCCGTGGACCTGGATCGCCAGCTCGGCGCAGCGGACGCCGGCGTCGGACGCGTAGGCCTTGGCCATGGCCGTGGCGAGCGGCGCCTGCTGCGGGTCGTGCTCGAGCGCCCAGGCCGCGTTGTAGACCAGGGCGCGCGCGTTCTCGGTCTCGAGCAGCATCTGCGCGCACTGGTGCGACACCGCCTGGAAGGAGCCGATGGGCCTGTCGAACTGCTTGCGCTCCTTGGCGTACTCCACGGACATCTCCAGGCAGCGCTGGGCGATCCCGACGCTCTCCGCGGCCACCATGACCAGCACGCGGTCGAGGCCGCCGTCGATCGCGCCGGGCAGCGACGCGCCCTCGCCGGTCACGCGCACCTCGAACATCCGCCGCGTCGGGTCCAGCGACTCGAGCGGCCGCGCCGAGAAGGCGCCGGCTCCGATGGCGCGATCGGCGGTCACCAGCACGTCCGCGGCGTCGGCCTGCGGCACGAGCAGCGCGTCGCCGCCGGCGTCGACGGGCGCCGCCCCGCGCGCGCTGCCGTCGGCCAGCCGCGCCAGCCACTCCGTCTCGCCCGCCGCCTGCAGCAGGAAACCGGCGACCCACGTCGCCTGCAGCGGCGTCGGCGCGAGCGCGTGGCCGAGCTCCTCGGCCACGACCGCGAGCTCGATCATCCCGAGCCCGCTTCCCCCGACCTCCTCCGGCAGCGCCAGCCCCGGCCAGCCGAGGCCGGCCATCTCGCGCCACTGCTCGTCCGTGAACCCGCGCGCGTCCTCGAGCGCGAGCCGCCGCACCTCCTCGGGCCGGTAGCGCGCCGCCAGGAACTCCCGCGCGGTGCGCTGGATGTCCTTCTGGTCGTCGTCGAGGTCGAAGTTCATTGGCGCGGCAGCCCCAGCACCCGCTCGGCGACGATGTTCTTGAGGATCTCGGTCGTGCCGCCCTCGATCGAGTTGCCCCGGGCGCGCAGGTAGCGGAACGCCCAGATCGAGTCGGCGACGACGGCGCGCGGACCGCGCAGGTCGAGCGCCAGCTGCGTGAGCGCCTGGTTGATCTCGGCCCAGTGCCACTTGCCGAGCGAGCCCTCCGGCCCGGGGTAGCCGCGCTTCATCTGCCCGGTGATCCCGCGGAAGGCGTTCAGCCGCAGCGCCTGCGCCTCGATGAACAGCTGCGCGAAGCGGTCGCGCACGACCGGGTCGGCGGCCACGGAGGTGCCCTTGATCTCGTCGAGCAGCTCGCCGAGCGCGATCTGCAGCTCGACCTGCAGCGCCATCGCCAGCCCGGCCCGCTCGTGCATGAGCGTCGTGATCGCCACGGGCCAGCCCTGGTCGACCTCGCCCACGACGTTCTCCTGCGGGATCCGCGCCCCGTCGAGGAACAGCTCGTTGAACTCGGCCTCGCCGGTGATCTGGACGAGCGGCCGGACCTCGACGCCGTCCTGCTCCATGTCCATCAGGAAGTAGGTGAGCCCACGGTGCTTCGGGGCGTCCTGGTTCGTCCGGGCGAGCAGCATGCACCACTTCGAGCGGTGCGCCAGCGTCGTCCAGACCTTCTGTCCGGAGACCACCCACTCGTCGCCCTCGCGGCGCGCCCGCGTCTTCAGCGACGCCAGGTCCGAGCCGGACTCGGGCTCGGAGAAGCCCTGGCACCAGATCTCCTCGGCCGACAGGATGGGCGGCAGGTAGCGCTCCTTCTGCTCCGTCGTGCCGTGGTGGATCACGACGGGGCCGCCCATCGTCAGCCCCAGCACGTTGGCCATCCGCGGAGCGCGCGCCCGCGCCATCTCCTCGAAGAAGATCGCCTGCTCGATCAGCGTCGCGCCGGCGCCGCCGTACTCCACGGGCCACGTGAGGCCCGCCCAGCCGCGCTCGTTGAGCTTGCGCTGCCAGGCGACGTTGCGGTCGAAGGCCGCCTCGTCCTCGCCGGCCGGCCCGGGATGGTTGGCCTCGATCCAGGCGCGCAGCTCGTCGCGGAACTCGCGTTCGGCCGCGGTCAGTGCGAGGTCCACGTCACCCCTCGGAGGAGGACGACGACGACCCCGAGGAGCCGGACGAGCCCGAGGACGACGACCCCGCGCCCGACGAGGATGCGCCGGAGTCCTTCTTGCTGTCCTTCATCTTCGCGTCGTGCTTGTCGGCGCCCTGGGAGGCCGACTTGTCGAGCTCGCGCTTGCGCCTGGCCGTGCCGTAGTCGGTGTTGTAGAAGCCCGACCCCTTGAAGTGCACGGCCACTGGGTGGAACACCCGCTGCACCGGCGCGTCGCAGTCGGGGCAATGGGTCTTCGGGTCCTCGGTGATCTTCTGCATCACCTCGAACAGGTGCCCGTTCTCGCAGCGGTATTCGTAAATCGGCATGGGGAGCGGCGGCGCAGTCTACCCGGCGCGGGTTGTGACACCATCGCCGCCGATGCCCGAAGACGTGGTCACCATGGACAAGGTCGTGTCGCTGTGCAAGCGGCGCGGCCTGATCTTTCCCGCCTCCGAGATCTACGGCGGGATCGGCAACACCTACGACTACGGCCACTACGGGGTCCTGCTCAAGAACAACGTCAAGGACGCCTGGTGGCGGGCGATGATCCAGGAGCGCGACGACGTCGTGGCGCTCGACTCCGCGATCATCCAGCACCCGCGCACGTGGGAGGCCAGCGGGCACCTGGCGGGCTTCACCGATCCGCTCGTCGACTGCCGCACGTGCAAGCAGCGCTTCCGGGCCGACCACCTCGACCAGCTCGAGTGCCCGCGCAAGCCGTCCAAGCACCCGGGCGAGGCCGACGTCTGCGACCTCACCGCGGCGCGCGAGTTCAACCTGATGTTCAAGACGACGGTCGGGCCGGTCGAGGATTCCGGCTCCGTCGCCTACCTGCGCCCCGAGACCGCGCAGGGCATCTTCCTCAACTTCAAGAACGTCCTGCAGTTCGCCCGCAAGAAGCCCCCCTTCGGCATCGCGCAGGTCGGCAAGTCCTTCCGCAACGAGATCACGCCGGGCAACTTCATCTTCCGCACGCGGGAGTTCGAGCAGATGGAGATGGAGTTCTTCGTGCCGCCGGAGGAGGCCGGCACGTGGTACGAGTTCTGGTGCCGGGAGCGGTTCGAGTGGTACGTGCGCCTGGGGATCCGCCCGGACCGCCTGCGGCTGCGCGCCCACGAGGCCGACGAGCTCAGCCACTACTCCAGCGGCACCAGCGACGTGGAGTACCGGTTCCCGATCGGCTGGCAGGAGCTCGAGGGCATCGCCAACCGCGGCGACTTCGACCTCCGCGCGCACGCGGAGGCGTCGGGTGAGAAGCTCGTCTTCAAGGACGCCAACCTCGGCGTCGAGTACGTCCCGCACGTGATCGAGCCTGCCGCCGGGGCGGACCGGGCGCTGCTGGCCTTCGTCTGCGACGCCTACGACGAGGACGAGATCGGCGGCGAGCACCGGACGGTGCTCCGCCTGCACCCGCGCCTGGCGCCGGTGAAGGTGGCGGTCTTCCCCCTGCTGCGCAAGGACGGGCACCCCGAGGCGGCCCGTGAGGTGCACGACCTCCTGCGGCGCCGCGGCATCCAGACGGAGTACGACGACGGCGGCAACATCGGCCGCCGCTACCGCCGCCAGGACGAGATCGGCACGCCCTGGGGCGTGACGATCGACCACCAGACGCTCGACGACCGCACGGTCACGCTGCGCGACCGGGACACGCTCGAGCAGGACCGCATCGCGATCGACGAGCTGCCGGGCGAGATCGAGCGGCGGCTGGCGGCGGACTGGCAGTCGCCGAAGCTGGGCTAGAAACGAAGAGGGGCGGCCGGAGCCGCCCCTCTGAGAACTTCGCCGGCCGGAGTCGCTACCGGACCCGGACGGTTTGCGTCTTCGCCGTCCGGCGGAAGACGTCGGCGTTGCCGAGGAAGCGCGCGGTGAAGCGCAGCCTCTTCGCACTGCCGAAGCGCTCGCTCTCCGTGAACGTGACCCGCGACCGGAACGTGCAGTCCCGCTTCAGCTTCGCGCGCCGGGTGGAGATGGTCTTCTTGCCGGCCTTGACCTGGACGGAGACGCGACCACGGCAGGCCCTGGACGCCGGGACCGCGGTCGGCCGGATCAGCCGGCCTCGCGTCGTGAACCGCCACGGGCGCGTCGTGTCGCGCGACGGCGTGGTGCGGGCGGTGAAGCCGCGCGCCCGCAGGCGGTCGGGCGCCACGTCGCCGATCAGCGCCGCTCCGAGGTTGTCGGCCACGTCGGCCCCCCGCGCATTCGCGATGCCCAGGTAGAACCGCTCGACCGGCTCCTTGAGGCGGTCCTTGAGGACCGGCACGCTGACGGTCTTCGTGGTCTCCCCCGGCGCGAACGTCAGGGTGCCCCGGACCGGCGTGTAATCGCCAGGCTGACGGGCGGTGTCGTCGCCCGTGCCGTAGTCGACGGTGACGATGCCGGCGGCGGGGGAGGACAGCGAGACGCTGAACGTCGCCGGCGTTCCCTCGAGGGCCGTCACGTCGGTCACCGTGAGGCGCGACGCCGGCGCGGGCGCCTCGTCGTCGTCGGTGATCGTGCCGAGGCCCTCGCCGTCGATGATGCGGGCGCCCGATCCGCCGGGCTCCGACAGCCGGACGAAGAAGGTCTCGTCCGGCTCGTCGACCGTGTCGGGGATGATCGGCACCGAGATCGTCTTGGAGACCTCGTCGTCGGTGAAGCTCAGGACCGTGCCGTTCACGGCGGTGTAGTCAGAGCCGGCGTTCGCGCTGTTGTCCGCCGTCTGCACCTTCACGGTCCCGCCCAGGGACCCGGTGCGGGTGACCGTGAAGACCGCAGCCTGCTCGCCGCTGTTGCCCTCCGTGACGGTGACGTCGTTGATCGAGAAGCCGGCCCCGCTCTCACCCGGCGGCACCGGGATCTCGGCGCGGTAGACCGTCAGCCGCCGGTTGTCGCCGAACTGGACGAAGCGACGGGAGATCGAGGGCTGCCCGAAGGCCGACGATGCGATGGTCTCCGCCTCGTGCTCCTGGAACTGGTCGCCCGGAAGCGGGGTCATGTTGAGCACTTCGAAGGCGATCTGGTCGCCGTTGTTGCGCTGGACGAAGCCGAGCGAGCCCGAGAGCGCGGCGACCGTCTGCCCGAAGCCGCCGGCCGGGTTGGCGGCCGTGTCGTTGGGGCAGCCGTCGGGCGCGTTCGGGCCGAGCAGCGGCCTGACCCTGGTCATGTCGTCGGCGGCGATCGAGTAGACGTCGCAGGACGTCGTCACGACGATGTGGCCGCCGGACGTGGTGGTCGTGCCCGCCACCTGGTTCACGGCCAGGCCCGGCGCGGCGTTCCCGAGCAGGACCGGGCTGCGGTTGGACTCGTCGGGAGCGGCTACGAGCGACGCCGGCGCCGTGGGGTTCTGGCGCAGCTTGTGCACGCGCGCCCCCCCGGCGTAGTCGGAGACCGGCTCGGTCTCCTGCACGGCGACGTAGATGTAGGGCGCCGGCTGAGGGATCATGCCGTCGGCGCGCACCGGCACGCTCGGAGTGAACGCGCTGCCGCCGACGAGGTCGGCGCTCTGCGGCCCTGCCGCCGGAGTCGGCGTGTCGGCGGTGAACGTCCGCACCGAGTTGCCGGAGGTGAAGGAAAGGGCGACGTACGGCCGCACGGCACCCTCCGCGCTGGCCGGGTCCCGCAGCCACATGCCGGTCGCGCTCGCGAGCCCGTTCGCGTTCGCGGCCTCGATGATGACCGGCGTCCCGATCGTGGGCCGGCCGCTCACGCCGGCGGGGTCGTTGATCGGCACCTTGACCAGCCGGGCAACGGAGTTCGGCGGCGCCGGGGGCCGGTTCGGGTCGGCCGCCGCGGCGTCGGGCGTGATCACGAACCAGAGCGCGTCCTGGAACAGGATCGGCGACTGGTTGATGCTGTAGTTGAAGGTGTTGCCGGTGGCGCCGCCGATCCGCGTCGTCGCGATCAGGTCGCCGTCCTTCTGGTCGAACACCGACAGGACCACGTCGCCGTCCGTCGACGTGGGTGAGCCCGCGTCCTCGTTGAAGACCTGGTACGTGTAGCCGAGCGCGCCGGGGCGGGACGCCTCGACGGGCGCGACCTGGCCGCGGCCGCTGCCGATGACGTCGGCGTCGGGCACGTAGTCGGGAGTGATGACGAACTTCGTCGCCAGGTGCGGCTCGCCGTCGTCGAGCGGGCGATGGTGGATCGAACCGTCGGTGGTCGAGTAGATCACCAGCTGCCGGCTCGCGTCGCTGCCCGCGGACGTGATGATCGACGTCCGGATCGGCGCCGTCTCATCCTTGGCGTACACGAACCTGACCGGCTGCCCGGTCGGATCGACGACCTGATGGCCCGAATGGCCGGCGTCGCCGCCGTGCATCGGCCAGTGCGCAGCACCCGCCGTCGCGACCGCGATGGCGGCCGCCGAGAACGCGGCGAGGGCCGCGACAACACGCAGGCGATCGAAGCGCCCGAGCGCGAGCGAACGGAAATGGAGCAATGTGGTTCGTCCTATCACGAGCTGATCTGGCTGCTGGAACGGAAAGACGCGGCGAAGCTGGCGGAGCGGGTGGTTAACCGTACGTGAATCAGTCCGCGTCGTGACAAGTCTTCGACGGCGGGGCCCGAGACCCTCAACTCGAATTCGAGCCGGAGACGGCGTACGGTATGGCCGGTGACCGCCCCCGCCGCCCTGCAGATCTCCTACGAGGACCTGTACGCCCGCTGGGAGCGCGGCAACTGGAGCGCCATGGCGATCGACTTCTCGCGCGACCGCGAGGACTGGGCGGCGCTGAGCGACTTCGAGCGCCGGGCCGCGATGTGGAACTACTCGCTGTTCTTCGTCGGCGAGGACGCGGTCGCCACCGATCTCGCGCCGTTCATCGAGGCGGCGCCGCGCGAGGAGCAGAAGTACTTCCTGGCCACCCAGCAGGTCGACGAAGCGCGCCACTCCGTGTTCTTCAAGCGCTTCATGCACGAGGTGGCGGGGGTCGACGGCCAGTCGACGCGTGCCACGCTCGACGCCGTGCGGCCGCAGCTCACCTGGGGCTTCCGCGAGACCTTCGCCATGCTGGACCGGATCACCGGCGTCCTGCGCAAGGACCGCTCCGCGCCGGCTCTGGCGCGCGCGGTGACGATGTACCACTTCATCGTGGAGGCGACGCTCGCCCAGCCCGGGCAGCACTTCATCACGGACTACCTCGAGCGGCGCGACATCCTGCCGGGCTTCCGCGAAGGCATGAAGCAGGTGGCCAACGACGAGCAGCGCCACATCGCCTTCGGCGTCAAGCTGCTGCACGATCTCGCCCAGGCGGACCCCCGCGTGCCGGACGCGGTGGCCGACCTGCTGCGCGAGTCGCTGCCCAAGACGATCTCGCTGTTCTGGCCGCCCGGCGGCGACCGCCGCTACACGGAGGTGTTCGGCGCGACGCTCGAGGACATCTACGAGGAGGGCGCGCGGTCGCTCGAGTCCAAGCTCAAGGCGGCCGGCCTGCCGCTGGACTCGCTTCCGGGACCCCAGCTGCTGCCGCTGGACCTGTCGCCCCGCGAGCGCGCGGAGCGCGGCATCGCGCTGGTGAGCCACGGCTTCATGGGCGGCGGCGAGATCCCGCCGTCCAAGGACCCGGAGGCGATGGAGATCCTCTTCGACATGGTGCGCCGCGCCGTGGACGAGCGCCACACGCCCGAGCGCCCGCTGACGCTGCAGTGGGACTTCCAGGACGCCCAGCCGTGGCATCTGCGCATCGACAACGGCTCGACCGCGGCGGCCCCGGGCCGCGCCGAGGCGGCCGACGTCACGTTCCGCTGCCGCTACCGCGACTGGGTGGACGTCATGGGCGGCCGCGCCGACCCGCGCGCGCTGCTGCTGCGCGGGCGGCTGCGCCCGAAGGGCTCGCTGCGGACGCTCGCCCAGGTGCCGAGGCTGTTCCCGCGATGACGCGCTCCCTGCTGCTCGCGCTCGCCGTCCTCGCGCTCGCCGCCGCACCAGCGCTCGCCCAGGACGCCGGCGCGCCGGTCCAGGACGTCTCGCCGCCGACCACGGTCGTCGAGGTGCCGGGCGACGGCGACGATCCCGACGCCGATCCCGACGCCGAGGCGACGCCCGACCCGTGCGAGCGGCCGCCGGGCACCGACGGGGACTACGCGGATTGCGGCGATCCCTGCGTCGGCGACGTCGACTACGGCACGGACGCCGACTACATGTACTGCGCCGCCGGCGGCGGCGGGGGCGATGACTCGGGCGGGCCGTCGCCGCCGCGCCCGCGCCCGGTCGTCGCCCAGCCGCTGCCGGCCGACCAGCTGCCGCTCACCGGCGGCGAGCCGCTCGCGCTCGCGCTGGCGGGCCTCGCCTTCCTGATGTGCGGCGCGGGCCTGCGCCTGCGCGCGCCGGCCTGCAAGCGCTAGAGGCGCCCGCGCACCGTCAGCGTGAACCCGCCGGGGCGGGTGCGCGCGCCCACGCCCGTCACCCGCACGCGCGGGTCCTCGAACAGC
>DATLGB010000215.1:0-6784 GCA_035540675.1 Solirubrobacteraceae bacterium | reverse complement strand
GGCCACGGCGCCCCCGCGCGCCGCAAGGCGCCGCCGTGGCTGCCGATCGGCGTCGCGCGGCCGGCCGCCCCGTGGCGGGATCGCCGCGGGCACCGGCGCCATCGCCCGCGTGGAGTCGACGCGCTTGGTCGGCGCGGTCGGCGTCCCCAGCGCGCGCTCGATCTCCTCGATCAGCGCCACCGCGGTGGCGGGGCGATCGCTCGGGTCCTTGGCCAGGCCGCGCGCGAAGACCGCGTCGATCGGCGCGGGCAGCTCGGGCGCCGCGGCGGTGGCCCTCTCGGGCTGGTCCTCGACGTGCTGGCGCGCCTGCGCGGTCACCGGCCCGCCGGCGAACGGCCGCTGCCCCGTCAGCAGCTCATAGGCCACGACCGCCAGCGCGTAGCGGTCGCTCGCGGCGGTCGCCGGCTGGCCCATCGCCTGCTCGGGCGAGAGGTAGGCGGCCGTGCCGAGCACCTGCCCGGTCTGGGTCATCTGCGTGTCGTCGGCGAGGCGCGCGATCCCGAAGTCGCCGACCGCCAGCCGGTCCTGGGCGTCGAGCAGGAGGTTCGCGGGCTTGACGTCGCGGTGCACGATCTCCGCGCCGTGGGCGGCGTCGAGCGCCAGCGCGGCCTCGCGCAGCCAGCGCAGCGCGGTCTCGCGCGGGACGGGCGCGCCGCCGTCCTTCGCCGCGCGCAGGCGGTCGGCGACCGTTCCGCCGCTGAAGTACTCCATGACGATGTACGTGTTGTCGGCGTGCTCGCCGGTGTCGTAGATCGTCGCGATGTGCGGGTGCTCGGAGACCCGGGCGGCGGTGCGCGCCTCGCGCTGGAAGCGGGCGCGGGCGCCGGGGTCGGCCGCGAAGTGCGAGCCGAGCACCTTCACCGCGACGACCCGCCCGAGCAGGAGGTCCTCGACCTCCCACACCGTCGCCATCCCGCCGCTGGCGATGTGGCGCTCGACGCGATAGCGCTCGGGCAGCTCGATTCCTGAAGCCAGCGGCATCTGCGGTCAAGATACCCGCCGCCCCGCTGCGCCCAACCGTCGCCGCCGATCGCGTCCGGCGGGTGGTGCGGTCGACCCACTACACTGCGACGTCGCGATGGCCAAGGTCTGTCACAGCTGCGGCAAGAAGCCGGCGTTCGGCCAGAGCCGCAGCCACTCCATGCGCGCCACCAAGCGCCGCTTCAACCCCAACCTGCAGAAGGTCCGGGTGCTGATCGGCTCGGCGCCGCGGCGCGTCTACGTCTGCACCCGCTGCCTCAAGGCGGGGAAGGTCCAGAAGGCGCTCTAGCGCCTGCGCGTCGCCCGCCGGTCGCCCGAGCGACCGCGCCAGGCGCGACACTGGATGTCCATGGATCCCAGCCTCGTCCGCTTCCGCGCCGTCGTCGAGGGCGCGCTCGTGCATCTCGAGTCGCGCCGCCAGGAGATCAACGACCTCAACGTCTTTCCGGTCGCCGACGGAGACACCGGCGACAACATGGCGCTCACGCTCAGCGCCGTGCTGGCCGAGGTCGACCGCCTGGCCGCCGATCAGGGGCGCCTCGACGAGATCGGCCGCGACGAGATCGTCGAGTCGGTCGCGCGCGCCGCGCTGCTGGGCGCCCGCGGCAACAGCGGCGTCATCCTCTCCCAGCTCATCCGCGGCGCCGCCGAGGAGCTCGTCAGCCGGCCCGGGGAGCTCGTCGACCCGGTGCTCATCGGGGCGGCGATGGCGCGGGCCGCGCAGCGCGCCTACAGCTCGGTGCGCGAGCCGGCCGAGGGCACGATCCTCACCGTCGTGCGCGACATGGCGACGTGCGTCGCCAGCGAGATCGCCCACATGGGCGACACGCGGCTGGGCGCCGAGGGCGATCCGGCGGTGCAGAACGCGCTCATCGCCGACGTCCTGGAGCGGGCGCTGCGCGCGGGGGAGGAGTCCGTGCGCCGCGGCCCCGAGCAGCTGGCGGTCCTGCGCGAGAGCGGCGTCGTCGACGCCGGCGGCCACGCCCTGACGGTGATCTTCGCCGGCATGATCGCGGCGCTGCGCGGCAGCGAGGCGCCCAGCGTCGCGCGCCGGGCGCCGCCGGCGCGGGTCACCCATCCCGAGCACGCGTCGTCGACGTTCCGCTACTGCACGAACTTCGCCGTCACCGGCCACGACCTCGACCCGCGGCCGTGGATCGAGCGCCTCGAGGCGCTCGGCGACTCGGTCCTCGTCGTCGGCGACGCGGCGACGCTGAAGGTCCACGTCCACACCGACTTCCCCGGCGGCGCGACCGCGCTCTTCGACGGGATCGGCGAGATCTCGCACCTCGACGTCGCCGACATGCACGCGCAGGTCCTCGCCCGCGACGAGCGCCTGGCGACGGGCGCGATGGCCCGGCCGCAGCGCTGCGGCGCCCTCGCGGTGATCGCCGGCGACGGGATGCGCGAGCTCTACGAGTCGCTCGGCGTCTTCGTCATCGACGGCGGCGCGACGCTCAACCCGTCGACCTACGAGCTGCTCGCCGGGATCCACGACGTGCCCGCCGAGGAGGTCGTCGTGCTGCCCAACTCGCCGAACGTCGTCATGGCCGCCGAGCACGCCGCCGAGCTGTCGGACAAGGTCGTCCGCGTCAGCGCGGCGCGCTCCCAGCAGGCCGGCCTCGTCGCCGCGATCGCGCTCGATCCGGCGCGCTCGGCGGCCGACAACGTCGCCGCGGTCGACGCCGCGCTGGAGCGCCTGCGCACCGGCGCGGTCGCGCCCGCCGCGCGCGACGACGGCGAGGGCCGCTTTGCCACGGGCGACGCGGTCGGGTTCGTCGACGACGCGATCGTCGCGTGGGGCGAGCCGGGGCCGACGCTGGGCGCGGTACTCGGCGAGCTGGGCGCGCACGCCGAGCTCGTGACCTGCATCGCGGGCGCCGGCGCGCCGCTCGGCGAGGACGACGTGCGCGCGCTCGCGCCGGCGGGGATCGATGTCGAGTGCGAGCACGGCGGCCAGCCGGCGTACTGGTGGCTCGTCGCCGCGGAGTGAGCCGGTGCGGCCGCCCCCGCGGGGTTGACTCACGCAGCCGATGGGTGTAGATACACATTATGCGGAGCCCGCGTCGGATCGTCGTCTGGATCGCGGCCTGCAGCGCGGCTGGCGGCGTGGCGGGGTGCGGCGGCGGCCCAGCCGACCGGGATCGGGCCGCGGGCGCCACGCGCGGCTTCGATCCGGATCTCGTCGCCGAGCGGGCGGCCGGCCCCAACGCCGCAGCGCGCACGGGGAGGATCGACGCCCGTGTGACGTTCAGGCTCCGAGGCATGCCCGGCTACGAGCAGTTCTCGGCCGGCGTGAGCGGTCCGTTTCGCCTCCGCAGGGACGCCTCGCTGCCCGACTACGACCTCGAGATCGGCGCGCGCGACTACGGGGTGGGGCTGACCTCGGTCGGCGGGCGGTCGTACGTCAGCCTCGGCAGCACGGGGTACGCGCTGCCCCCCGCGGTCCGCCGGCGCCTCGTGCGGTCGGCCGGGCAGGGATGCAACGGCCTGACCCGCACGCTCGAGCAGTTCGGCATCGCGCCGTGGCGCTGGGAGACCGACCGCGTCGCCGCGGGCACCGGACGGCTCGACGGCGTCGCGGTCCGGCACGTGACCACCGGCGCCGACGTCGGGCGCATCCTGCGCGACGCCAACACGCTGCTGGGCTTCATGCGCTCGCTCGGCATCACCCGCGCGATCGGCCTGCCGGACGAGATCGGGCCGGCCGCGCGGCGCGTGATGGTCCGCTCGGTGACATCGTTCGCCGGCGAGTCCTGGGTCGGCACGCAGGACAAGGTCCTGCGTCGCGCGGGCTTTCGGATGACGTTCGTCGTCCCGCGGGCCCAGCAGGCGGCCGTCGGCGGGATCACGCGGGGAACCGTCGTCGGCCGGCTCGACGTCACGCAGGTCGGACGGCGTCAGCGCATCGCCGCGCCGGCCACGATCGGCCCGTTCGCCGACTTCGCCGTCGGCCTCGACGCGCTCGGCGACGCGCAGGACGCCCGGCGCCGAGGGTGAAGCGATCCGCGGCGACGATCGTGCTGCTCGCGCCGCGGTGGACATCGGTGCCGCCATCTGGTCAGCTACACCGGTAGATGTCCCACGCAGGTGCTCCCGCGGGGGCGCCGGGCGGCCCGGAAGCTCGCCCGAAAGGCAACGTCATGAACTGGACGCGCCCCCTTCTCGCCGTGTGCGCACTTGCGGCTGTCTTGCCCACGAGCGCCGAGGCGGCGACACAGACGATCGAAGGCCAGGCGTCACCGAGCCCGCGCATGCTGTCGATCTTCGTCGGCGACACGGGCTCACTGCAGGCCCGTCGCGGGGTCCCCTTCGTCGGGCAGCCGGGTCAGACGCAGTCGGACTCCGGCATGTTCTTCCCGGGCGGGCTCGCCGGCCCGGCATCGAACTTCTGGCATCTGCGGGTCACAGGAGCACCGGCGGCGAACGTGACGTTCGGCCCGCGCGACACCGCGGTCACGACGATCTCCAACGGGCCGGTGTTGGGCGACTGGTCGGCGGAGTCGCCGGCGCGGGTGAGCACCGTGATGCGCATCCAGCACGGCGGCGTGGACCTGTTCGAGGTCACGCAGACCGTCCTCTACGTCGCCGCCGAGGTGCGCTTCCGAGCGGTCTGGGACGTCCGCAACCTCAGCGCGCAGGCGATCCCGTTCGTCTTCGGCACGTCGGCCGATCTGTTCATCGAGAGCGATGCCGGCGAGGGCGTGTTGCTCGCCGGCCCGCCGCGCTTCCTCGGTGGGCGCAACAAGTTCTCGGGCACGATAGGAGGCGTCGCGGAGGTCGGCTCTTCGCAGCTGCCCGGCGAGGCGGCCGCGACCGCCGTGGCGCCGTGGGCGAGCTACGAGGAGGGCGACCCGTTCCCCGTGACGCACCGGTTGGGCACCCAGGATGCCTTCGCCAACACGCTCAACCCGCTGTTCATGGACAACGGCGTCGGCGTGAGCTTCGGCGATCACGCCACGGCCGGCCTGGCCGCCGGAGAGACGGCGCGCTACGAGGTGATCTGGCATCACTCGCGCCCGGCGGAGGCGATCACCGCCGCGTCGCAGGTCGCGCGCCTGCAGTCGCCGAGCGGGCGCCCCGCCGAGCCGCCGCCGCCGCCGGCCGCGACCGAGGCGGCGCCGGCCGCGACCGACGCGGCGCCGGCCGTCGCCCGGCCGGTCGCGCCGGTCGGCGGCGACGGCGCTGACACGTCCGCCCCGGTCATCCGCTCCCTGAAGGTCTCGGCGGGTGCCGCGCGCGCCTCGACCTCGCGCCGCGCACCGAGGATCTCGTTCCGTCTCAGCGAGCCGGCCAACGTGCTGCTGCGGATCGTCCGCCGCACGGCCGGCCGCCGTGTGACCGTGCGCAAGGCCACGCGCGCGAACCTCCCGGCGGGGTTCAACTCCGCTCGCATCGGGGGCCGGCGCCTGCCCCGCGGGTCGTACGTCATCTCCGCCCGTCCGGTCGACACCGCCGGCAACAGCGGCGCCCCGCGCTCGGCGGCGTTTCGCATCCGGGTGCGCTGAGAACGCACCCGGTGAACGGGCTTCGAGGTGGACATCGGCGCCCGCATCTGGTCAGCTACGCGACCAGATGTCAAACGCATAGGTGCTCCTCTGTGGGCGCGGGGCAGCCGGAAGCTCCCCGAAAGGGCAACGTCATGAAATGGATCTGGTCTCTGCTTCTCGCCCTCCTGGCGGTACTCGCCGTTGCGACGAGCGCCCACGCGGCGGTGCTGGAGGCGATTCCCGGGAAGATGACGACGGGTGGCGTCGAGGCCGGCACGCCGGCCGCCGCCGGACCGGTATCGGTCATCGTCAACGACAAGGGGTCGCTGATGGCCAAGCGCGGCTCCTGGTTCGAGACCGTGCCCGGCATGTTCTTCGGCGTCAGCTCGGCGCCGTCGACGAATTGGCATCTGCGGGTGAAGGGGGCGCCGGCCGAGAACGTGACCTTCGGTGTCCGCGACACGGCACCCACGCCGATCTCCAACGGGCCCGTCACCGGCAGCTGGACCGCGGCATCCCCGGCGCGGATCGACACGGTGATGCGGGCCGGCGAGAACCTCTTCGAGATCAAGCAGACCGTTCTCTATGTCGCTCCCGAGCTCAGCTTCCGCGTGATCTGGGACATCCGCAACATCAGCGCGCAGACCGTTCCGTTCATCTTCGGGATCTCGGCCGACCTCTTCATCGAGTGCGATGCCGGGGAAGGCGTGCTGCTCGCGGGTCCACCGCGCTTCCTCGGCGGGCGCAACAAGTTCACCGGCACGATCGGCGGGGTGCAGGAGGTGCTCGCGTCACAGCTGCCCGAAGAGGCGAGCCCGACGGCGGTGCCCCCGTGGGCCAGCTACGAGGAGGGCGACCCGTTCCCCGTGACGCGGCGCCTCAGCAACGCCGACGCGTTCCTCAACACGATCAACCCGCTCTTCATGGACAACGGCGTCGGCGTCAGCTGGAACGACCGCGCGACGGCCGGCCTGCCGGCCGGCCAGACCGCTCGCTACGAGGTCGTCTGGCAGCTCTCGCGTGCGGGCGCGACCACGCTCTCGGCGCCACCGCGGGCGGCGTCGGCGGCGTCTCCCGCGGTCGGGCCCGAGGCTCCGCCCGCCCCACCCGGCGAGTCGTCGGTCGTTACGGCCAGGGACGGCAGCGGGACCCCAGCCGGTGACGCTCGGGGCGCGGCGACGACCGCCGGTGCCCAGGACGCCACGGCTCCGGTCCTCAGCGCGCTGAGGGTGGCACGGGCGCCGGCCGGCCGCGCGCCGAAGTTCGTGTTCCGGCTCAGCGAGCGGGCCGACGTCGTGCTGCGCATCGCGCGC
>DATLGB010000214.1:0-3550 GCA_035540675.1 Solirubrobacteraceae bacterium | reverse complement strand
GAGGTTGTGGGCCGCGTAGACCACGGCCTCGGGCGACGCGTCGGTCGCCAGCACCGTCGCGCCGGCGCGGGCGGCGACCACCGACGGCAGCCCGAGGCCGCACCCGAGCTCGAGGACGCGGCGCCCCTCGAGCGCGCCCGCAGCGGCGACCGCGCCGGCGAGCACCGTCCCGCTCGGCCACGCCGACGCCCAGTACGGCGTCGGCCGTCCCGGCCCGGCCAGCGCCTCCGCCTCGCGCACGGAGTCGAAGCTGCGCGGCCGCACGCGCAGCAGCTCGCCACCCGGCAGCTCGACGCGCTCGAGCAGCGCGTCGGTCAGCGCGTCCGGCGCGTCGCCGCGCAGCCGCCGGAGCTGGTCCGCCAGCGAGGCGCGCAGCGGGACGGTCGCCGTCATGCCGGGACGGTACCCGGCACCCTCAGTCGCAGCGGCGCCCGAGCTCGATGTGTGCCGGCCGCGGCTCGGGCTCGTCGTCGACCCACACCCGCATGCGCACGCACAGGGGCCGGCGCGCGGTGACGAAGCCCGACCAGAAGGTGACCGGCGCGTCACCGGCGGTACTGCCGGAGTTGCGCCGGCAGGCGACGAAGCGCACCACCCGGTGCCCCCCGTGGCGCGACCCGTAGCTGAGGCCGGCGGCGCGGGCGCTGCCGCGCGTCAGCTCGATCGTGACCCGCCGGCCGTTGCGCACGAACAGCGGGAACTTGTTGCCGCCGAACTCCCGCACCGTCTCCGCCGTCGTGAACGTGCGCGCGCCGCTCATCGCCAGCGGGCCGACGACGAGGTTCCTGCGGTCGCGGAACCCGTTCGGGAACTCGGCCATCGAGCGGCCGCCGCAGCGGTTGACGTGCTCAGCGGAAGGGCGCGAGGCCGCGCGGCCGTCCGTCAGCACGAACAGCATGGCGCCGGCGAGCGGGACGAGCGGGAGCCACCTGCGCATGCCTGCCTTACACCGGCCGCGCGAGCCCGGTTCCTAGTCGCCCTCGCTCGACCACGGCGACGGCTCGTAGGCCTGTCCGGGCACGCCGCCTACGATCATCACGCGCTGCCCGTCCGCCCCGCTGGCGAGCGCGCGGCGCACGGACGGCCCCACGCGGACGGCGCGCTCCGGATCGAGCTCGAGCCGCGTCTCGCCCACGACCACCGCGCCCGATCCCGCGAGCGCGACGTAGAGCTCCTCCTGGCCGGACTCCGTCTCGTCGTGCTCGCGCGTCGCGTAGTCCGGCGGCAGGTTCATGACGTTGACGCCGAAGGCGCCGATGCCGAGGCCGGGTCGCACGAGGTTGACGAAGCCGTCCCACTTCGACGGCATCTCGTCGTAGCGGGCCGCCGTGTAGTCGTCGCTGGTCATGGCGCGACGCTACCGGCGCGGCGCCGCCGCGGCTAGGCCGCCAGCTCGCGCGGGACCATCGCCCGCACCTGCTCGGCGAGCCCGCGCACCTCCGGGTCGTCGCGGAGCGCGATCGCGCGGTCGCAGGCGGCCAGGCACTCCGTCGTCCGGTCGGTGCGCGCCAGCGCGTGCGCCAGCCGCGACCACGCGACCCCGGAGTCGGGCGCCAGCGCCGCGGCCTGCTCGCACGCCGACACCTCGGCGCCGGTGTCGCCGAGCAGCATCGCCGCGAGCGCGAGGTCGAGCAGCCCCTGCTCGCTCGGGCGCAGCGTGCGCGCGTGGCGCAGCGCGGCGTACGCGCCCTCGCGGTCGAAGCGCCGCAGGCGCAGCCGGCCGAGGCGCTCCCACGCGGTGGCGTCGCCCGGGGACACCACGGTCTCGCGCTCGGCGGAGTCGGCGGCCTGGCTGAGCGCACCCATGTCCTCGTAGATGCGCGCGGCGGTGCGGTGCGGCGCCGGCCGGTCGCGCTCGACGCGCGCCCAGTCGCGGACGGCGCGGGCGGCCGCGGCGTAGTTGCCCGCCTGCCAGAACGCCGTGGTCATCAGCCGCAGCACGGCGACGTTGTCGGGCTCGGCGTCGCGCGCGTAGACCAGGCGCTCGGCCGCCAGCGGGAAGTCGCCCTCGGCCAGTGCGTGCTTGGCGGCCGTGACGAAGCGCTCGACGCGGTCGGCGCCGGGGTCGGGCTTGGAGAAGTCGACGAACTGCAGCGACCCCGCCGGCACCGTGCGGATGCCGACGGAGAAGGCGACGCGCGCCCACTGCTGGATGTCGTCGCCGGTCTCGGTGAAGTAGATGCCGTTGACCGTCCCCACTCCCCACTCTGGATACGACAGGCAGCGCGCGTACTTGTGCACCACCGAGTGCGCCGGCGCCTGGGCGCGGAACGGGTCGTGCTTCTCGGCGTCCTCCTCGGACTGCCGCCGGCGGACCTCCTCCTCCCAGGCGCGGCGGCCCTCCTCCTCGCGCGCCTTGCGGGCGGCGGCGGCGCTGACCTTCACCGCGCTGCGCGTGACGCGCCCGCCGCGCGACTCGGCGGCGAGCTGCTCGAGCTGGTCGGCCGCCTCGTTGATCGCCTTCAGGTGGCGCTCGTGCTCGAACTGCTTCCCGGGCGGCGCGATGTCCGGGTGCCAGATCTTCGCCATCCGCCGCCGCGCGAGCTGCACCTCGCGCTTGCCGAACGGCGGCTCGAGCTCCAACAGCAGCAGTGACTGCTCGATGTCGAGGATCTGCGGCACGGCCCCTGGAACGGTAGCGACGGGGCCAAGCCCGGAGCCCCTCTAGGTCAGTCGATGAGCCGGGTGCTCAGGCGCCAGATCGCGACCCGCCACGTGGCGAGCGCGAACAGCGCGAGCGCCGCCGCGTGGGCGAGGTCGGCGGCTTCGAAGCCGAAGGCGGCGTGGCGCACGAGCTGCACGCAGTGGAACAGCGGGTTGACGTTGGCCAGCACCTGCGCCCAGTCCGGCAGCTGGTCGATCGGGAAGAACGTGCCGGCAACCAGGAACATCGGCGTCAGCACCCCGCTGACGATGTAGCTCGTGTTGTCGAAGGACTGCACGAGCGCGGCGATCGTGATCCCGAAGCAGGCGAAACCGAAGCCGGTCACCAGCCCGATCAGCGGGACGAGCAGCATCCCGGGCTGCGGGTCGAGCCCGAACGCCATGGCGACGATCAGCGGCGCGCAGCCGTAGGTGCCGGCGCGCATCCCGATCCACAGCCCTTCGGCGGTCACCAGCTCCTCGACGTCCACCGGCGCGGCCAGCACCGCGTCGTAGGTGCGCTGGAACTTCCACTTCACCAGCGTCGAGAAGATGCCCGGGAACGCGCTGGAGAACAGGAAGGCCATCGACACCGTGCCCGTGCCGACGAACTCGATGTAATCCATGCCGCCGACCTTCGAGATGAGCGACCCGAACCCGAAGCCGAACGCCAGCAGGTAGATGGTCGGCTCGACGGTCGACGAGAACGTCGCCGAGCGCCAGAACGTCCTGAAGTTCATGACCTCGCGGACGAGCACGCCCCGCATGGCGGGACGCTCCAGGCGGCCGAGCCGCGGAGCGGCGGTGCGCATCTCGCTCACAGGACCTCCTCGCCGGTCAGCAGCACGAACACGTCCTCGAGATTGGCCGGGCGGCGCTCGCCCTCGGGCAGCGTGCCGTCGGCGGA
>DATLGB010000213.1:0-4196 GCA_035540675.1 Solirubrobacteraceae bacterium | reverse complement strand
CCCCGAGGCGCTGCGCGAGCCGCCCCGCCCCGAGCCGGCGCCGCCCGAGCCGGCGCCGGAGCGCGCGCCCGCGCGGACGGCTCGCGGGGCCGCCGGCGCGGCCGTGGCCGCGGCCATCGCCCTCGCGATCGTGGGCTTCATCGTGGGCGGCGCCGGCGGTGACGAGACCACCGCCGCCGCCGGCACCCCGTTCCGCAGCGGCGACGTCGAGCTGCTCGCGCCCGACGGCTGGCGCCCGGTCGACGCTCCGGCGATCCCGGGGCTCGAGCTCGAGGCACCCGTGGCGATCGCCTCCGGCGGCGACGCCGGCGGCCCCGGTGTCGTGGCCGGCTTCGCGCCCGACACCGCGCACAACCACCTGCTCCTGCCCGACGCGTTCGTGACCGCGATCGGCGGCCCGCCCGCGTCGCGGCCGGCGGTGCTCCTGCCGCGCGCGCGGCTCGAGGCCTACCGCTACGCCGACGGCGAGATCGAGGGCTTCCCGGACCGCGCGACGGTGTTCACCGCCCAGACCACGGTCGGCGTCGTGGTCGCGGCCTGCTTCGGCCCCGCCGCCGCGACGCCGGCGACGTGCGACGCCGTCGCGGGCACGCTGCGGGTGTCGCGGGGCGAGGGGCTGCCGCTGGGCCCGGATCCCGAGCTCGCGACGCGGTTGGGCGGCATCCTCGCAAAGCTCGACAAGGCGGCCGGCGGAGCGCGCGCGCGGCTCGCCGGCGCGCGGACGAACCGCACGCAGGCGGCGGCGGCGGCGCAGGCCGCGCGCGCCCACGCGGCGGCCGCGACGGCGGTCGGCGCGATCGAGCCGCGCCCGGCGGACGCCGCGCTGGTCGCAAGCCTCGGCCAGGCCCTGCGCGGCGCCCGCGGCGCCTACGACAACCTCGCCGCCGCGGCCCGCCGCAGCGATCGCCGCGCGTACGCCCGCGCGCGAGCGGCGGTCGGCGCCGCCGCGAAGCAGCTGCGCGGCGCGCTCGCCGCCTTCGAGGCGGCGGGATACGCCGGCGACGCGTGAGGGCCGGTTGACCGGCGGCCGCCCGGCTGACAAGCTCCGAATCGTGCAGCCCCGCCAGATCGCCATCGTCCTCGTCGCCGGTGCCGTGGCATTCGGCGCCGCCTTCGGGATCGCGAAGGCCACCGCGTCGGGCGGGGACGCGAGCGCGCCCGCCGCGTCGCTGAAGCCGGTGACGGTGGCGCCCGCGGCCGCGGTGGGCGGCGTGCGGGCGACCGGCGGCGTGCCCGCGCTCAAGGTCGAGAAGAAGAAGAAGAAGCCGCGCAAGCGCCGGTCGTCGACGCCGACCTCGACGCCGACGCAGACCGCGCCGCTTCCGACGACCACCGTGCAGCCGCAGGCGACGAGCGCCCCGGTGGTCCCGAACCAGACGGCGCCGCCGACCAGCACGCAGGCCCCGTCGGACAGCGGCCCGGCCGACGAGGGCAGCGGCGGGGTCACCGGCGGCGGCGAGGGCTGACGCGACCTCAGCTTCCCTGCGCGGCCGCCCGCCCGCCGCGCGCGCGGTCGAGCAGGGGCCGTGCGAGCGTCAGGAAGACCGGGACGAACAGCGCGAGCCAGAGCGTGCCCATCACGACGTAGACGGCGGGGTCCGGCGCGACCCGCAGCATCACGTCCTCGTAGCGCAACGACATCACGATCGCGAATCCCGCCGACACGAGCGACCACGCGACTCCGGCCAGCGAGTAGCGCGCGTACGCGCGGCGGTCGGTCGCGCGCCGGTCGCCGCGCAGGCGCCGCTCGAGCTGCGCCTTCGCGCGCCGCCGCAGCCCGGGCTCGCGCAGGATGTCGACGAGCATGTGGTAGCCGTCGCGGTCCAGGAACGGGTTGAGGTTGAACAGCGCGCCGACGTAGGCGGCGAACGCGAGCTGGAAGAACACCTCCCGCAACGTCCCGCCGACCACGAGCGAGAGCACGGAGAACAGGCCGCCGATCGCGAGGTCGGAGACCGGGCCGGCCGCGCTGACGGCGATGCGCCGCCGGCGCGGCTCGAACCATGCCTCCGACGTGTCCACGAACGCGTAGGGCAGCACGAACGCGAACTTCAGCCCGGCCCGCTCCACGCGGCGGCCGAAGCTCGCCATCGTCAGCCCGTGCGCCAGTTCGTGCACCGCGACGAAGGCGAAGCGCCCGAGCAGGAAGACCAGCCCGCCCAGCCCGAGCCGGTCCGCCACCACGAACGGCGTCCCGTAGCGCCCGCCGACCAGGTACGCGAACGCGGCCACGCCCGCGACCGCCAGCACCGCCACGGCGGCGACCAGCGGGCGCGTGAACAGCAGCCAGCCGCCGCGCTCGTAGGCACGCTCGAACAGGCCGCCGAGGCCGCTGACGGCCTTCTCCCGCGGGCCGATCAGCCTCCGCAGCCGACCGGGCTTCTCGTCGACGGGCCCCTCTTCGGCACCTCGCACGCCGGCCAGGAACCCGCGATCGCCGAGGTCGGACAGCAGGCGCGCGACGCGGGCCGCGGCCCCGGCGCCGAACCGCTGCTCGGCCCAGGCGATGATCTCGACGAGGCTGTGGCGGCCGTCGAGCCGGGCGAACAGCTCGGCGTCGCGCTCGGACAGGCGCAGGAACTTGCCGGTCGCCAGATCGCGCAGCACGAAGCGCTTGCTGCCTTCGGACGCGTCGAGGCGCTTGAGCGCGTAGCCCGAGCGCACGCGCGGCCGGAACCCGTACGCGGTCGCGCCCGTGCCCGCGTCGGTGCCGACCGCGGAGACGAGCATGCTCGCCCCCGGGCGCACGACGATCGTGCGGCCGGCCTCGGCGTCGTCGCGGTGACGCTCGACGCCGATGGCGAACGTGCCGAGCAGGATCGTGGCGCCGTCGCGCAGCTCGACCGGTTGCTCCACGCGCGCGCCGTCGAGATACGTGCCGGCGCTCGAGCCCGCGTCGATGAGCGTCGGCGGCCCGCGGGTGCCGGCGTCGATGCGCGCGTGCGTGCGCGAGACGGTCGGGTCGGCGAGCTGCAGCGTCGAGCCGGGGGCGCGCCCGAGCGTCATGTCCTCGACGACCGGGACGCGCGTGCCGTCGGGCAGGACGAGCTCGAGCGGCGGCGTCGCGCCCGGCCGCGGCGTGCCGCAGTGGCCGCAGGCCGTGTCCGCCCGGCTCAGCTGGCGGCGGCAGGTCGGGCAGAGCACGGCGAGGCCTCAGCGGGCCGGCGCGGCGGGGCCGGTCACTTCCGCCGCTCCGGCAGCACCGGCTGGTAGGCCGGGCTGTCGGCGCCCAGCCGCAGCGTCGTCAGCCGCTTCGGGTCGCGCCGGTCGACGCGCACGAGGTCGCCCACGCCGGCCTGGCAGTCGTCGGCCTGCACCACCGCCACCTCGAGCGAGTCCGGCCGCCAGCTCACCTTGCACGCGCGCACGGGCAGCAGCTTCGCCTTGGTCAGCTCGAAGTCGCCCGGCTTGGCGAGGTAGAGCTGGAAGGCGTCCGACTCGAAGTTCGCCACCACGGCCATCGTCTTGCCGTCCGGCGAGATGGCCAGGTCGATGACGCCCTTGTTGTCGGCGCCCTGGCTGAGGTCGGTCACGAACTCGCCGTCGCCGTAGTCGTCCGTGTCGGGCGAGAAGGGCCTGTCCGTCGTGTAGCGGACGATCCCGAAGTGCCGCGCGGTGTCGCCGAAGGCGTACAGCGCCTTGCCGTCCGGCGCCCAGCGCACGACGCGCTTGATGGAGATCTTCGGGTCGGCGATGCAGTCCACGGCGTAGCCGCCTCCGTCCACCTCGCCGATGCACAAGTCGCCGTCGCGCTTGCCCTCGCCGCCGAAGCGGATCGCCGCCAGCACGTTGCCCTCGGTGGGGGCGAACGCGGGCACCCGCCACTTCTCGCCGTCCGGCGTCAGCGCCACCGGCGCCTCGTCGGGCTTGGCCCGGTTGGACAGCATGAGCGCCCCGTCCGGCGAGTCGAGCGAGCCGGGCGGCGGCTTCGAGGCCGAGACGAAGGCGAGCGCGCTTCCGGTGAGGTTGAACGACGGCTCCTTCTCGATCTTCGGGCTCTTGGCGATCGTCTCGAGCCGCTTGCCGTCGGCGCCGTTGACCAGCAGGACGTTCTTGCCGTCGTCGTAGGCGATCTGCGGGAAGCCGGCCGACACCAGGAGCTTGACCGCCGAGCCCGCGGCGACCTTCGTCCCGCCCGGCGGGTCGGTGCCGAACAGCGCGCCCGGCTTGGCCGTGTCGGAGAACGAGAGCTGCTT
>DATLGB010000212.1:0-4922 GCA_035540675.1 Solirubrobacteraceae bacterium | reverse complement strand
GCGGCCGCCGCCCCGGCCGGGGCAGCCGAGCGGGTGAAGCTGGACGCGCTGTACATCGGCGCGCATCCCGACGACGAGACGTTCGCGATCCCGTCGTTCGGCCAGTGGGGCGAGTACTCGGGGATCAAGTCGGGCGTGCTGACTATCACGCGCGGCGAGGGCGGCGGCAACGCGATCGGCCCCGAGGAGGGGCCGGCGCTGGGGCTGCTGCGCGAGGCCGAGGAGCGCCGGGCCGTCGGCCACAGCGGTGTCAGCGACATCTTCTACCTCGACGCCGTCGACTTCTACTACACGGTCAGCGCGCCCTTGACCGAGGAGCTGTGGGGGCGGCGGAAGTCGCTCGCGCAGGTGGTCCGGATCATCCGCCAGACGCGGCCCGAGGTGATCCTGACCATGAACCCGTCGCCCACACCCGGCAACCACGGCAACCACCAGTACGCCGCGCGCCTGGCGGTGGAGGGCTTCTACGCGGCGGCCGACCCGACGCGGTTCCCGAAGCAGATCACCAAGGAGGGGCTCGAGCCCTGGACGGTCAAGCGCGTGCTGCAGCAGGCGCTGGCGCTGGTCGGGCCGGACGCGGCGGTGCAGACGCTGGCGGCGCAGAGCCCGGTGACGCCGCCGCGGACGAGCGAGGAGGAGTGCGCCCGCGCCGGCGGCGTGCTGCCGACCGACGTCGTCTACAACGTGTGGCGCGGCCGGATGTCGCAGCGCAACGGCCGGCCGTGGGCGGCCGTGGGCGCGCAGGCGGCGAACGAGTACGCGTCGCAGGGCTTCTCGGGCCCGATCGCGATCGCGATCGGCGGGCTGTTCTTCGCGTTCTGCGACCAGTACGTGGAGATCGCGACACGCGTGCCGGACCATCAGCCGGCGCCGGGGGACGACGCGCTCTTCACCGGCGCGACGAAGCCGGCGCCGGGCGGCCTGCCGCTCGGCAGCCTGTTCTACGTCTCGCCGGAGCGCTTCCGGGTGATTCCCGGCGTGCCGTTCGCCGTGCGCGTGCACGCGCGCAGCGGCAAGGGTGACCTCGGTCCGGCCACGGCGAAGCTCGTCGCGCCGGACGGCTGGACCGTCACCGCCGGCAAGCCGCTCGGCCGCCTGACCGCCCGCCGCACCAGGGCCACCGTGTTCACGCTCACGCCGCCGGCCGCCGCCCAGCCCGGACGGGTGCGCCTGCACGCGACGCTGACGGCGGGGCGCGTCACCGCCTCGACGCTCGGCACCGTCGAGGTCGTGCCCGCCGTCTCCGGATCGCTGGCCGCACTCCCGCACGTCGCCGAGTTCCGCGCCTGGGCGGCGAAGGTCGCCCCGCAGCTCGACGCGCTGATCACGAACCGGCAGGCGATCGGCGTCGGCGAGCGGCGCGAGCTCGCGGTGACGCTGACCAACAACGGCGCTCGGACCGAGCGCGGCAGCGTGACGATCAAGCCGCCGGACGGCTTCAGCGCCGAGCCCGCGCGCGTCGACTACGCGAAGCTCAAGCCCGGGCGCACGCGCAACCTGCGCTTCCGCGTCACCAACACGGACCCGTCGCTGCCGACGTCGGCCGACGGCGGCGACTACGGCGTGGACATCACGACCACGAGCTCGACCGGCGAGAGCACGCAGGTCGGGGCGCTCAACCTCGTCCCGGTGACGAAGGTGCCGGCCGCGGCACCGACGCTCGACGGCGCCGAGGAGCCGGGCGAGTACCCCGGCGACGCGCTCGACGTCAGCCGCCAGTGGGAGGGGCTCGTGCCGCCGCTCACGGCGGGCGACGCGTCAGCGAGCGCGAAGGTCGCGCGCAGCGGCGACGACCTCTACGTCGTCGTCCACGTCACGGACAACCTGCGGGGGGCCGTGCTCCCGCCGGCCGACTGCAAGCGCCACTGGCGCACCGACTCGGTCGAGCTGACGATCGACCCGCAGGCGGACTCCGAGAACACCTCGACCACCTTCAAGAGCGGCATCTTCCCCTCGACCGACGATCCGGCGAACGGCAACCCGCCGTGCTTCGAGCGCGACGCCGACAACCACCAGGGCCCGGGCCCGGAGACGGCGCCGGGGATGGCGGTGGCGTCCACCGTCAGCTCGCCGTACCGGGGCTACACGATCGAGGCGCGGATCCCGATGGCGGTGCTTCCGGCGGCGGTCGACCCGCAGCGGATGGGGCTCAACGTGCTCGTCTACGACTCCGACACGCAGGACAAGACCGGCCTGCACCGCCTCGGGTGGTCGACGTGGGGCGGCGTCCAGGGCGACCCCTACCGCTGGGGCCATGCGCAGCTCGAGGGCTACCAGCCGCCCGCGGGCCGGCCGGCTACCGCGCCGAAGCCGACGGTGCCGGACACGGCCGTCCAGAGCGTGGCGTCACCGCAGTCGCTGCTGCAGGCGGTGGCGACCGGCGTCGCGCCCGGCGCGCACCCGGCCGCCCGGCCGCACCGGTCGGCGGAGCTGCGGACCGTCACGCTGCAGGGCAACGAGTTGCGCGTGAGACTGCGTGCCCGCGCCGCAGGCACCGCGCACCTGTTCGCGTGGACGGGTGACCGCGCCGCCGCTTCCGCCGAGGAGGCCTTCACGCGCCGCGGCACGCGCACCGTCAGCTGGACGCTCGACGAGGCCGCCCGCGCGGCCATTGCCGAGGACGGCGTGGTCCTGCTCGGCTTCGCCAACCGGCGCGGCGCCGTCGCCGCCGCGGCGCTGACGCCGACGACGCCGGGCTAGGTCGATCCATGGGCGAGATCGAGACCTTCATCGACGGCTACCGCGACGCGTTCGTGCGCGGCGACGTCGACGCGCTGCTCGAGCGCTTCGCGTTCCCCGTGCAGACGCTCAGCGTCATCGACGGCGCCGCGACGATCGGGGCGTCGGACCGCGAGGCGTGGCGCGGCGTCATCGGGTACATCGTGGGCGCCTACGACACGCTGGGCGTCGCCGCCGCCACGAGCGAGGTGGAGGTGGCCGAGCCGCTGGCGGGCATCCGGACGGCGCGCGTGCACTGGCGGCTGCGCCGCGGGGACGGCGAGCCCGTCTACGACTTCACCGCCGTCTACACGCTCGCGTCGGTGGACGGCGTGCTGCTCATCGTGTCGGTGGCGCACGACGAGCTGCCGCGCCTGGGCGCCGCGCTGCAGGCCGCCGAGGGCTGACGACCGGGCCGGCAGGCGCGGGCAGGAGCCGCCGCGACCGGATCGAACAACCGGAGCGTGTTCGTCTCAGCGTTCCTGCTCGTCGTCGGCGGCATCGGCCTGTGCCTGGCCGCCGCGCGCGTCACGCTCTCTCTCCTCGGTCTCGGCACGATGCAGACGCTGCTGTGGCTCGGCCTCGCCGAGATTCCGCCGCGACCCCTGTCGCGGCGGCTCCGGCCTGGCGTGTAGCGGTGATGACCGCGCGTCAACGCTGATCGTCGCCGCGTAGGGTTCCGGCCGTGGAGGAGACCTCGCCGCTCGCGACGGTGGCGCTGCCGATCGCGCTCGCCTTCATCATGGCGACGCTCGGCCTGTCGCTCACCGTCGCCGACTTCCGGCGGGTCTTCACCCAGCCGCGCGGCGTCCTGATCGGGCTCGCCAACCTGTTCCTGCTCTCGCCGCTGCTGGCGTTCGCGGTGGCGGAGGTCTACGGCCTCGTGCCGCTGCTGGCGGTCGGGCTCGTGCTGCTCGGCGCGTCGCCCGGCGGGACGACGGCGAACCTGATGACGCACCTCGCGCGCGGCGACACGGCGCTCTCCGTCTCGATGACGGCGCTGAGCTCGCTGGCGGCGGTGGTCACCGTGCCGCTCTACCTCGGGCTCGCCGTCGCGCACTTCGACGCAGACGTCTCCCACGACGTCGGCACGCTCGGGATCTCGCTGCGGGTGTTCCTCATCACCGTCGTGCCGCTGTCGATCGGGATGGCCATCCGGGCGCGGAACCCCGACTGGGCGCTGCGCAGCGAGCGCCGGGCGCGCCGGATCGCCGTCGCCCTGTTCGTGATCGTCGTCGCGGGCGCGGTGGCGTCGGAGTGGGCCACGATCGAGGAGCACTTCGGCGAGCTCGCGCTCGCGGCGCTGACGCTCAACGTGCTGGCGATGACGTTCTCCTTCGCCATCGCGCGCGCGGCGCGCCTGGACCTGCGGCAGGCGACGGCGGTGTCGCTCGAGCTCGGCATCCACAACGGCACCCTCGCGATCGCGGTCGGCGCGATGCTCGCCGAGGAGCTCACGGTCCCCGCCGCCGTCTACAGCGCGTTCATGTACCTGACGGCAGCGCTGTTCGCCCGGGCGCTCTACCGCCGTAACGTCGCGGCCGCGGCGTGACGGGCGCCGCACCCAGAACTCGCAACCGGCGCCGTCGACGCCGGTCGGCGCCTACCCTTGCCCGCGCAATGGCACGGATCGCCCTCGCTCTCGCGCTGGTCGCGCTCGCTCTCGCCGCTCCCGCCGCGCACGCCGACCTCGCGTCGCTGAAGGCCGCGTGCGCGCCCAAGGAGGCGACCGACGCCAAGGGCTACACCTACCGCTTCTGCGACGATGGCGTCCCCAGCGCCGGCGGGCGCAACGCCAACCCGTCCGCCGACCGGGCGGTCGCCGTGCCGGCCGCGTACGCCGGCGAGGACGGCCTGCCGCCGATCGACACGACGCGCGCCGCCGACATCCCGGGCAGCGCCGACGGCCACGTGCACCTCGACGCCGACGTCACGCTGCCGGATCCGGCGCGCACGCCGCCGCCCGCCGGCGGCTACCCGCTGATCGTCCTGATGCACGGCTGCTGCGCCGCCGGCAACGCCGCCTTCCTCACCCGGCGCGCACGATTGAAGCGCTGATCCCGGGCGGTGCCGCACCGGCCCGGCCGGCGCGCTTTCATGTGGGGATGCGACGTGCCGCCGCGGCAGCCATCGTGAGCGCGGCGCTCGCCGCTTCCGCACCCGCCGCGGCGCACGCCCCCGGGGGCTCGCCGGCCGCCGGCGCC
>DATLGB010000211.1:0-8852 GCA_035540675.1 Solirubrobacteraceae bacterium | reverse complement strand
GCGGGCATCCGCGTCGTCGCCCAGGGGGAGGCGCTGCTCGCGCCGACCATCACGAAGCGGCTGATCCAGGAGTTCGCGGTCTCCGCGCCCCAGGAGCCCGCGCCGCCGCGCGGCTACGACGAGCTGACCGACCGCGAGCGCGAGGTGTTCGGCCTGATCGCGCGCGGGCTCTCCAACGCGGAGATCGCGGCCGAGCTGATCGTGAGCGAGACGACGGTCAAGACCCACGTCGCGCGCGTGCTGATGAAGCTCGGGCTGCGCGACCGGGTGCAGGCGGTCGTGCTGGCCTACGAGTCGGGCCTGGCGACGCCGCGGCGCACGGCCTGAGCGGCCTCGCCGGCCTCCGCGTCGGTGAGCGTGCGCGGGTCGAGCAGCAGGCGGTCGTCCTCGATGCGCCCGAGCACGGGCGGATCGCCGGCACGCAGCCGCGCGGCCAGCTCGCCGGCCGGCAGCCCCGGCACGGCGACGGCGACCGCCGGGCCCGGCAGCTCGAGCAGCGGCAGCGCTCCGCCGCCCACCTTCGCGGCGGCGGCGACCACCTCGGCGCCGGCGCCGATGCCTTCCGCGAGCCGCTGCGCGCGCGCCCGCAGGACGTCCTCGGGCGCGGCGAGCATCCGCAGCACCGGGATCTCGGCGCGGGCGCGCTCGGGATCGCGGTACAGCCGCAGCGTCGCCTCCAGCGCGGCCAGCGACAGCTTGTCGAGCCGCAGCGCGCGCGCCAGCGGGTGCCGCCGCGCGGCCGCGACGGCGTCCGCCCGGCCGGCCATGACGCCTGCCTGCGGCCCGCCCAGGAGCTTGTCGCCCGAGAAGCAGACCAGCGCGGCGCCGGCGGCGACCGATCGCCGCACCGCGGGCTCGTCGGCGAGCGCGTCGAGCTCGTCGGCCAGCACGCCGGAGCCCACGTCGTCGACGACGGGCACCCCGAGGCCGCACAGGGCTTCGACCGGCACGTCCTCGACGAAGCCGAGCTGGCGGAAGTTCGAGGGGTGCGCGCGCAGGATGGCGCCGGTGGCCGCGCCGAGCGCGCGCTCGTAGTCCTCGATCCGGGTGCGGTTGGTGGTCCCGACCTCGACCAGCCGCGCCCCGGCCTGGGCGACCACCTCCGGGATGCGGAAGCCGCCGCCGATCTCCACGAGCTGCCCGCGCGAGACGATCACCTCGCGGCCCGGCCCGGCGAGCGCGGCCGCCGCGAGCAGGACGGCTCCGGCGCAGTTGTTGACGGCGAGCGCCGCCTCGGCGCCGGTCAGCTCGCGGATGAGGTCCTCGACGTGGTCGTGCCGCGAGCCCCGCTCGCCCGTCCGCAGGTCGAGCTCGAGGTTCGAGTAGCCGTCGGCGGCCCGGCCGACCGCGTCGCGCGCGCTGGGCGCCAGCGGCGCGCGGCCGAGGTTGGTGTGCAGCAGGACGCCGGTGGCGTTGAGGACGCGCCGCAGCGACGGCCGCTCGGCGCGCTCGAGCCAGGCGCGGGCGCGTGCGTGCAGGTCGGCGTCGCCGTCGCCGCCGGCCCGCAGCTCGGCGCGGCGATCGACGAGCGCCGCGCCGAGCTGCGGGCCGGCGGCAACGGCCAGGCGGTGCGGCGCGTCGAGCGTCGCGGCCAGCGCGTCGACGGAGGGCAGCGAGCGGAGGTCCACGGCGAGCCGAGGGTACCCGCGGACGCTGCATCACGGTGCTTTATCGGCACCAGCACCAACGATCATTTGCGCTGATGATGCCCCTGGGCGATCCTGCTGGCATGACGACCGAGATCCACCGCTACAGCGCGTTCACCGAGGACGCAGCCGGCGGCAACCCGGCGGGCGTGGTGCTCGACGCGAGCGGCCTCGACGACGCGCGGATGCTCGCCATCGCGGCAAAGGTCGGCTACTCCGAGACCGCGTTCCTGCTGCCGCGCGGCGGCCACGACTACGACGTCCGCTACTTCAGCCCCGAGGCCGAGGTGCCCTTCTGCGGGCACGCGACGATCGCCGCGGCCGTCGCGCTCGCCGACCGCGGCGCCCGCGGGACGCTGCGCCTGCACACGCCGGTCGGCGAGGTGCCGGTCGACCTGGCAACCGACGACGGGCGGCCGGTCGCGACGCTGACCAGCGTCGACGGTCGCGCCGAGGCGCTGCCCGGCGCGGACCTGGCGGCCGCGCTGGCCCTGCTGCGCTGGGAGGCCGGCGACCTCGACCCGGCGCTGCCGCCGGCGATCGGCTTCGGCGGCGCCCACCACCTCATCCTCGCCGCCCGCACGCGCGCGCGGCTGGCCGCGCTGGACTACGACTTCGAGGGGCTGAAGGCGTTCATGCTCGAGCGCGACCTCACGACGGTCGACCTGGTGTGGCGCGAGGACGACGTCACCTACCACGCGCGCAACCCGTTCCCGGTCGGCGGCGTCGTCGAGGACCCGGCGACGGGCGCCGCGGCGGCCGCGTTCGGCGGGTACCTGCGCCACCACGGGCTCGTGCCGGCCGGGCGCCGGGTCACGATCCACCAGGGCGCCGACATGGGGCGCCCGAGCATCCTGCTGGTCGACATCCCCGAGCGCGGCGGGATCCGCGTGACGGGCGGGGCGGTGCCGATCCGCGGGTAGCCTTTCCCGCATGGCCATCGAAGAGCGAGACACCGCCGACCTCTCCGTCGCCCCGATCGTCGGCCCGGACGACCCGCGCCGCTTCACCGACTCCGGCATCGAGGTCAAGCCGCTCTACACCGAGGCCGACCTCCCCGGCGGCCTGCCCGAGCGCCTGGGCGAGCCGGGGGCGTTCCCGTTCACGCGCGGCGTGCACCGCGACATGTACCGCAAGCGCTTCTGGACGATGCGCCAGTACGCCGGCTACGCCTCGGCGCGCGAGTCCAACGAGCGCTACAAGTACCTGCTCGCGCACGGGTCGACCGGGCTGTCGATGGCTTTCGACCTGCCGACGCAGCTCGGGCTGGACTCCGACGACCCGCGCTGCCTGGGCGAGGTGGGGCGCACCGGCGTCGCGATCGACACGATCGAGGACATGCGGATCGCCTTCGACGGCATCCCGCTCGACGAGGTCTCGACGTCGATGACCATCAACGCGCCGGCCAGCGTCCTGCTGCTGCTCTACCAGCTCGTCGGCGAGGAGCAGGGCGTGCCGCCGGAGAAGCTTCGCGGCACCGTCCAGAACGACATCCTCAAGGAGTACATCGCCCGCGGGAACTACATCTACCCGCCCGGGCCGAGCATGCGGCTGACGACCGACCTCTTCGCCTACTGCTCCGAGCACGTGCCGAAGTGGAACACCGTCTCGATCTCGGGCTATCACTTCCGCGAGAAGGGCTGCTCGGCCGTGCAGGAGGTGGCGTTCACGCTCGCCAACGGGATGGCGTACGTGCAGGCGGCGATCGACGCCGGGCTGGCGGTCGACGACTTCGCGCCGCGGCTGGCCTTCTTCTTCAACGGCCACAACAACGTCTTCCAGGAGGTGGCGAAGTTCCGCGCCGCCCGGCGGATGTGGGCGGCGGCCATGCGCGAGCGCTTCGGGGCGACGGACCCGAAGTCGATGATGATGCGCTTCCACACGCAGACCGGCGGCGTGACGCTGACGGCGCAGCAGCCGGTCAACAACATCGTGCGCGTCGCGCTGCAGGCGTTCGCGGCCGTCTGCGGCGGCACCCAGTCGCTGCACACCAACGGCTACGACGAGGCGCTCGCGCTGCCGACCGAGCGGGCGGCGAAGATCGCGCTGCGCACGCAGCAGATCGTCGCCCACGAGTCGGGCGCGACCGACACCGTCGACCCGTTCGCCGGCTCGTTCTTCATCGAGGCGCTGACCGACGAGATCGAGCAGCGCGCGCAGACGCTGATCGACAAGGTCGACGAGCTGGGCGGCTCGGTCAACGCGATCCCGTTCATGGTCTCGGAGATCGACGAGTCGGCCTGGGGCTACGCCGAGCGCTACCGGATCGCCCAGGACGTCGTGGTGGGCGTCAACAAGTACGAGGAGGACGAGGTCGAGGTGGAGGAGATCCTCCGCGTCGACCCCGAGGCCGAGCGCGCGCAGGTCGAGCGCCTCGAGCGCTTCAAGGAGCAGCGCGACGCGGCGCTCGTCGAGCAGCGCCTCGCCGAGCTGCGCCGCGCCTGCGAGACGCGCGACAACCTCCTGCCCGTCATCCGCCAGGCGCTCAAGGACGAGTGCTCGCTGGGCGAGGTGTGCGGCGCCATGAAGGACGTCTTCGGGGCCTACCAGCCCGTCGCCTGAACCGCGGTCAGAGGCCGCCGTCGAACAGGAGCGCGTCGGGCGCGGCGGCCGGCGCCGGGCGCAGGGACGGGCGGGCGCCGTTGGCGGCTCCGGCGGCGAGGTCGATCGCCATGCCCTCCCCGGCCAGCGCGAAGCCGCCGGGCTCGCCGCCGCGGGCCACCCAGGCCGCCCCGCCGGCGGCGGCCATGGCGTCGAGCTGGTCGTCGGAGTGCATCGGGTCGTGGTGGAAGCCGACCAGCGACCCCACGGCCGCGCGGCGCGCGAACGTGAGCGCGTCCGCCATCGGCGAGTGGCCCCAGCCGAGGTGGCGCGGGTACTCCTCGTCGGTGTACTGCGCGTCGTGCAGCAGCAGGTCGGCGCCGCGGGCGAGCTCGAGTCCCGACATCCACTCGTCCTCGAGCTCCTGGAGCGGCGTGCCGAGGCCCGGCTCGTGGTCGGGGATGTACGCGATCGAGCGCCCGCCGTCGGAGATCCGGTAGCCGAGCGTCGGCCCCCGGTGGGTGACCGAGGCGGCGCGGATGCGGGCGGGCCCGATCTCCCACTCGGTCGTCTCGGCCTCCTGGAAGGAGACGTCGCAGGGCAGCTCGCGGATCTCGACCGGGGCGAGCGGGGCCGACAGGTAGCGGCCGATGCGGCTGCGCAGCGACGACTCGGGACAGCCCGGGTCACACGGCCCGTAGATGACGATCTCGGCGCCGGGCCGGAACATCGGGGCGAAGAACATCAGCCCCTGGATGTGGTCGAGATGCAGGTGCGTGAGCAGGATGTGCAGCGGCCGGTCGTCGCGCGGCAGCGCCAGCCCGAGCGGCCGGATGCCGGTGCCCGCGTCGAGCACCAGCGTCGAGCCGTCGGACAGCTCGACCTGCACGCACGACGTGTTGCCGCCGTAGCGCGTCGTCTCCGGCCCCGGCGCCGGGATCGACCCGCGCGCGCCCCAGACCCGCAGCCTCATCGCTCACCGTCCTCGTCGACCGGCCAGAACACCACGAGCGCGCCGTGATAGCCGCCGGCGCCGACGATCGGCAGCGCGCTGGCCTCGATCCAGCGCATCGGCCCCTCCAGCGAGCGCACGCAGAAGCGGTCGTGCGCCGGCCGGTTGCCGCGCAGCGCCTGCGTGAGGTCGAGCTGGTCGAACGGGATCGGCTGCCCGTCGTCGTCGAACGGCCCGAACGTGGTGGTCCACTCGGCGGCCGGCAGCGGCCCCGAATCCTCGTAGCGGCGCCCCAGCAGCCGCCCGGCGGACTCGTTGTAGAAGGCGATCTCGCCCGCGGCGTCGACGAGGAACGAAGGCGTGGACAGGCTCGCGAGCAGATTGCGCGCGAGGATCAGCTCCAGCGGCCGCGAGCCCTCCATCCCGCGCGGCAACGTACCAGTGGCAACGAGCCGGCGTGTGCGCGTCCGCACAGTCGGGCGCCGTCTTGCGACGGGCCGGGCGCGGGAGGAGTCGCCGGGGCGGCCAGCGAAGGACGACCACGATGCTCGAAGCCAAGCGCACGCTCGTGAAGTCCGGCCCTGAGCTGTGGGCCGAGGTCTCGGACCCCGTCGCCCTCGCCCGCCATCTGGGGCCGTTCGGCTCGATCCGGATCACCCGCTCCCGGCCCGAGTCGCTCGTCGAATGGGAGGGCGATCGCGCCGCCGGCGACCTGACGCTCGAGCCGTCGGGCTTCGGCACGCGCGTCACGATCCGCGCCCGCATCCCGGGCTCGGCGGCCGGCGAGGAGCCGGCTCCGCCCCCGCCCGCCGCCGCCGAGCCGGAGATGCCGCGCGGCTTCTGGGCACGGCTGCGGCGGCGCCGCCCCGCCGAGCCGGCGCCCGAGGCGGCGCCGCCACCGCCCGCTCCGGCCGTCGCGGCGGCCTCCGGCGCCGCACCGATCTCCGACACCGCCGCGCTGTGCGTGCTCACCGACGCGCTCGACGCGCTCGGGCGCGCGCACCACCGCCCGTTCTCGCGCGTCTGAGGGCCGCGGGCGCGGGCGGATCCGTACCATCCCGCGCCCCATGCGACAGAAGAGCCCGGAGACCTACGAGGAGAAGCTGGCGCAGCTGCAGGAGCTGCGCGAGGCGGCGGTCCACTCGTCGCCGGAGGCGGAGGAGAAGCAGCACGCCCGCGGCAAGCTGACCGCGCGCGAGCGGATCGAGAAGCTGCTCGACCCGGGTTCCTTCCAGGAGCTCGACACCTTCGTGCGCCACCGGACCTTCGACTTCGGCATGGAGAAGAACCGGCCGTGGGGCGACGCGGTGGTCACCGGCCACGGCACGATCGACGGCCGGCGCGTCTGCGTGTTCAGCCAGGACTTCACGGTGTTCGGCGGCTCGCTGGGCGAGGTCATGGCCGAGAAGATGTGCAAGATCATGGACCTGGCGGCCAAGATCGGCTGCCCCGTCATCGGCCTCAACGACTCCGGCGGCGCCCGCATCCAGGAGGGCGTCGTCTCGCTCGGCGCCTACGGCGACGTCTTCCTGCGCAACGTGCGGTGCTCGGGCGTGATCCCGCAGATCTCGGCGATCATGGGCCCCTGCGCCGGCGGCGCCGTCTACTCCCCCGCGATCACCGACTTCATCTTCATGGTGAAGGAGACCTCGCACATGTTCATCACGGGGCCCGACGTCATCAAGACGGTCACCGGGGAGGAGCCGACCTTCGAGGAGCTCGGCGGCGCGATGACGCACAACACGAAGTCGGGCGTCGCCCACTTCGCGGCCGACGACGAGGAGAGCTGCCTCGAGGACATCCGCTACCTGCTCTCGTTCCTGCCGCAGAACAACCTCGAGATCCCGCCGCGCGTCCAGCCCACGGACGACCCGCTGCGGATGGACCCCGAGCTCGACCACGTCGTCCCGGACAACCCGAACAAGCCGTACGACATGCGCGACGTCGTCCGGCTGATCGTCGACGACGGCGAGTTCCTCGAGGTCCACGAGCACTACGCCCAGAACATCATCTGCGGCTACGCGCGCCTCAACGGCTACTCCGTCGGCATCGTCGGAAACCAGCCCAAGGCGCTGGCGGGAGTGCTCGACATCGAGGCGTCGGAGAAGGCGGCGCGCTTCGTGCGCACCTGCGACGCCTTCAACATCCCGATCCTCACCTTCTGCGACGTCCCCGGCTTCCTGCCGGGCACCGCGCAGGAGTGGGGCGGCATCATCCGCCGCGGCGCCAAGCTGCTGTACGCGTTCGCGGAGGCGACCGTCCCGAAGATCACGGTCATCACGCGCAAGGCCTACGGCGGCGCCTACGACGTCATGAGCTCCAAGCACCTCGGGGCCGACTTCAACTTCGCCTGGCCGACGGCGGAGATCGCGGTCATGGGCCCCGAGGGCGCCGTCAACATCATCTACCGCCGCGACATCGCCGCCTCGCCGACGCCGGAGGAGCGCCGCGGGAAGCTGATCGGCGACTACAAGGCGCGCTTCGCCAACCCGTACTCGGCGGCGGAGCGCGGCTACATCGACGACGTGATCGTCCCGCACGAGACGCGGCCGAAGCTGATCACGGCGCTCGACACCCTGCTCACCAAGCGCGAGCCGGGGCCGAAGCGCAAGCACGGCAACATCCCGCTGTAGCCCGGCCCTGCTGGCGGCGTGGCCGCGACTACGCGCCAGGCTCGGGATCTTCGCCCGAGCCGCCGAGCACGACGAGGCGGCCGCGGCCGCCTCGCTTCGCCTCGTAGAGCGCGCGGTCGGCGCGCGTGAAGGTCGCTTCGATCGGCTCCCCGCGCCGCCACTGCGCGATTCCGACCGAGCACTGCGCTCCCGGAGGGACGACGCGCTGCAGGCGCTCGACGATCCCGCCCGCGGCTCCCGAGCCGCAGCCGGGAAGCAGCACCGCGAACTCGTCGCCGCCGAGGCGCGCGACGAAGTCGATGTCGCGCAGGGTGTGGTGCCAGGCCGCCGCGCATTCGACGAGCAGGCGGTCGCCCGCAGCGTGGCCGTGCTGGTCGTTGAACTGCTTGAAGTGGTCGAGATCGAGCACCGCCACCGCGAGCGACTGCTTCGAGCGCTCCGCGCGCGCGATCTCCAGGTCGGCGCGCGCGGCCCACGCGCGGCGGTTGCCGACGCCGGTCAGCGCGTCGGTGTCGGCCAGCGTCGTCAGCCGGTCGAGGCTCTGATCGAGGCGGCTCGTCAACATCCCGACGAAGGCTCCGGCGGTGGCCATCGTGAGGACGGTCGTGGTCCAGTGCGCGATCGGCGAGAAGTCCGGAGGCCGCAGGGCGATGGCCGTCGCGTAGGAGACGCCGATGAGGGCGACGTGCACCCACGCGATGCGACTCGGGAAGAAGTAGAACGCGTACAGCGCGACCCAGAGGTAAAAGAGCGCGCCTGCGTTCGGCACCCCCTGGGTGAAGTGGATGGCGGCGGCGACACAGGCCGTCCCCGTCGCGAGCAGCCCGTGCAGCGCCCAGGTGGGGCAGCGCCCGCGCGACCGGAGGAGCGCGCCGGCGAGCACGAACGCGCCCGCGGACAGGCCCAGCAGGCCCGGCACGTTGAACCCGCCGTAGCCGGGGAGCACGGTGTTCAGGAGCCCGAGCACGCCGGCGGCGAGGTAGAGGTATGCGAGCCAGCGCTCGGCGTCGGCGCGGGTGGCGACCACGCGGAGGCGGCCGGTGAAGGACGGATCGGCGGTCCCCAGCACTGTGGCCTGAT
>DATLGB010000210.1:0-3190 GCA_035540675.1 Solirubrobacteraceae bacterium | reverse complement strand
CACGCGGTGCATCGTGAAGATGTACTGCGAGCTCATGGAACGGGCCACTGTATCCGGCCGGTATCTGGCGCACGAGGCGGCGCGGCTGGTGGGCGTGCCCGGCGACCGCATCGGCCAGTGGGCGCGCTGGGGGCACATCCGCGCCTCGATCTCGGCCGGTGAGCCGCACGTCTACGCGTTCGACGACGTCGCCGAGGCGCTCGCCGTGCACCTGCTGCTCGACGCCGGGCTGCCGCTGCCGGTGATCCGGCACGCGGTGGACCGCCTCGACGGCCCGTTCCCGCTGTCCAGCGGCCGCGTGCACGTCGTCGACGGCGTGCTCGCCGTGGAGCGCGACGACGTGCTCGAGGACGTCTTCACCGCCAACACCGTGCTGCCGCTGAACGGGCGCGTCGAGGTCTGCGACCTGCTGCGCGCCGGCGGCTGGCCGACGCGGCTGACCGGCGTGCGCCACGTCGAGGTCGACCCCGCGCGCGCGGGCGGGCGCCCGTGCGTGCGCGGGCGCCGGGTGACGGTGGAGGACGCGGTGGCCGACCCCGACGCCTACGGGCTGTCGGACGCCGAGCGCGACGACGCGCGGCGCTGGTGGGAGGCGAGCGCCGCGTGAGGCCGCTGCTGATCGACGACGCGCTGCCCGCCGGGCTGGAGCTCGAGCTGCGGGCGCGCGGGCGCCGGGCCGACCGGGTGGCGGCGGACGCGACCGACGAGGAGGCGCTGGCCGCGGCGGAAGCGGAGGGCGCGGTGCTGGTCACGCCGTTCGAGCTGCCGCGCGGCGCCGCCGCCGTCGCGGTCGTCCGCCCGCGGGGCGCCGCCGCCCGGCGCGACGCGATCCATCGCCACGCGCACGCGATGGCGGCCCAGCGCCCCGGCTCGCTGCGACTCTATGGCTAGCGCGCGCTTGACAGTACTGCGCACCACGCAGTAGTGTGCGCAGCGGAGATGCGATCGGCGATGGACAGAAGCCAGCTGCTGCGCGGGACGCTCGATGCGGCGGTGCTCGCGGTCACGTCCGCGGAGGACGCCTACGGGTACGACGTCCTGCGGCGCCTGCGGGCCGGCGGGCTCGGTGACGTCGGCGACGCGTCGGTGTACGGCACGCTGCGGCGGCTGTACGCCGCCGGCGCGCTGACGTCGTACATGGTGCCCTCCGACGAGGGGCCGGCACGGCGCTACTACGGCATCACGGACCGCGGCCGGGCACAGCTCGCCGAGGCGCGGACGACTTGGAGGGAGTTCGCGCACGCGCTCGACGCGCTGCTCGACGCCGACGTGGAGGTGACGACATGACCCCGGCCACCGCGGGCGCGGACGTGCGGGAGTACCTGGAGGCGGTGCGCGCGCGGCTCGCCGACCTGCCGTCCGAGGAGCGCGAGCACCTCATGAGCGACAGCGAGACGTCGCTGCTCGCGGCCGCCGAGGAGGACGAGGGCGGATCGCTGACGGCGCGGCTCGGGCCGCCCGAGCGCTTCGCCGACGAACTGCGGGCGGCGGCCGGGCTGGCTCCGCCGGCCCCGCCCGCGGCCACGGCGCCGGGCGTCAGCCTGCGCGCGCTGCTCGACCACCCGCGGGTGCGGGCGGCGGGCGAGGTCGCGCGGGAGCTCGCGCCGGTCTGGTGGCTGGCGCGGGCGTACGTGCTGGCCGGGATCCTCGTGGTCTTCGGCGCCGGCGCGTTCTCGACCATGCAGCCGACGCTGCCGCTCGTCCTGCCGGGCGTGCTCGGGCTCGCGTTCCTGCTCGCCCTGGCCGCCGGTTCGGTGTGGCTGGGCCGGCGCGAGCGCCGCGGCCGGAGTCGCCCCGCCGGCGTTGTCGCGATCAACCTCGTGCTGATCGCCGCCGCGCTGCCGGTCGCCGAGCGCGTGATCTCGCCCGGCTACTCCGGCACGGCGGAGCCGGCGGTCTACGCCGGCCCGATTCCTGCGGACGGCCTGACCTACGACGGCCGCCAGCTGCGCAACATCTATCCGTACTCCCGGGACGGGAAGCTGCTGCTCGACGTGCTGCTCTACGACGAGAACGGCGAGCCGCTCGACATCGGCGATCGCCCCGACCCGCTGCGCCGGACCCTGAGCACCGCAGACGGCCGCGAGCTGCTCAACGCGTTCCCGATCCGCTACTACGAGCACGGCACGCGCCGCGTAGCCCGCCCCAACGCCGGGCCCGACGTGTCGCCGCCGAGGATCGTCACGCCGCCGCTGCGCCGCTGACCGCGCGCACGCACGAGGCGGCCGTAGGCTGGACCGCCGTGCCACCTCTCGCCATCGACGTCCGCGGCGTCGTCAAGCGCTACGGCCCGATCACCGCCGTCGCCGGGCTCGACCTCGAGGTGCCCGAGGGAACCTGCGTCGGGCTGCTCGGCCCCAACGGCGCGGGCAAGTCGACGACCATGCGGATGCTGACCGCCCAGACGATCCCGGACGAGGGCGCGATCGAGGTGCTCGGCCACCGGCTGCCGCGGGACTCCAAGCCGGCGCGCGCGCTGATGGGGGTGGTGCCGCAGCTCGACAACCTCGACATCCAGCTCACGGTCGAGGAGAACCTGCGCGTCTTCGCCCACCTGTACCGCCTCGAGCGGGGGGAGCGCGAGGCGGCGGTCGAGCGCGCGCTCGAGGTCGCCAACCTGCGCGACCGCCGCGACGCGAAGGTCGACAAGCTGTCCGGCGGCATGCGCCGGCGGCTGCTGATCGCGCGCGCGCTCGTGCACCGCCCGCGGCTCGTCCTGCTCGACGAGCCGACGGTCGGGCTCGACCCGCAGGTCCGCCAGGAGCTGTGGGGGCTGATCGACGGCTTGCGCCGCGAGGGCACGTCGATCTTGATGTCGACGCACTACATCGAGGAGGCCGCGCGCCTCGCGGACACCGTCACGATCATGGCCCACGGCCAGGCCGTCGCCGTCGGCCCGCCGGCGGCGCTGGTCGCCGAGCACGTGGGCGCGCAGGTGACCGAGGTGTACGGGCCGCGCGCGCGGCTCGAGGAGGTCGAGGCGCAGGTGCGGGCGGCGGGCTGGCGCACGCGCCGCACCGGCACGTCGGTGGCGATTCTCGGTACGGAATCCGCCGACGGCACGCTGCCCGAGGGCGAGCGCCGCCCGGCCAATCTCGAGGACGTGTTCGTGCTGCTGACCGGCGAGGAGGTCCTGTGAGCGAGATGCGCACCGCCGCTCCGCGGCTCGGCCGCCTGGAGCGTCCCGCCA
>DATLGB010000209.1:0-6997 GCA_035540675.1 Solirubrobacteraceae bacterium | reverse complement strand
CGGGCGATGACCGTCGCGCCGTCGCGCGTCACGAGCGGGTTCACCAGCGCGATCACGAGCGCGAACGGCAGCCCCCATGCCGCCGCGCGCGTCGCCGGACCCGTCGCGCGCGCGGCGGCATGGGGGCTGCCGTTCGCGCTCGTGATCGCGCTGGTGAACCCGCTCGTGACGCGCGACGGCGCGACGGTCATCGCCCGCCTCGGCGAGCTGCCGGCCCTCGGGCGCCTCGACGTCACGCTCGAGGCGACCGCCTACGGCGGCGTCCTCGGCCTGCGGGCGCTCGTGCTGATCACCGTGTTCGCGCTGCACTCGGCGGCCGTCGACCCCGATGAGCTGCTGCGGGCGTTCCGGCGGGTCTCGTTCCGCAGCGCGCTGACCGCCGCGCTGGCGACGCGGATGGTCCCCGTGCTGGCGCGCGACGCGCGCCGCATGGCAGAGGCGCAGCGGGCGCTGGCCGCGGTGCGGCCGCCGGCGTCGAAGCTGGCGATCGCGCGCGCCGTGGCCGCCGGCGCGATGGACCGGGCGGTGGACGTGGCGGCAACGCTCGAGCTGCGCGGCTACGGGTCGGCCCGCCGGCCGCCGCGCCTGCGGCGCCCGTGGTCGCGCCACGACGCGGCCTTCCTCGCATCGGGCGCCGCCGCGGTCGCGTTGGCGCTGCTCGTCCCGGCGCCGTTCGAAGCCTACCCGCGGCTGGCGGCGTCGCTCGACGCCGGCGTGCTCGCGGCCGCGGCGGCGCTGGCGTTCGTCGTCCTGTGCCCGTTCGCCGACCGCCGGGGGATCGGCCCGTGAGCGTGCTCGCCTTCGACCGCGTGACGTACGCCTACCCCGGCGCGCCGCTGCCGGCGCTGCGCGACGTGTCGCTGCGCGTCGAGCCGGGGGAGTTCGTCGTCCTGGCGGGCGGCACGGGCTCCGGCAAGTCGACGCTGCTGCGCGCCGCCTGCGGACTCGTGCCGCACTTCCACGGCGGGCGGTTCGCCGGCCGCGTCGTGGCGGGCGGGCTCGGCACGCGCGAGCACGGGCCGGCGGAGCTGGCGCGGGTCGCCGGCACGCTGCTGCAGGAGCCCGAGACGCAGGTCGTCATGGGCACCGTGCGCGCCGAGCTGGCGCTGCCGCTCGAGAACGCGGCGCTGGCGGCCCCCGCGGTCGCGCGCGGGGTGGAGGAGGCGGCGCTGGCGCTCGGGATCGCGCACCTGCTCGAGCGCTCGACGAGCGAGCTGTCCGGCGGCGAGCTGCAGCGCGTTGCCCTCGGCGCCGCGCTGGTGGCGCGGCCACAGCTCGTCCTGCTCGACGAGCCGACGTCGCAGCTGGACCCGGTGGCCGGCGACGAGCTGCTCGGCGTGCTGCGGCGGCTCAACGAGGAGTGGGGGACGGCCGTCGTGCTGTCCGAGCACCGGCTCGACCGCTGCCTCGGCGCCGCCGACCGCGTGATCGCGATGCGCGACGGCGCCGTCGCCTGCGACGCGCCTCCGCGCGAGTTCCTGACCTGGGCGGGCGCCGACGCCCCCGACCTGCAGACGCCGGCCGCGCGCCTGTTCTCCCTCGCCGGCATCAGCCCGCCGCCCGTCGCCGTCAAGGACGCCCGGGCCGCCCTCCGCGACCGCCCCCTCCCCGAACGTCCCGCAGTCCCGGCCATAGCACGGCAATCGGGACGTTCGCGGCGCGCGGGGGCGCCGGCGCTCGCGCTCGAGCGGGTGTGGTTCGAGCCGCGCGGCGCCGTGGCGATCCTGCGCGGCGCGTCGCTGGCGGTCGCGCCCGGCGAGATCGTCGCCCTGATGGGCCGCAACGGCGCCGGGAAGTCGACGCTGCTGCGCGTCGCCGCCGGGGTCCTCGCGCCCACGCGCGGGCGCGTGCGCGCGGGCGGCGGCGTCGCGCTGCTGCCGCAGCGGCCCGGGGACGCGTTCGTGCACGACCGCGTCGATGCCGAGGCGCCGGCGGACGTGCTGGAGGCGGCGGGGCTCGCGCACCTCGCCGACCGCCACCCGCGCGACCTGTCCGGCGGCGAGCGCCAGCTGCTCGCGCTCGCGCTGGCCACGGCGGAGCGCCCGGCGGTCGTCGCGCTCGACGAGCCGACGCGCGGGATGGACCAGACCCACAAGGCGGCGCTGGCGCGGCGGCTGCGCGAGCTCGCGGCCGGCGGCACCGCCGCCGTCGTCGCCACCCACGACGCCGAGCTGGCCGCCGCGATCGCCGGCCGCACCGTCCTGCTCGGCCACGGCGACGTCGTGGCCGACGCGCCGACCGCCGAGGTGCTCGGCGGCGGCTGGTACTTCGCCACGCAGACCGCGCGCATCCTCGGTGGCGCCGCGCTCGAACCCGAGGCCGGCGCCGCGCTGCTGCGCGAGACACCGGTGGAGGCGCTCCGATGACGCCGATGACGGGCTCGCTCGCGATCCTCGGCCTCGTCCTGGCCGCCGGCTTCGGCTGGTACGAGCGCACGCGGCCGACGTCGCGGATGCTCGCGCTGGTCGCCACGCTCGCCGCGCTGGCGGCGCTGGGGCGGGTGGCGTTCGCGCCGCTGCCCAACGTCAAGCCGACGACCGACATCGTCCTGTTCGCCGGCTACGCCCTCGGGGGCGCGCCCGGGTTCGCGGTCGGTGCCCTCGGCGCGCTGGCGTCCAACCTGTTCTTCGGGCAGGGGCCGTGGACGCCGTGGCAGATGGCCGGCTGGGGCGCCGTGGGCCTGGCCGGCGCCGGCCTCGCGCACCTGACGCGCGGGCGTGCGCTCGGCCGCGTGCCGCTGGCGCTCGCCTGCGCGGCGGCCGGCGTCCTGTTCGCGATCGTGATGAACCTCTACCTGTGGGTGACGTTCTCGGGCGACCACACGGCGGCCAAGCTCGGCGCCTACTTCGCGACGAGCCTGCCGTTCGACGCCGCCCACGTGACCGGCAACGTGCTGTTCGCGCTCGCGTTCGGGCCGGCCTTCGTCGCCGCCCTGCGCCGCTTCCGCACGCGCATGGAGATCACGTGGGTGCCGGTCCCGGCCGCCGCGGCGCTGCTGGCGGCGGTCGTGCTGACGGGCGCCGCGCCCGCGCCCGAGGCGCAGGCCGCCGTGCCGGACGCGTCGGTGCGCTACCTGCTGCGCGCGCAGAACGCGGACGGCGGCTTCGGGGCCGCGCCCGGCCAGCGCTCGACGCAGCTGCACACCGGCTGGACCGCGCTCGGGTTCGCCGCCGCCGGGCGCAACCCGGCGGACGTGCGCACGGGCGGGCGCAGCATCGTCGACTACCTGACGGCGCACGCGAGCGAGCTCGGCGACATCGGCGAGATCGAGCGGACGATCCTCGTCTTGCGCGCGGCCGGGCGCAGCCCGCGGCGCTTCAGCGGTCGCGACCTCGTATCCGAGATGGTGCGCCGGCAGCGGGCGGACGGGTCGTTCGCCGGGCGCGTCAACCACACGGCGTTCGGCATCCTGGCGCTGCGCGCGGGCGGCCACGCGCCCTCCCACCGCCGCGTGCGCCGCGCGGCGAGCTGGATCGCCCGCCAGGCCAACGACGACGGCGGCTTCCACTTCGGCGGCCGCGGCGGCCCGTCCGGCGTCGACGACACGAGCGCCGCCGTGCAGGCGCTGGTCGCCGCCGGCCGCCGCCGCGCGACCGTCACGCGGCGCGCGGTCCGGTTCACGCTGCGCGCGCAGAACGCCGACGGCGGCTTCCCGCTCGGCTCCGGCGGGGCCTCCAACGCGCAGTCCACCGCCTGGGCGGTGCAGGCGCTGGTCGCCGCGGGCCGCGACCCGGCCCGCGTCCGGCGCGACGGGTCGCGCTCGCCGCTGGCCTACCTGCGCTCGCTCGTCGGCGACTCCGGCGCCGTCCGCTACTCGCGCACGAGCCAGCAGACGCCGGTCTGGGTGACGGGCCAGGCGCTCACGGCACTCGCGCGCAAGCCGTTCCCGCTCAGGCCCGTGGCGCGGCGGGCGCGCGCTGCGGCTCCGGCGCCGGCGCCGACCGCGTCGCCGCAGCCGGCCGCCACTCCGACACCCGCGGCGACGCCCGCGCCGCGCCGCCGCCGCCGCGTCCAGCCGCCGCCGCCCGCGGCCCCGGATCCCGCCGAGGTGGCGGCCGCGGCGCACCGCGCGGGCACGCTCACGGGCGTCGCCGTCGGCGTGCTCCTCTGAGGCGGGGCGGCCGGCCATGCGTACGCCCGTTCGTATACGGTTCCGCGCCGCATGAGGATCGGCATCCCCAAGGAGACGGCGCCGGGCGAGCGGCGCGTGGCCATGGTTCCCGTCGTCGCCCGCAAGCTCGCCGGCGGCGGCCACGAGCTGCTCGTCGAGCGCGGCGCCGGCGAGAGCGCGGCCATCCCGGACGCGGCGCTCGAGGAGGCCGGGGCCACGATCGTCGACGCCGGCGCGGCCTGGGACGCCGACGTCGTCGCCAAGGTCGCGCCGCCGCAGGAGGGCGAGATCGGCCGGCTGAAGGGCGACTCGGTCCTGATCGGCTTCCTGGCGCCGCTGACGGCGGGCGCCACCACGAAGGCGATCGCCGGCACCGGCGCCACCACCTTCGCCATGGAGGCGATCCCCCGCATCTCTCGCGCGCAGTCGATGGACGCGCTGTCGTCGCAGGCGACGGTCAGCGGCTACCTGGCCGTCCTGATCGCCGCGCAGGAGATGCCGCGCTTCTTCCCGATGCTGATGACCGCCGCCGGCACCATCCCGCCGGCGCAGGTGCTGGTCCTCGGGGCGGGCGTCGCCGGCCTGCAGGCGATCGCGACCGCGCGCCGGCTCGGCGCCGTGGTCACCGCCTTCGACGTGCGCTCCGCCGTCAAGGAGCAGGTGCAGTCGCTGGGCGCCAAGTTCTTCGAAGTGGAGGGGCTGGGGGACGCCGAGGGCACCGGCGGCTACGCCCGCGAGCTGACGCCCGAGGAGCAGGAGACGCAGCGGCAGGCGCTCACGGTCCAGATGGGCAAGAGCGACGCGATCGTCACCACCGCGCTGGTCCCGGGCCGCCCCGCGCCCAAGCTCGTCTCGGCCGAGGCCGTGCACGGCATGAAGCCCGGCTCGGTGATCGTCGATCTGGCCGCCGAGGCCGGCGGCAACTGCGAGCTGGCGCGCCCGGGGGAGACGTACACGACCGACAACGGCGTCGTCATCGCCGCCCCGCTGAACCTGCCGAGCCGGATGGCCGAGCACGCCAGCCAGCTCTACGCGCGGAACGTCGAGTCGCTGCTCGGGGCCATGAGCGGCGACGACGGCGGCCTGCACCTCGACTTCGACGACGAGATCATCGCCGGCGCCTGCATCACCCGCGGCGGCGAGATCGTGCACGAGGGCGCCCGGCGCGCCGCCGAAGGAGCGTAAGCGACATGGACCTGGTCACCGAGATCGCGATCCTCGTGCTCGCGGCGTTCGTCGGCTTCGAGGTCATCTCGAAGGTGCCGAACACGCTGCACACGCCGCTGATGTCCGGCACGAACGCCATCCACGGCATCGTCGTCCTCGGCGGGCTGCTGCTGGTCGGGCCGGCGGAGGGCTTCCTCAACGAGCTGCTGCTGGTGATCGCCATCGCCTTCGGCACGATCAACGTCGTCGGCGGCTTCCTGGTCACCGACCGCATGCTCGGCATGTTCAAGGGCCGCAAGGCCGAGCAGGTCAAGCGCGCGGCCGACGAGGAGCAGGGCGCATGACGGTCCACGCCTCCTTCCTGCAGGACCGCGACTTCATCAACTCCCTCTACATCGTCGCGGTCATCCTCTTCATCGTCGGGCTGCGGATGCTGCGCGGGCCGCGCACGGCCGTCCAGGGCAACATCGTCGCCGCCACCGGCATGGCCATCGCCGTCGTCGCCACCCTGCTGGTGCGGGGCGTCGGCGACTGGCACCTGATCGCGCTCGGCGTCGGGATCGGCACCGCCGTCGGCATCCCGAGCGCGCGCTCGGTGAAGATGACCGCGATGCCGCAGATGGTGGCGCTGTTCAACGGCGTCGGCGGCGGCGCGATCGCGCTGATCGCGGTCACGGAGTACCGCGAGCTGCTCCACCACGGCGGCGAGAACCCCGAGCTGTCGTTCCTGATCCCGAGCCTGTTCGCCGCGCTCATCGGCTCGATCTCCTTCTGGGGCTCGCTCGTGGCCTTCGCCAAGCTGCAGGAGCTGATCTCCGGCCGTCCGGTCAAGCTGCCGGGCGGGTCGCTGGTCAACCTCGTGCTGGCGGCGATCGCCGTGCTCGCGGCGGTCGTGGTGGCGGCCGGCACCGAGTCCGAGGCCCTCGTGTGGCTGATCCTGCTCGCCGCCGGCCTGCTCGGCATCTTCGCGGTGCTGCCGATCGGCGGCGCCGACATGCCGGTGGTCATCTCGACGCTGAACGCGTTCACCGGCCTCTCCGCCGCGGCCGCCGGCATCGCGCTCGACAACGTCGCGCTGATCGTCGCCGGCATGCTCGTCGGCGCGTCCGGCTCGATCCTCACCAAGCAGATGGCCGACGCCATGAACCGCTCGATCGGCAACGTCTTCTTCGGCGGCTTCGGCTCGGGCGGCGGCAGCGCTCCGGGCGCGGATGCCGAGGACGGCGTCGACCGCACCGTGCGCTCCACCTCGGCCGCCGACGTCGCGCTGCAGCTCTCCTACGCGCGCCTGGTCGTCGTCGTCCCGGGCTACGGCATGGCGGTGGCGCAGGCCCAGCGCGCGGTCGCCGACCTGGCGGCGGCGCTCGAGAAGCGCGGCGTCGAGGTGCTGTACGCGATCCACCCGGTCGCCGGCCGCATGCCCGGGCACATGAACGTGCTGCTCGCCGAGGCCGACGTGCCGTACGAGAAGCTCAAGGAGATGGACGACATCAACCCGGAGTTCGCGCGCACCGACGTCGCGCTGGTGATCGGCGCCAACGACGTGACGAACCCGGCGGCGCGCAACGTGACCGACTCGCCCATCTACGGCATGCCGATCCTCGACGTCGACAAGGCGGGCTCGATCATCGTGCTCAAGCGGTCGATGTCGTCCGGCTTCGCCGGCATCGACAACCCGCTGTTCTACGACCCGAAGACGCAGATGCTCTTCGGCGACGC
>DATLGB010000208.1:0-33768 GCA_035540675.1 Solirubrobacteraceae bacterium | reverse complement strand
GCGGTGGTGGTCGTAGAAGACCGCGTAGAGCTCGGTCATCGCCGTCGATATGGCCCCTGTGAGCCGCGTGCCGGTGAGCGGATGCGCGCCCTCGCTCATCGAGGCGCGTCTTTACGGCGTCGGAGGTGGCGCGACGCGTCGGCGTCAGGCGCGGGGTCGGGAGAGGCCGCCCGGGCGCCGGCTGAGAGGTGAGCGAGGGGCATCGGGAATTCGGCCGTTCATCGGTGGGTGGCGTGATCCGAGTCGCGTCCGGCTGCCGACCGGAGCCGGCCCGCTGACGGGCCCTCTACTTCCGGCTACCCGAGCGAGCCGCGGGAAGAAACGGAGTCGGGTCCGATGCTCCGGATCGTGGCGCGCCGGCGCGCGGCCGGGCACGAAGAGCTCACCTCGTGGGCCGGCAGGAGCTGGAGGGCATCTCGCACGACCGGCCCTGACCGCGTCGTTCAGGCGCGGATGTCGACCGGCGTCCCGAGCGGGAGGACCCCGGCGAGCGCCTCGATCGTCTCGTTGGAGACCCGGATGCAGCCCTGGCTGACGTCGGTGCCGAGGGCCTGCGGGAGGTTCGTCCCGTGGATGCCGATCTGGCCCCTGCCGCCGCGGAAGGCCGTGTGCACCGGCGAGTGCGCGGACAGCCCGAAGGCGTACGGCCCGTACAGGCCCGCCGGGTCGCGCGCCTTGATCAGGTCGGTCACGAAGTAGCGCCCCTTCGGCGTCGGCGCGACCGCCTGGCCCACCCCCACGTCGCGCGTCTTCACGCGGCGGCCGTTGCGCCACAGCGTCAGCCGGTGACGGCGCAGCGAGACCTCTACGCGGTAGGGGTTGACGCGCAGCCGGACGTCGCGCGCGCGGATCCAGCCGGTGGAGCCGTTCGGCCGCACCGGGAGGTAGACGCGGAGCCAGGCGCCGCGCCGGCGCTTGACCAGCAGCACGAGCGGGATCCGCCTGCCCTCGATGCGCCGCGCGCGCAGCCGTCGCTCGACGCGGCCGCCCCGCCGCGAGCGCACGGCGATCGAGCGATTCCGCGCGTGCGCGACCAGACTGGTGCCGCGCGCCCGCTTGCGGGCGACCGCGAGCTCGGGCGAGAACTTCTGGGTCGCGGCCGGAGCGCTGGCCCCCTGCAGCCGCCGTACCGGCTCGGAGCCCTCGAATACCGCCGCGCTCATGAGCCAGCCCACGGGGATGAACGCCATGGTGAGGGCCACGCCGCCCGCCTGCCGGCGCGTCCACTGCAGCGCGCGGACCCGGGCGGGCACGCGGGCCAGCACGGACGGTCGTGGCTGCGGCCGCGGTCGCGGCGGCCGCGCGTGGACCGGCCGGGGTGGCGCGGGAGCCAGGACGGACGCCATCAGCGCCTCCGCCTGCCGGATCGAGTGCTCGGCGACGGCGAGCGACGGGTCCACGACCTCGTCGGCTCGCGCGCGCCAGCGGCGCGCCGTCGCCTCCGAGCACCCGACGCGGGCTGCCGCCGCACGCGGCGACAGCCCGTCCTCGAGCATCAGGCGGACCAGCGAAAGCCGGGCCGCCGGATCCAGCCTCGCGGCCACCTAGCCGGCGACGTTCGGCGTCCCGGACACCGCGCCGGCGGCCGACGAGCCCTGCTCCGTGACGATGAAGCCCGTCCCGCTGACCGCGGCGAGGATCGCCGCCATGTCCTTGGCCGGGTTGAACGCGTCGGGTGCCGGATTCGGCGAGGCCGATCCCTTCGACATGATCGACGCGATCCAGGCCGCGTGCCGCGCCTCGACCGGGTGGATGGAGAGCGCCGCCTTCAGCACCGCCTCGGACTTGATGTCGCCGGCCGCGCCCTGGTAGGCCTCGACGCCCGTGTCCTCGAGCACCTTCGCCGTCTGCGCGAACGTGTCCTCGGACTCGGTGGTGCCCTTGAAGTCGAACCTCGGCGTCTTCACGGCCTTGCCGCCGAGCGTCTCCTTCAGCGCGTCCACGTGCGCCTGCTCGTGCTCGCCGACGATCTCGGCGAAGCGCGCGAGCTGGCCGCGCAGGGCGCCCTTCTCGTTGGCCTCCTTGTAGAACGCCGCCTCCAGGTACTCCAGGGTGAGCGCGTAGTTGAGGATGTCGATGTCGCCCTTCGAGGCGCCCTGGGCGACGGAGAAGGCGACCGGCAGGCCACCCACGATCAGGCCGCCGCCGACGAAGGCGCTGCGGCGCAGCAGCTGCGACCGCGTGACGCCGGCCTTCTCGGCGGCCTCCTGCAGCGCGCCGTCGCGGTCGAGCTCGCCGAGAGTGGGGATTCCGTGCATGTCGTTCCTCATGACTTGATGAACCCGGTCCCCTCGACGGCGTCGAGGATCGCCTGCATGTCCTGGGCCTTCTCGAACGCGTCGGGGGCCGGGTTGACGCCCTCGCCGCCGCCGCGGATGTCGCGCACCCACGCCGCGTGCCGGGCCTCGACCGCGAGGATCGAGCCGGCGGCCGCGAGAACGGCACCCGTCTTGATCAGGTGGCCCTGCCCCTGGTAGGCGGCGACGCCGGTGTCCTCCAGGGTCTGTGCCGTGGCCAGGAACTTCGACTTCCCGGTGGCGCCGCCGAAGCCGAACCTCGGCGACTTGACCGCCTTCGATCCCAGCGTCTGCTTGAGCGCGTCCACGTGCGCCTGCTCGTGCGCCGCGACGATCTGCGCGAACCGCAGAGACTCGCCTTCGAGCTCGCCCTTCTCGACCGCCTCCTTGTAGAAGGCCGCCTCCAGGTACTCGAGCGTCAGCGCGTAGTTGAGGATCTTCACGTCGCCCTTCGGCAGGCCCTGAGCAGCCGCGAAGCCGATCGGAATCGCGCCCAGCAGCAGTCCGGCGCCGCCGAGGGCCGCGCCGCGCTTGAACAGCTGCTTCCGCGTGGCTTCGCCCGCTTCCGCCGCCGTCTCACGGAGCGCGCCGTCACGGTCGAGCTCCTCGATGGTCAGAGGTTCGTTCATTGGGTCCTCTCTTGGTCGACGCGGCGAGGCCCGGTTCATCCGACGACCACCGTCCCGGCCATGCCGGGATGGAAGTCGCAGACGTACGCGTACCTGCCGCGCTCTGCGAACTTGACCGTGGCGCTGCTTCCCTCGCGGAGGTTCCCGACGTCCTTGGGTCCTTCGTCCTCGAACGTCACCGTGTGATTGGAGGCGTCCTCGTCGGTCCACGTCACCGTTCCTCCCTCGCGCACGGCCACCCGCGCAGGGGAGTAGGTGAAGCCCTTGATGGAGACCGCCGCCGCGGCCGGAGCCGCAGCGGCGGTCGGGGAGGGGGCAACCGCAGGAGGGTCGGCCGTTGCCGCTGTGCCTCCCGACGGATCGGGCTCCGCCTTCTCCGCCCCACAGCCCGCACCGATCACCAGCACTAGGAGGAGGAGCAACCGCACGGGCATGGCCGTGATACGCGGCGCGGTTGGAACCGGATCATCGCACTGTCTTTCGGTCCCCGCGCGTCCGCGATCACCGCCGGTAGGCTGCGCCGCCGCGCATCCTCGCCATGACGACTGCCCGCGACACCGACGACTCCCACCGCCGCACCGACCTCGTGCGCCGGGTCGTCGACGCGCGCGTCCACCGGCCGGAGGCGGTCGCCGAGGCCGCCGCGCGGCGGCGGCGCCCGCCGCGCCCGGTCGGTCCCGATGGGCGCGTGATGGTGATCGCCGCGGACCACCCCGGCCGCGGCGCGCTCGGCGCCGGCGACCGCCCGCTCGCGATGGCCGATCGCGGGGAGCTGCTCGACCGCCTGTGCGTCGCCCTCGAGCGCCCGGGGGTCACGGGCGTGCTCGGGACGCCGGACGTCATCGAGGACCTCCTGCTGCTCGGGCGCCTCGACGGCAAGGCGGTGTTCGGGTCGATGAACCGCGGCGGGCTCAGCGGGGCGGCGTGGGAGATCGACGACCGCTTCACCGCCTACGACGCCGCGTCGCTGGCGGCGATGGGGTTCGAGGGCGGCAAGATGCTCACGCGCATCGACCTCGAGGACTCCGCGACGCCGGGCGTGCTCGAAGCGTGCGCGCATGCGGTCGGCGCGCTCGCGGGGGCCGGGCTGGTCGCGATGGTCGAGCCGTTCATCTCCGTACGCACCGACGGCCGGCTGACGACGGACCTGTCGACGGAGGCGGCGATCAAGGCGTCGGTGGTGGCGGCGGCGCTCGGCACCACGTCGGCCCGCACGTGGCTCAAGGTGCCGGTCGTGGCGGACATGGAGCGCGTGGCGGCGGCGACGACGCTCCCGACGGTCCTGCTCGGCGGCGAGGTGCGCGACGACCAGGGCGCCGCCTTCGACTCGTGGCGGCGGGCGCTCGCGGCGCCGAACGTCATCGGGATGGTGGTCGGCCGCTCCCTCCTGTACCCGCGCGACGACGACGTCGCAGCCGCGGTCGACGCTGCCGTAGCGCTCTTTCCGGACTGAACGGTGGGCGGCCCGCGCCGGCGGGTGTTCGATCCTGTTCGGAAACGCCGGGCGCGCGTGCGTCGTGGCTCAAGCGCAGTGGAGGGCCAGACGGTTTGGCCTTGACGCCGCTCCAAAGACCCCGTAGGTTGCCGCCTCAGTCCTCCGGCTGTTCGATGTCGTGCGAAGGTGATCGCACGGGATCCTGCCGTCGCCAGGACGTCTTGGGGGTTCATCCGGAGGAGGAGAAGTCGCGTGAAGCGCTTCGCAATGCTGGCGACGCTGGTCGCCATGTCGGTGCTGGGCTGGAGCGGTGTGGCAACGGCCGCGCCCCCGTCGCCTTACACGGCTGATGACGCCGTGAAGATCAACGTGATGGGCGAATGGGCTCATCCGGACGACGACACCAGCATCATCGGACCGTGCGGCGTCTGGCGCCATCGGTACGGCATCAAGTGCGGGATCATCATGGTCACCCGCGGCGAGGGCGGCGGCAACGCCGTCGGCACGGAGATCGGCCCGGCGCTCGGCCTGCGCCGCGAGAACGAGGACCGCGTCGCCCACTACCGCTCGGGCACCGTCGACATCTTCAACCTCGACAAGGTCGACTTCTTCTACAACACGAGCGCGCCGCTGACCCAGTACTTCTGGGGCGACGACACGCTGCGCCGGATCACCCGCGTCATCCGCATGACGCAGCCCGACATCTACCTCGGCTTCACGCCGACGCTGGCCGCCGGCCACGGCAACCACCAGCAGGCCGGCCGGTACATCTGGGAGGGCATGAAGGCGGCGGCCGACCCGACGATGTTCCCGGAGCAGCTGACCGGGCCGCACGCGCTCAGCACGTGGCAGGTCAAGAAGATCTTCTCCGGCGGCAGCACGGCCGGCACCGGCGTCACGGCCGGCCCGGACTGCAACACCGGCTTCACGCCGGCCGCCACCAACCTCGACGCGGTCGTCGGCGCCTGGACCGGCTACGACTCGCCGTACCAGTGGCCCGAGGGCAACGTCCAGGGCCGGACCGAGGGCTCGCACAAGATCTGGGAGCAGGTCCACAACGAGGGCGCGGCCGCGTACCCGACGCAGAGCCGCGTCATGTACAAGGGCAACGCCACCGGCCAGTGCCGCCGCTTCGGCCAGACCGGCAGCATGGTCCCGTTCCAGCCGAACGTGAACCCGGACGGCTCGCCGAACGCCCACGCGGGCAAGGACAACGCGCTGCTGTTCGGCGCGACGGTGCAGGACCCGGGCGGGCTGCCCCTCGGGACCCTCCAGTACCTCACGTTCTCGCAGTTCTTCAACGCGCCCGGCGCGCCGTTCACGGCGACCGTGCACCTGAAGTCGGGCTCGGGCACGCTCGCGCCCGGCACGGTCAGGCTCAACGTGCCGACGGGCTGGAGCGTCGACTCCGCCGCCAAGCCGGTGAGCGCGGTCGGCCCCAACGCGGAGACGACGGTCGACTTCGTCGTCACGCCGGCGGCGGACGTGGCCGTCAACCAGAACTACCGGCTGTCCGCCGTCTACACGACGGGCGACAAGACCGGCTACACCGACCAGGTCACGCGCGTCGTGTCGCCGGTCGAGGGCCGCTTCCAGCGCTGGGGCAAGTTCGCCGAATACGACGAGTGGCTCGTGACGACGGCCCCCGAGGCCACGCGGCTCGGCCGCTCGACCTCGACGGCGAACCAGCCGATGCAGCGGGTCGCCGTCGGCGAGACGCGGGAGATCCCCGTCGTCGTGCACAACTGGTCGACCCAGGTTCAGAGCGGCACGGTCACGCTGACCCTGCCGGCCAACGTCACGGCCGACGAGACGTCCAAGCCGTACACGAACCTCGCGCCGGGCGAGGAGACCATCGTCAGGTTCCAGGTCTCCAACAGCTACACGAACGAGACGCTGCCGAAGGCGAGCCCGCCGCCGGCGACGAACAACCAGGTCACGACGACCCAGAACGTCCGGATCGGCATCACGACGACCTACAACGGGTCGACGTGCGCCGGCACGTCGTGCACGGAGGACCTGTTCCTCATGATCGTCCCCAAGACGGCGATCGAGGGCGGCGCCGCGCCGACGATGGACGCCACCGAGGACGCCGCCTACGCGGCGGCCGACCGGCTCGACGTCGGTCGCGTGTGGCAGGGGCCGGGCAACTGCCTGACGGCCGCCGACTGCGGTCGCTCCGACACGTCGGACCAGTCCGACACCAACTACGCGAAGGTCGTGCGGTCGGGTGACGATCTGTACTTCTACATCCACGTCCGCGACGACTACCAGAGCTACGCGGTCACGCCGGAGGAGTGCGTCGGCCACTGGCTGGCCGACTCCGTCGAGATCCTGATCGACCCGCGCGGGACCGCCACGGAGCGCAACCGCGACACCGCGGACACGTTCAAGCTCGCGGTCTTCCCGTTCACCAACGACCCGGACAACACCAACGGCAACGGCGTCAACGGCCCCTGCTGGTCGCGTGACGCCGACAACCACCAGGGCTACTCGACCGGGCCGCTCGCGGCGACGGTGGACAGCGCGCCGAACGCCCCGGGCGTCGAAGTGCGGTCGAGCGCCAGCTGGGTCGGCAGCAACGAGACGACGGTCGACCACGCCTACGCGGGTGGCGGCTACAACCTCGAGGTCAAGATCCCGATCTCGGCCCTGCCGGCGGCGCCCGATCCCGAGCGGATGGCGCTGAACATCACGCCGTACGACAACGACAACACCGCGGCGGCCGGCACGACGAAGCTCCGCCACATCGACCAGAGCACCCGTCTGGCGTGGTCGGCGCACGGCAGCGTCCAGTCGGACCCGTACCGCTGGGGCAAGGCGACGCTGCCGGGCTACACGCCGCCGGCCGGGATGCCGACGGTGCCGCCCGAGCCGAACGTGTCGCACCCGAACATGGACGGCACGGACTCGCCGCAGACCATCTGGAACTCCGCCTACAACGGGGTCCCGATCTCCGGCCGCGCGCCGTCGGACGCGATCTCGATCGCGAACACGCGCCTGCGGTCGGACCGTGTCGAGTTCGACCTGCTGTCGAGCGGCAGCGGCCGGTCGCACGTGTTCCTCTGGACCGGGATCGAGGGCTACATCCCGGTCTGGCTGACCTCGTGCGACCCGGCGGAGAACCCGCCGCCGGACTACGGGCTGACCGCCTGCTCGCCGACCGACGGCGGGATCCCGCCGTGGGGCACCGACATGAGCGGCCGGATCGTCGACGACCGGGTCATCGACGTCGTCGCGGGGACGCAGCGGGTCGTCATGCCGCTGACCGCCGCGCAGCGGGCGAAGCTGGCCCGCGACGGGTCGCTGCTCGTGTCCTTCAAGGACGCCGAGGACCGGTCGCAGGCGTTCGACCTGCCGCTGGCGCAGGCGGGCATGAAGGTCACGTCGACCGCGGTCGAGGACGACGACGACACGGGCGCGCCGCAGGTGGAGCTGCGCGTCGACCTGACCGGCAACGAGCCGTTCCCCGGCCCGGTGACCGGCACGGTCCAGTTCAAGCGCGACGGCGAGAACCTGGGCGACCCGGTCCAGATCGAGAACAACCGCGCGACCCTCACGACGCTCGCGAGCAACGTGAAGGGCCACACGATCACGGCGGTCTACAGCGGCGACGGCGACTACATGTCGCGCTCGGCGACGTACACCGCGGACACGCCGGGCCAGCCCGGGCAGCCGGGCGGCGACGGTCCGAGCGGTCCCGCGGGGCCGCAGGGCCCGGCCGGCCCTCCGGGCCCGCCCGGCCCGAGCGGCCAGGACGGCCGCGTTCCCAACGAGGCCACGGGCCGCGCGACCCTCGTCACGAAGGTCGCACGGCTCAAGGGGCGGCGCATCGCGTTCCAGCTGCGCTGCCCGGTCGAGTCGGAGTCCGTGTGCAACGGCACGGCACGGCTGCGGACGAGGACCCGCATCCGCGGCAACCGGGTCACCCTCGGCACGCGCGCGTTCCAGGCCCCGGCCGGCCGCAAGCGGACGACGGTGATCGAGGTGACGCCGCGGATGGCGCGCGCGCTGCGCGGGCGCACGGTGCGGGCGACGGTCTACATCGTCTACCGCGACGAGAACGGGCAGGCGAAGCAGTCGAGCTTCCGCCTGCGGATCAAGGGCTGAACGACCAGGCGTTCTCCCCAGGAGACCCGGCACCCGCGGCCGGCCGCCCCCGAGGCGGCCGGCCGCGACCGGATCGGATGTACTGCGTGACCAGCCCCCCGACCACCCGCCATACGCTTCCCGCCCAGCGCCGCCAGGAGATCCTCCAGGCGGTGCGCGCGGGTGCGACGCACGTCTCCGACCTGGCCGCCTCGTTCGGCGTGTCGGAGATGACGGTGCGGCGGGACCTGCGGGCGCTGGCGCGCGACGGCAAGATCGAGCGCGTCCGCGGCGGCGCGCTCAACGCCGGCGCCGAGCCGCCGTTCGAGGAGATCGAGGTCGAGCGCTTCGAGGCGAAGGACCGCATCGGCGCCGCCGCTGCCGCGCTCATCGAAGACGGCCAGACCGTGATGATCGACATCGGCACGACGACGCTGCAGGCCGCGCGCCACCTGCACGGCCGCGAGATCACCGTCGTGACGACCAGCCTCGCCGTCTACGAGGAGCTGGTGCCGGACCCGGGCATCGAGCTCGTGCTGCCGGGCGGCGTCGTGCGCCGCAACTACCGCTCGCTGGTCGGGGTGCTGGCCGAGGACACGCTGCGCCAGCTCAAGGCGGACGTCTGCCTGCTCGGCACGAGCGGGATCGACGGCGGGCTCGGCGTGTGGGACTCGACCATGGTCGAGGTCCCGATCAAGCGCACCATGATCGAGGCGTCGGATTGCGTGGTGCTGCTGGCCGACGGCGGCAAGTTCGCCTCCGGCGGGCTGGTGCGCGTCTGCGATGCTCGTGCGCTCGACCACCTGGTCACCGACGGGCCGCTGCCCGAGGGCCTGCAGTCCGCCGTCGACGACAACGACATCGAGGTCACCATCGCATGAAGCTCACGATCGTCGGGGGCGGAGGGTTCCGCGTCCCGCTCGTGTACGGCGCGCTGCTCGAGAAGGCCGAGCGCCTGCGCCTGGAGGAGGTGGTGCTGCACGACGTCGACGCCGCGCGGCTTGAACGCATCGCGCCGGTCCTCGAGGGGCTGGCGGCCGAGCACGGCGCGCGGCTGCCGTTCCGCGCCACCACCGACCTCGACGACGCGCTCGAGGGCGCCGACTTCGTGTTCTGCGCGATCCGCGTCGGGCAGCTGGAGGGCCGGGTCGTGGACGAGAGCGTGCCGCTCGGGATGGGCGTGCTCGGCCAGGAGACCACGGGCCCGGGCGGGATCTGCTTCGCGCTGCGGACGATCCCGACGATGGTCGAGCTGGCGCAGGCGATCGCGCGGCGCGCCCCGCACGCGTGGCTGATCAACTTCACCAACCCCGCGGGCATGGTCACCGAGGCGGTGCAGCAGGTGCTCGGCGAGCGCGCCATCGGCGTCTGCGACTCGCCCTCCGGGTTGTGCCGGCGCGTCGCGAGTGCGGTCGGCCGCGACCACCGCGAGCTGTGGTTCGACTACTTCGGCCTCAACCACCTGGGCTGGCTCGGCGGCGTGCGCGACGACCGGGAGGACCTCCTGCCGGGCCTGCTCGAGCGCGACGACCTGCTCGAGACCTTCGAGGAGGGGCGGCTGTTCGGCGGCGACTGGCTGCGGTCGATCGGGGCCATCCCGAACGAGTACCTGTACTACTTCTACTACGCCGCGGACACGGTCAACGCGATCCGCGAGAGCCCGCGGTCGCGCGGTGCGTTCCTGCTCGAGCAGCAGCGGGCCTTCTACGCGGAGGGCTCGCAGGACCCCGCGACCGCCCTCGCCGCCTGGCGCCAGACGCGGCACGACCGCGAGCGCACCTACATGGCCGAGGCGCGCACGGCGGCCGGCGACGCCTCCGAGCACGACTGCGACGAGAACGGCGGCTACGAGGGCGAGGCCATGGCCGTGCTCGAGGCCATCGCCCTCAACACCCGCGCGGTGCTGATCCTCAACACGGCCAATCGCACGAGCCTGCCGTTCCTCGACCAGCACGCGGTCGTCGAGGTGTCGGCGGTGGTCGGGCGCGGCGGCCCGGTTCCGCTGGCGGTGGGCGACGTCCCCCCGCACGCGCGCGCGCTCGTGGAGGCGATGAAGGACATCGAGCGCATCACGATCGACGCGGCGCTGACCGGTTCGCGCAAGCTGGCGATCAAGGCGCTGGCGCTGCACCCGCTGGTGCCGTCGGTCAGCGTCGCGCGCGACATCTTCGAGGGCTACCGCGCGCGGCTGCCGATGCTCGAGGAGGCCTTCCCCGCATGAGCCTGGACCTCGCCTGCGGCGAGCCGGCGTTCGTGGACCTGACGTTCGTCGGGCTCGACGCGGTGCCGCGACCGGGGGAGGAGCGGCACGCGGCCGACCTGGCGCGGTCGCCGGGCGGCGGCGCGATCACGGCCATCGGCGCCGCGCGCCTCGGCCTCGCCAGCGCGCTCGCGTCGCCGCTCGGGGCCGATCCCGAGGGCGACTTCCTGCGCGCCGCGCTCGCCCGCGAGGGCGTGCGCTGGACGGGCCGCGCCGTGGCGCGGACGCCCGTGACGGTGGTGCTGCCCGCTCAGGGCGAGCGCGCCATGGCCACCTACGACCCCGGCATGGCCGTGACCGCCGCCGAGCTGGCGGCGGGCGATCCGCGCGCGGTCGTCGTGGGCATCCCGCGCATCCCGCTCGCGCCGGCCGGCGCGCGCGTCTACGCGGCGGTGGGCGACGCCGACGCGCGGGCACGGCTCGATCTGGACGCGCTCGAGCGCGCGGACGCCCTGCTCGTCAACGAGCGCGAGGCGCGCCTGCTCAGCGGCCGCGAGGACGCCGAGGACGCGGCGCGGGCGCTCGGCCAGCACGTGGCCTGCGCGGTGGTCACGCTCGGTGCGGCCGGCGCGCTGGCGGCGGCCGGCGGCGACGTGGTGCGCGTGCCCGGCGTGCGCGCCACGGCGGTCGACACCACGGGCGCCGGCGACCTGTTCGGCGCCGCCTACGTGTGGGGCGACCTCCAGGACCTCGACCTGGAGGAGCGGCTGCGGTGGGCCGTCCTGTACGCCGGCCTCTCGGTCGGCGTGCCGACGGCGGTTGCGGGCGCGGTCTCGGCCGAGCGACTCGTACTCGAGGGGAAACGCCACGGCCTGGCACTGCCGGCACGGGCGGCATCGATGTCAACGGAAACCAGGAGGACGCGATGAGGTTGAGGATTCCGGCGGTGGCGGCAGCGCTCGCGCTGGCCACGGTGGGGGCGGGCTGCGGCGCGCCCGGAGGCAGCGGCGACGATGCCGCGCAGCGCAACGAGGAGGCGGCGTCGCAGACGGTCGCCAAGCCCGATCCGTCCAAGGCGGGCGACGTCACGCTGACCGTCTGGGACCAGGAGGTCCGCGGCGGCCAGGCGGCGCAGATCAAGCGCCTCAACAAGGCCTTCCAGGAGCAGTACCCGAACGTCACGATCAAGCGCGTCGCGAAGTCCTTCGAGGACCTCAACAAGACGCTCAAGCTCGCCGTCTCGGGTGAGAAGGCGCCCGACGTCGTGCAGGCCAACCAGGGCCGTCCGATCATGGGCGCGCTCGTCAAGGGCGGGCTGCTCAAGCCGCTCGACCCGTACGTCGAGCCCTTCGGGTGGGAGGAGCGCTTCTCGCCGCTGCTGCTCGACCTCAACCGCTTCTCGTCGGACGGCGCGAGCTTCGGCGAGGGCAACCTCTACGGCCTGTCGCAGATGGGCGAGATCGTCGGCGTCTTCTACAACAAGGAGAAGGTCCCGACCCCGCCGACGACGTTCGAGGAGTTCGAGCAGTCGCTGGCCGAGGCCAAGGCCGACGGCGACATCGGCATCCAGTTCGGCAACCTCGACAAGTGGCCGGGCATCCACGAGTACCAGACGGCCTACACCGGCCTCGGCGGCGACAAGCAGGCGATGCGCGAGTTCGTCTTCGGCCGCGCCGACGCGTCGTTCGACCAGCCGGAGTTCCAGGACGCGGCGGCGAAGCTGCAGGAGTGGGCGGAGAAGGACTACTTCACGCCGGACTTCAACGGCACGGGCTACGACCCCGCCTGGCAGCGGTTCGCCAAGGGCAAGGGCCGCTACCTGATCGCGGGCACGTGGCTGACCGCCGACCTCGCCGACCAGATGGGCGACAAGGTCGGGTTCATGGTCATGCCGGGCCAGACGGCCGACGCGGAGCCGGCGGCGCTCGGCGGCGAGAGCCTGCCGTTCGCCATCACCTCGCAGTCCGAGAACCCCGATGTCGCCGCGGCGTACATCGACTTCATCACCAACGCCGAGGCGTCGAAGGTGCTCGCGGAGACGGGCAACCTGCCCGCCATCGCCGGCGGTGAGGACGCGATCCCGGAGGGGCTGCCGGCCGAGGTCTTCGAGGCGTGGAACGCGCTGCGTGAGGCCGACGGGCTCGTGCCGTACCTCGACTACACGACCCCGACGGCGGGTGACGACTTCGCCGGCGCCATCCAGGAGATGCTCGCCGGCAAGACGGACCCGCAGGAGTTCACCGCGAAGATCCAGAGCCACTTCCAGGAGTTCGTGGAAAAGAACCAGTGAGCACCGCCGGACCCGTCACGATCCCGCCGGCCGCTGCGGCGGCCCGCGAGCTGACGGCCGGCACCGCCCGGTCGCCCGGCGGCGCGCGCGATGCGCGCCCGCCGGGCGAGCCGCGGCGCGTGGGCTACCTGTACGTGCTGCCCGCGCTGGCGTTCTTCGCCCTGTTCGTGCTGGCGCCGTTCGGCCACGCGATCTTCCTGTCGCTGTACGAGTGGGACGGCATCACGCCCGGCGTGTGGGCGGGCCTCGGCAACTACGCCGACGTCATCGCGGACCCGGAGCTGCGCACGGCGTTCGCGCACGCGCTGGTGCTGCTGGTCTTCTACTCGCTGCTGCCCGTGGCCATCGGGCTGCTGCTCGCGGGCGTGATCGCGCGCGTGCGCGTGCGCGGGCTGACGCTGTTCCGCACGGTGCTGTTCCTCCCGCAGGTCATCGCGATGGTGGTCGTCGCGGTGATGTGGCGGATGATCTACGACCCCCAGAGCGGGGCCCTCAACGAGATCCTGCGCGCGGTCGGCCTCGGCTCGCTCGCGCAGTCGTGGCTGGGCGACTTCGACCTCGCGCTGCCTGCGGTGGGGCTCGTCGGGACCTGGGTCTGGTACGGGCTGGCGATGGTGCTGCTGACCGCCGGCGTCCAGAAGATCCCGCCCAGCCTGTACGACGCCGCCCGCGTCGACGGCGCCGGGATGGTGCGCGAGTTCTTCGCCGTCACCCTGCCGGCGCTGCGCGGGGAGGTGGCGGTGGCGCTGACGCTGACCACCATCGCGGCGCTGCGGAACTTCGACCTGATCTACATCACGACCAAGGGCGGCCCGGGCGACGCGACGTCGGTGCCGGCCTTCCAGGTCTACGACCGCGCGTTCCAGACCGGCCAGGTGGGCTCCGCGGCCGCGATCGGGATCCTGCTGACCCTCGTGATCTTCTCCATCTCGCTGCTGATCAACCGCGTCGCCGAGCGGGGCGGCAGATGACCGCGAGCCGCCGCGAGCAGACGCTGGCCTACGCCGTGCTGGGCGCGTTCTCCCTGCTGGCGCTGCTGCCGGTGGCCGGGATCGTGGCCACCGCGCTGCAGGACCGCTCGGCCTTCGCGCCGTTCGGCACGCTGAAGGGCTTTCACCCGGGCAACTTCGCCGACGCCTGGGAGGAGGGCAACTTCGGGCGCTACCTGCTGTCGAGCACGATCGTGGCGGTCGCCGTCGTGAGCGTGTCGACGGTGGTCTCGATCCTGTCCGGCTACGCGTTCGGGCTGATGCGCTTCCGGGGCTCGCAGGTCCTGTTCTACCTGTTCCTGCTCGGGCTGATGATCCCGACCGAGGCGATGATCGTGCCGCTGTACTACGACCTGCGCGACCTGGCGCTCACCGACACCTACTGGGCGCTGATCCTGCCGCAGATCGGGACGTCCACCGCCTTCGGCACGTTCTGGATGCGCGCCTACTTCCGGTCCGTCCCGCCCTCGCTGGTCGAGGCGGCGCGGATCGACGGAGCCTCGAGCTGGTTCACGCTGTGGCGGGTCGTCCTGCCGCTGGCGCGCCCCGCGATCCTGACGATGACCGTGCTCCTGTTCATGTGGACCTGGAACGAGTTCCTGCTCGCGCTCGTGATGGTCAGCGAGGAGTCGCTGCGCACCGCGCCGCTCGGCCTCAGCTTCTTCCAGGGCCGCAACACCTCCGACCTGACGCTGCTGGCGGCCGGCGCCGTGATCGTCGCGGCGCCCGTGGTCGTCCTCTACGTGTTCCTCCAACGCCACTTCATCCGCGGCATGCTCTCGGGCGCCGTGAAGGGATAAGCCGATGTCCGCAGTTCGCTTCATCGACGTCGACAAGCGCTTCGGCGCCGTGACCGCCGTGTCGGGCCTCTCGCTCGACATCGCCGACGGCGAGTTCATGGTCCTCGTCGGGCCGTCGGGATCGGGCAAGACCACCGCGTTGCGGATGCTCGCGGGCCTCGAGTCGATCAGCGGCGGCGAGATCCACATCGACGACGTGGTGGTCAACCGGATGGCGCCGCGCGAGCGCGACATCGCGATGGTCTTCCAGGACTACGCGCTGTACCCGCAGATGAGCGTCTTCGACAACCTCGCCTTCGGGCTGCGCCGGCGCAAGACGCCCGCCGGCGAGATCCAGCGGCGCGTGGAGGAGGCGGCCTCCCTGCTCGACCTCACCCCGCTGCTCGACCGCAAGCCGGGGCAGCTGTCCGGCGGGCAGGCGCAGCGCGTGGCGCTCGGGCGCGCGCTGGTGCGCGAGCCGCAGGTGTTCCTGATGGACGAGCCGCTCTCGAACCTCGACGCGAAGCTGCGCACGCAGACGCGCGGCGAGATCAAGCGCCTGCAGCACGAGGTGCGCACGACCACCGTGTACGTCACCCACGACCAGGTCGAGGCGATGACGATGGGCGACCGGATCGCGGTCATGAACCACGGGCGCCTCGAGCAGGTCGGCAGCCCGCAGGAGCTCTACGAGCGCCCGGCCAACCGCTTCGTCGCCGGCTTCATCGGCAGTCCGGCGATGAGCTTCTTCGACGCCGCCGCGACGCAGGAGGCCGACGGGCTGCGCCTGCGCGGCGCCGAGATCGACGTCCGGCTGCCGGGACCGCAGCACGTCGCGGGCGCGGTCGTTGCCGGCGTGCGCCCGGAGGGGGTGCGGCTGTGGAACGGCGGGCGCACCGGGCTGCTCGGCCCGCTGGGCGGCGTCGTCGCCTACGTCGAGGCGCTCGGCCGGGAGACGTTCGTCGGCATCGACTGCGGGGACGCCCGCGTCGTCGCCTACGAGGAGGGGCGCGCCGAGCTGCTTCCCGGCGACACGGTGCAGTTCGGGCTCGTTCCCGACGCCGTCGCCTTCTTCGACCGCGAGACCGGCGCCGCGCTGGCGGTGCCCCAGCTGGTGGCGCGATGACGGACACGCTCCTCGCCGAGATCCGCGAGCAGCCCGAGCGCTGGCGGCGCCTGGCCGCCGACGGCGCCGCCGCCGAGCTCGCGGCCCGGCTGGCCGGGTCGCGGCCGCCGCTGGTCCGGCTCGCGGCGCACGGCACCTCCGACCACGCCGCGATGTACGCGACCTACGCGCTGCGGCTGCTGTGCGGCTGGACCGCGCTGCGCGACTCGATGTCGCTCGCCCTGTACTACGGCGCCCCGGCGGCGGCCGCGGGCGAGGTCGCGATCGGGCTGTCGCAGTCGGGCGAGACGCCGGACGTGGTCGCGTGGCTGCGCGCGGCCTCGGCGGCGGGCGCGACCACGGTCGCGGCGACCAACGACGGCGGCTCGTCGCTCGCGAGCGCCGCGAGCGCGACGCTGCCGCTCCTGGCCGGCGAGGAGCACTCGATCGCCGCCACCAAGACCTACACCTGCACGCTCGCCGCGCTCGCGCTGCTCGGCGCCCATGCGGCCGGCCGCGGCCCCGAGTTCGCGGGCATGCTGCGCGCGACCGCCGACCTGGCCGAGGGGGCGCTGCCGGAGCTCGAGCGCGCGGCGGCGGCGGCCGCCGAGCGCACCGCGGGGACGAGCCGCATGTACGTCGTCGCCCGCGGCATCGAGGTGGCCACCGCGTTCGAGGTCGCGCTGAAGCTGACCGAGGTGGCCTACGTCGCGGCGAAGGCGCTGACGACCACGGGCATGGCCCACGGGCCGGTGGCCGCGCTCGACGCGGGCTTCCCGGTGTGGGTGGTGGCGTCGGACCTGGCGACGCTTCCGGCGGCGGCGGAGGCGGCGCGGCGCGCCCGCGACGCCGGCGCGCCGGTCATCGGCGCGGGTGCGGCGGCCGGCCGGCTCGACGGCGTGGCGATCTGCCTGCCGACGCCGGCGGCGCCGGACCCCGTGCTGAACCCGCTGCTGTCCGTGCTGCCCGGGCAGCTCTTCGCCCGCGCGCTCGCGCTGGCCAAGGGGATCGACCCGGCGACGCCGCGGCACCTGCGCAAGGTGACGGCCGCGGCCTAGGCTCGACGCCCCGGCGGCGGCCCCGAGCTGCGCCGGGCCACCAGCTCGGGCTGCACGATCTCGTGCCGCGGCGCGGTGCGGCCGTCCTGGCGCTCGAGCAGCAGCTCGAGCGCGAGCCGTCCCATCGCCCCCCGCGGCTGGTCCACCGACGTCAGCGACATGTGGTGCAGCGCGGCGAGGAAGGTGTTGTCGTAGCCGACGATGGAGATGTCCTGCGGCACCCGCACGCCGTCGTCCTCCAGGCGGTCCAGCACACCGGCGGCCGCGAGGTCGTTGGCGGCGAAGATGCCGGTCGGCAGCGAGTCCTCCGCGAGCAGCCGCGCGGCCGCCGCGACGCCCGCCTCCTCGGTCATCTCGCCCGGCTCGACGCGCGCGTGGTGCTCGAGCCCGGCTTCGCGCATCGCGCGCAGGTACCCGGCGCGGCGGGCCCCGGCGCCGGCCCCGGCGCCGCCGTCGACGTGCACGATCCGCTCGTGGCCGAGCTCGACGAGGTGGCGCACCGCCAGGCGCGCGCCCTGGACGTCGTCGACCGCGATGCAGTCCATGCTCCCCGCGCGCACCTGCCGCGCGACCACGACGACGGGGGTGCCGGCCGTCGTGTGCAGCATCTCCGCCGTGCGCATGCGCGGGCTCACGAGGATGATCCCGTCCGTGCGGTACTCGAGCAGGCCCTCGAGCATCGCCTTCTCGCGGCCGGGGCTGCGGCCGCCGGTGATCAGCAGGATCCGGTAGCCGAGCTGCGCCGCCAGCGCCTCGACGCCGTCGGCGATCTCGGCGAAGAACGGGTTGTGCAGGTCGTTGAGGAGCAGCCCGACGGTCCGGGTGCGGCGGCTCGCCAGCCCGCGGGCGTTCGCGTTGGGCCGATACCCGAGCCGTGCCGCCGCCTCGAGCACCCGCGCCCGCCGCTCGGGCCGCACCTGCGGGCGGTCGCGCATCACGAGCGACACCAGCGCGCGCGACACGCCGGCCTCGCGCGCCACGTCGTCCATCGTCGGCGGCCGTCGTCGCGGCGGCGACCCGTCCGCCTCTGCCGATGGGTTGACAGCCACGCTGAATCGAAAGATAATCCACCGGCCGGAATTAGAGCGCTCTAATCTCGGCCGTCTCCCCGGTCGTGCCCTCTCTCGCCACCGATCCCCGCGTCGACCGCCGTCTCGCCGGCGCGCCCATCTCCTGGGGCGTGTGCGAGGTGCCGGGCTGGGGCGTCCAGCTGCCGCCCGAGCGCGTGCTCGCCGAGATGGCCGAGCTCGGCCTGCGCGCCACCGAGCTGGGGCCGGTGGGGTACCTGCCGGCGGAGCCGGTGGCGCTGCGCGCCACGCTCGGCGCCCTCGACCTGGACCTGGTGGGCGGCTTCGTCCCGCTCGTCCTGCACGAGCCGTCGCTGGATGCCGCACGGCGGGCGGCGAGCGCATCGGCCGCGGCGATGGCCGCGGGCGGTGCCGACGTCTTCGTCGCCGCCGTGGTGATGGACGCCGCCTGGTCGGCGCCGCGGGAGCTCAGCGGCGCCGAGTGGGCGCGCCTGGCGTCCCACCTCGACGAGATCGACGCCGTGGTCGCCGAGCACGGCCTGTCGCTCGCTCTGCACCCGCACGCGGGGACGCTGGTCGAGACCGCCGCCGACATCGAACGGGTGGTGGCGTCGACCGAGGTCGGCTGGTGCCTCGACACGGGACACCTGCTGCTCGGCGGCGCCGACCCCGAGGCCTTCCTGCGCGACCACGGCGAGCGCGTCGTGCACGTGCACCTCAAGGACGTGGACGCGGCGGTCGCCGCGCGCTACCGGTCGCGCGAGCTGAGCCTGCTGGAGGCCACGCGCAACGGGCTGTTCCGCCCGCTCGGCGACGGATCGGTGGACCTCGAGAACGTCCTGCGCCTGCTCGACGCCGACGGCTACGACGGCTGGCTCGTGCTCGAGCAGGACGTCACGCTCGACGAGGTGCCGCCGCCGGGCGGCGGGCCGCGGGCAGACGTCGCCCGCAGCCTCGAGTTCCTCGCGGGCGCCGGAGCGAACCGTGCGTGATCCGCTGCGCGTCGCGGTGATCGGGGCCGGCCGCATCGGCACGCTGCACGCGGAGCTGCTCGCGCACGGGATCGCCGGCGCGGCGCTCGCGGCGATCCACGACCTGCGGCCGGCGGCCGCGAAGGCGGCGGCCGCGAGGCTCGGCGTGCCCGCCGCGTCCTCGGTCGACGCGCTGCTCGCCGACCCCGGCGTCGACGCCGTCGCGATCTGCTCGAGCACCGACACGCACGCCGACCTGATCGTCCGGGCCGCCGAGGCCGGCAAGGCGGTCTTCTGCGAGAAGCCGGTCTCGCTGGACCTCGAGACGATGGATCGCGCGCTGGACGCCGTCGCCGCCGCCGGCGTCGCGTTCCAGATCGGGTTCAACCGCCGCTTCGACGCCGCTCACGCGTCGGTGCGGCTGGCGGTGCAGTCCGGCGAGATCGGGACGCCCCACCTCGTGCGCATCACCAGCCGCGACCCGGCGCCGCCGCCGCGCGAGTACCTCGCCGGCTCCGGCGGCATGTTCCTCGACATGTCGATCCACGACTTCGACATGGCGCGCTACGTGACCGGCAGCGAGGTGGTCGAGGTGTTCGCGCGCGGGGCGGCGCGCGTGGATCCCGCGATCGCCGAGTTCGGCGACATCGACACGGCGCTCATCACGCTCGTGCACGAGGACGGCTGCCTCACCGTCATCGACAACTCCCGCTGCGCTGTCTACGGCTACGACCAGCGCGTCGAGGCGTTCGGGTCGGGCGGCGTCGCGACGTCCGACAACCCGCTCGTGCACACGGGGCTCGTGCGCAAGCGCTCGGGCACGCGCACCGCCGAGCTGCCGACGTTCTTCCTGGACCGCTACCTCGCGAGCTACCGGGCCGAGTGGGAGGGGTTCGTGTGCGCGCTGCGCGCCGGCCAGGCGCCCCCGGTCGGCCCGGAGGACGCACGCGCGCCGCTGGTCATCGGCCTCGCCGCCGGGCGCTCCCTGCACGAGGAGCGCGCCGTGCCCGTCGCCGAGATCGAGGCCGCGCCCGCATGACGGGCTTCGACCTGATCACGATGGGGCGGGTCGGGGTGGACCTGTACCCGGAGCAGGTCGGGGTGCCGCTGGCCGAGGTGACGACGTTCGCGAAGTCGCTCGGCGGCAGCCCGACGAACGTCGCGGTGGCCGCCGCGCGGCTCGGCGACCGCAGCGCCGTGATCACGAAGGTCGGCGACGACCCGTTCGGCGCCTACGTGCGGGCGGCGTTGCGCGGCTTCGGCGTCGACGACCGCTGGGTCGGCACCCACCCGGCGCTGCGCACCCCGATCGTGTTCTGCGAGATCTTCCCGCCCGACGACTTCCCCCTGCTCTTCTACCGCGAGCCCGCGGCGCCGGACATGACCATCGCGCCGGCCGAGCTCGACCTCGACGCGATCCGGGCCGCCCGCGCCTTCTGGACGACGGGGACCGGCCTGTCGGCGGAGCCGAGCCGGTCCGCGACGCTGGCGGCGCTCGCCGCGCGCTCGCGGCAGCCGCTGACCATCCACGACCTCGACCACCGGCCGGTGTTCTGGGAGGACGAGGAGAGCGCGGGGCAGCTCGCGCGCGAGGCGCTCGCGCACGCGACGGTCGCCGTCGGCAACCGCGACGAGGTGGCCGTGGCCGTCGGGACGCGCGACCCGGAGGCCGCCGCCGAGGCGCTGCTCGACCTCGGCGTCGAGCTGGCGGTCGTCAAGCGCGGGCCGGAGGGAACGCTCGCGCGCACGCGGCACGAGCGCGTGGAGGTCCCGCCCGTGCCGGTCGACGTCGTGTGCGGCCTCGGCGCCGGCGACGCGTTCGGCGGGGCGCTCGCGCACGGCCTGCTGCAGGGGTGGCCGCTCGAGCGGACGATCCGGCTGGCGAACGCCGCGGGCGCGCACGTGGCGGCGCGGCTGGCCTGCGCCGACGCGATGCCGGCGCTCGGCGAGCTCGAGGCGATGGCGGCGTGAGGACCGAGCAACTGACCGTCGCGCAGGCGCTCGTGCGCTTCCTGGCCGCGCAGCACGTGGAGCGCGACGGCCGCCGTCACCGGTTCTTCGCCGGCTGCCTCGGCATCTTCGGGCACGGCAACGTCGCCGGCCTCGGCCAGGCGCTGCGCCGGCACGAGGATCTGCTGCCCTACCGGCCGGCGCGCAACGAGCAGGCGATGGTGCACATGGCGGTCGGCTACGCGCGCCAGCGCAACCGGCTCGCGACGTTCGCCTGCACGTCCTCCGTCGGGCCCGGCGCGACGAACATGGTCACCGGCGCCGCGCTGGCGACCATCAACCGGCTGCCCGTGCTGCTGCTGCCCGGCGACACGTTCGCCACCCGCGGCCCGCACCCGGTGCTGCAGCAGCTCGAGGCCTTCCACGACCCGACGGTCTCGGTCAACGACTGCTTCCGCCCGGTGTGCCGGTTCTTCGACCGGATCGTGCGCCCCGAGCAGCTCGTCGACGCGGCGCTGGGGGCGATGCGCGTGCTCACCGACCCGGCCGAGACCGGCGCCGTCTGCCTGGCGCTGCCCGAAGACGTCCAGACCGAGGTCGTCGAGGTACCGGCGGCGTTTCTCGAGGAGCGGACGTGGACGATCCGGCGGCGCCCGCCGGCGCCCGACGCGCTGGCGCGCGCCGCGGAGCTGGTCGCGGAGGCGCGGAGGCCGCTGGTCGTCGCCGGCGGCGGCGTCGTCTACTCCGAGGCCACCGCGGCCCTGCGCGCGTTCTGCGGCGCGACCGGGATCCCCGTCGCCGAGACGCAGGCCGGCCGCGGCGCGCTGCCGTCCGCGCACCCGTCGTCGCTGGGCGCCGTCGGGGCGACCGGCACCGCGGCGGCCAACCGGCTCGCGCGCGAGGCCGACCTCGTGATCGGGATCGGCACGCGCTGGAGCGACTTCACGACCGCTTCGAAGACCGCGTTCCAGGACCCGGACGTGCGCTTCGTCAACGTCAACGTCGTGGCCGCCGACGCCGCCAAGCACGCGGCGCTGGCGGTCGAGGCCGACGCGCGGGTCGCCCTCGACGCGCTGCGCGAGGCGCTGGCGGGGCGGCGCGCGCCCGAGGCCTGGGTGCAGCGCGCCGCGCAGGAGGCGGCCGCGTTCGACGCCGAGGTCGCGCGCCTGTACGCGGGCGAGGGCGCTTCGCCGCCGACGCAGGCGGAGGTCATCGGCGCGGTCAACGAGGCGGCGGGCGACCGCGACGTCGTCGTCTGCGCCGCCGGCTCGATGCCCGGCGACCTGCACAAGCTCTGGCGGGCACGCGACCCCGACGGCAAGGGCTACCACGTCGAGTACGGCTACTCGTGCATGGGCTACGAGATCCCGGGCGGCATGGGCGTCCGCCTGGCGGCGCCGGACCGCGACGTGTTCGTGCTGGTCGGCGACGGCTCCTACCTGATGCTGCCCGGCGAGCTCGCGACCGCCGCCGCCGAGAACATCAAGATCGTCATCGTCCTCGTGCAGAACCACGGCTACGCCTCGATCGGCGCGCTCTCGCGCTCGGTGGGCGCCGCCGGCTTCGGCACCCACTACCGCAGCGGCCGGAACCCGCTGCCGGTCGACGCGGGCGACGGCACGGCCCCCGCCGGCGAGCTCGGCCCGGACCCGGTCGACCTGGCGGCCAACGCGGAGAGCCTGGGCGTCCCCGTCGTCCGGGCCCGCACGATCGCCGACGTCCGCGAGGGGCTGCGGCTGGCCAAGGCGGCGCCGGGCCCGACCGTCGTGCACGTCGAGGTCGACCGCTACGCGGGCGTGCCGAGCTACGAGAGCTGGTGGGACGTGCCGGTCGCCGAGACGGGCGGCGACGAGGCCGTGCGCGCAGCGCGCGCCGCCTACGAGCGCGACCGCCGGCGCCGCCGGCTCCACCTGGAAACGCCATGAGCGACCTGCTGGTCCGCGGCGCGGCCCCGGCCGCCGACGGGGTGGTGGCGACGGTGACGCCGGAGTCGGCCGGCTGGAGCCACGTCGGCTTCGAGGCGCTGCGACTCGAGGCGGGCCAGGCGGTCCCGCGCGACGCCGGCGACCGCGAGTGCTGCGTGGTGGTCATCGCGGGGCGGGCCGCGATCCGCTCCGAGCGCGGCGACTGGCGCGACCTCGGCCGGCGCGCGACGCCGTTCGGCGGCGCCCCCGACGCGGCCTACCTCCCGCCGGGCACGTCCTTCGCCGTGGAGGCGGCGGCCGGCGGCGCCGAGATCGGCCTCTGCTGGGCGCCCGCGCGCACCGGCGCGCCGGCGCGCGTGCTGCCCGCCGGCGACGTGCGGCCGGAGGTCCGCGGCCACGGCAACCAGGAGCGCGTCGTCAACGCGATCCTGATGGGCGGCGAGGCGGCGGAGTCGCTGCTGGTCTGCGAGGTCCACACGCCACCGGGCCACTGGTCGAGCTACCCGCCGCACAAGCACGACCGCGACGCGATGCCGGCCGAGTCGCTGCTCGAGGAGACCTACTACTTCCGCGTCGACCCGCCGCAGGGCTTCGCGCTGCAGCGCGTGTACACCGACGACCGCAGCCTCGACGAGACGCTCGCGGTGCACGACCGCGACACGGTGCTCGTGCCGCGCGGCTATCACACCGTTTCGGCCCCGCCCGGGTATGCCGTGTACTACCTCAACGTGATGGCCGGCCCCACCCGCGCGTGGGCCGTCGCCAACGACCCCGACCACGAATGGACGCTGGACCCATGAGCGCACCCACCGCCACCCGGCTGCTGGACAACTACATCGGCGGCGCCTGGACGCCGGCGGGCGCCACCGCGACCCTGCCCGTCACCAACCCGGCCAGCGGCGAGACGCTGGCGCAGGTGCCGCTGTCGGGCGGCCACGACCTCGACGCGGCGGTGGCGGCCGCGCGCGCCGCGCTTCCCAAGTGGCGCGCGGTCAGCGTCATCGGGCGCTCGCAGTACCTGTTCGCCCTGCGCAACGGGCTCGACGCCCGGCGCGAGGAGCTCGCGCAGTCCGTGACCGCCGAGATGGGCAAGACGATCGCCGACGCCCGGGCCGAGGTCGCCCGGATGATCGAGATGGTCGAGGCGGCGTGCGCGATCCCCACGACCATGCAGGGCCGGATCCTCGAGGACGTGGCGCGCAACGTGGACGCGGAGACGATCCGCCAGCCCGTCGGCGTCTGCGCCGCCATCGCGCCGTTCAACTTCCCGGCGATGGTGCCGTTCTGGTTTCTGCCGTTCGCGATCGCCTGCGGGAACAGCTTCATCCTGAAGCCCTCCGAGCAGGTGCCGATGACGCAGCAGATCGCCTTCGAGGTCCTCGACGGGCTCGGCCTGCCGCCGGGCGTCGTGAACCTCGTCAACGGCGACCGCCGGCTCGTCGAGGCGATCCTCGACCACCCCGGGATCGACGCCATCTCCTTCGTCGGCTCGGCGCCGGTCGCGCGGCTCGTCTACGAGCGCGCCGCGCAGTCCGGCAAGCGCGTGCAGGCGCTCGGCGGCGCGAAGAACCACATGGTCGTGATGCCGGACGCCGTGATCGACCGCACCGTCGACGCGATCCTGGGCTCCGCCTTCGGGGCGGCCGGTCAGCGCTGCATGGCCGGCTCGATCGTCGTGACCGTCGGCGACGCGCACGACCGCCTGATCGGCCCGCTCGCCGAGGCGGCGGCGGCGCTGCGGGTCGGCGACGGCGCCGACGAGGCGACCGACGTCGGCCCGCTCGTCTCCGAGGCCGCGCGCGACCGCGTCCGGGAGGCCATCGGGCGGGCCGCCGACGAGGGGGCGACGCTGCGCCTCGACGGCCGCGACGTGGCGGCCGACGCCGCCGGGGCCTTCGTCGGACCGACCATCCTCGACGACGTGCGGCCCGAGATGCAGGCCGCGACCGACGAGATCTTCGGCCCGGTGCTGTCGGTCCTGCGCGTGGAGACGCTCGACGAGGCGCTCGCGCTGATCAACTCCGGGCGCTTCGGCAACGGCACCTCGATCTTCACCGAGGACGGCGCGGCCGTCCGGCGCTTCCGCCACGAGGTCGAGGTCGGGATGATCGGCGTGAACATCGGCGTCGCCGCGCCCGTCGCGTTCTTCCCGTTCTCGGGCTGGAAGGACTCGTTCCTCGGCGACCTGCACGCGCACGGGCCCGACGCCGTCGACTTCTTCACGCGCAAGAAGACGATGACGAGCCGCTACTTCTCCAGCGGCCAGGGCAGCGGGCAGTACTTCGTCGAGCGCTGAGGCCCGTCGCACCCGCCCGCTGCGCGCGCGCAGGACCAGCCGGCGGCTGACGCAGGTACCCGCTGGAGGGCGCTCTCAAACCGGCCGGCCGGGCCGCCGTCCATCGCCGGACCGGGCCGCCGGGGTCGTGATCAGTTCCCGGCGGTCGGTGCGTTCGAAGCTCCTATGAGACGCAACATCGTCGCCGCCGCGGCCCTCGCCGCGGCACTCGCTGCGCCGAGCGCGTACGCCCACCTCGACCACCCCGTGCCGACCATCTCGGGCACGGCTCCTCCGCTCTCGACGGAGTTCAACTCCGGCGGCGAGAACGCGGACTGGGAGCTGCTGGCGACCATCCCGACCGCCAACCCGCACTCCGACCTCGACTTCTTCACCCAGAACGGCGAGATGTACGCCTCGGTCGGCGTGCTCGGCATTGCCGCCAACGGCGGCGGGCAGAACATCCTGCGCCTCACCAACAAGGACGGCGAGGTCGAGCCCGAGCTCGTCGCCAACCACCCGTCGGCGGCCTGCCCGCAGGATCCGAGCGCGTCGCTCGGGCTCCAGCACGACGTCGAGGCGACGCCGAAGGGCGAGGTCATCCTCAACACCAGCTTCGCCCGCGCCCGACGGACCGACGCGCAGCTGCTGATCGACGCCACCGACGCGGCCGGCCGCTGCCACGACCAGGGGACCGGCGGGATCCAGAGCGCGCCCCGCGGCGGCCTGGAGATCATCGACATCACCGACGTGACGCAGCCCAAGGAGATCGGGCTGACGAGCCACATCGGCCAGTCGCACACGGTCAACGTCGACCCGCGCCGCCCGCACATCGCCTACTCGGTGACTTCGGACCGGGTTCCCGTCAACGCCGAGGGCACGCGCGCCAACGAGACGGCGACCGACACGGGGCGCTTCGCCCACGACGGCTTCGAGGTCGTCGACCTGCGCTCGTGCCTGGAGGCGCCCCTGGGCACCATTCCCCCCGGCACGTCGATCGCCGACAAGCGCAACCTGTGCAAGCCGCAGGTCTACCGGTACCGCTGGCCGAGCGTCGACATCGCCCTCGGTCACACCAACCGCGACCACGTCTACGGCTGCCACGAGCTCGAGCTCTACCCCGACGACCGCCTGACCTGCGCGGGCGGCGCGGCGATGATGATGTTCGACATGTCGGGCGCCTTCGACGACAACGGCACCCCGGCGGACTTCACCGACGACAAGCCGCGAGGCACGCCGCTGCCGTGCAAGCTGCGCGACTCCTCGACGACGATCGCCGCCTACCGGACGGGCGCCAAGGTCACCGACTGCGTCTTCGGCGAGATGGACGGCAAGCCGGTCGACCTCGGCATCCCCGGCTGGAAGGAGATCGGGTCGCCGTCGCTCGAGGGCGTGCAGCACCTGGGCTCCGCGTTCCACCAGGGCCGCGAGACGTCGACCGGCGCGCTGGACCCGGCCTATCCCGCGACCGAGGACATCGACTTCGACCACGAGGCCGAGCTGACGCACTCGCGTCGCTTCGTCATCGCCAGCGACGAGCGCGGCGGCGGCGTGACCGGCGGCGCCCAGTGCTCGCCGGGCGTCGACCTCCAGTTCGCCAACGGCGGCCTGCACGCCTACTCCGTCGACCGGCTCCTGAAGTCGACGCCGAAGGCCGAGGACGCCGAGGCCCGCGCCGCGGCGGCCTTCCAGTCCTACGCGCGGACCTCCAAGGGCGACAAGTCGATCTTCCGCGCGCCGGTGCGCACGCAGCCCCAGGCTTCGTTCTGCACCGCCCACGTGTTCCAGCAGATCCCCGGCCAGAACCGGATCTTCATGGGCTGGTACTCGCAGGGCACGCAGGTGGTCGACTTCAAGGAGAACCCCGACGGCACGCTCGACTTCGAGCAGGCCGGCTACTTCGTCCCCGAAGGCGCGAACCAGTGGGTGTCCCACATCTTCAAGGTCGACGCCAACCCCGACGGCACGTTCACCTACTACGGCGCCACCGGCGACGGGATCGTCGGCGACGCCGGTCGCAACGGCATGGACGTGTACAAGGTCACGCTGCCCGCGCCGCCCGCGCCGGCCCCGCGGGCCGCGGGCGTGGACGAGAAGGAGAGCGGCGGCGGCCAGGGAGGCGCCAACTCCAACCCGCGTTCGGGCGGCGGCTCGGGCCAAGAGAACGCATGCGCGCAGAGCTCCGGCTTCCAGCGGGTGTCGGCCCGCGCCCGGGGCCGCGGGCTGCGGATCTCGTTCGTCCGGCGCGAGACCACCCCGGTCAGCGTCGACGTGTTCCAGGCCGCCCGGAAGTCCAAGCCCACCAAGCACCGCCGCGTCGCCCGCTTCACCGGCCGGCGCAAGGGCTTCACGTGGTCCGGCCGCAGGGGCGGGCGGTTCGTGCCCAACGGCGTCTACTTCGTCCGCTACCGGACGAAGGCGCCGGACGGCAGCACGGACACGCGCACCGTCACGCTCGTGCGGCGCAACGGGCGCTTCCGCCTGGCGCGGGAGCACCAGCGGGGCGAGCGCTGCGGCCTCGTCAGCGCAGCGGCCCTGTCGTCGCCCGCCTTCGGCGGCCCGCGCGGCAAGGCGCTGGGCATCACGTTCCGCCTGGCGGAGCTGGCCAGGGTGACGGTGCTCGTCAAGCGCAAGGACAAGGTCGTCAAGCGCTGGCGGACGCGCGCCTACGAGGGCGGCCGCACGATCCGCCTGAAGCTGCCCGCCGCCGGCACCCGCCGCGGCGAGCACCGGGTCGTCATCGTCGCCGAGCGCGGCACCCGCAGGGCGACCGTCCGCCTGTCCTCGCGCCGGCTCTAGGAGCAACCCGGAACGGCGGCGGCGACCCTTCGGTCGCCGCCGCCGGGCCGACCCCGCGCGTCGTCAGGACGCGCGCCGGCCGACGACGACCAGGTACTCCTTCTCGAAGACGGCGCGGCTCCCGTCGCCGCGGTCCCACTCGTCGCAGAACGCGTCCAGCGCCTCGTCGAGCTCGCGCTCGCGGCCGGCGGCGGCCGCGTTCTTGCGCACCGCGATCGTCGGGCCGTAGTACGACTTGAAGTGCTCGCCGTAGTCACGGGCGCGCTCGAAGGCGGTGACGTGGAGGTTCTCGCGGCGCAGGGTGTGCAGCTCGACGCGGTCGCCGAACAGCTCGCGCACGTGGTCCTCGCTGCCCCAGCGCGGCGGCGGGGTGGCGCCCGGCGGCGGTGGGGGCGCGAACGGCCCCATCACCCGGAACAGCGCGCCGATCTGCCCCTCGGGCGTCCAGTTGAGCATGGCGATCGTGCCGCCGGGCCGGCACACGCGCACCATCTCGTCGGCGACCGCCTCGTGGTGGGGCGCGAACATCGCGCCGATGCACGACATCACCACGTCGAACGAGGCGTCCTCGAACGGCAGGTTCTCGGCGTCGGCCTCGACCCACTCGAGCTCCACGCCGGCCGCCGCGGCGCGCTCGCGCCCGGCGTCGAACAGCTCCGGGGTCAGGTCGCTCGCGACGACCTCCGCGCCCCGCTGCGCGGCCGGGATCGCGGCGTTCCCGGTGCCCGACGCCACGTCGAGCACCCGCATCCCCGGCTCGATGCCGCAGGCCTCCACGAGGCGCGGCCCGAGCGGGGTCAGGAACGTCTCCACCATCTGCGGGTAGTCGCCCGAGGCCCACATGGCGCGGTGGCGCGCCTTCAGCTCGGTGTCCGTCGGCATGACGCTCATCTCGCCCTCCCGGGTCTTGGTGGCTGCGGCGCCGGCGTGCGGCCGCGTGCCACCGCCCATCATCGGGAACCGCGCGCACGAAGGCAAGTGCCGCCCGGTTCCAGGTTCTTTCAAGCGGCCGCGCGTACATTCGCCGTCTCGACAAGCGAACGCCGCACCGCGCACGCGCGGTGTCACGGAGGAGGGGCATCACGAGGATCCGGCGCGCACGCAGGCCCGGCGCATGCGACCGTCGCCGATCGGTGGCACGTCAAGAGGAGTCCTACGAGCCGTGTACGACGACGGCGGCTTCGCCGTCGCCCACCAGGGCTCGTCGAGACGCGCGCGACGCGCGTGGACGGGTCGATCATCGAGCTCCGCGCCGTGGAGGCGGGGCAGCCGGTGGTCGTCCCCGACTCGAGCGGCGAAGTCCGCCGGCTCAACACCGGAGCGGTGCACAGCACCTACTGGTTCGACACCTTCGGCGACGACGAGCCGGGCGGGGAGCCCGTGGAGGGGACCGGCCGGCTCATCCGCGTGGCGGCGCCGCACCCGAGGCTCGAGGAGGACTGGTGCGACATGGTGAGGAACCCGATCGGCTGACGGGCGCACGCGGCGGCGCGCACCGCCGCGCCGCTTCGGCGCGCTCCCGCCCGCGTCGACAGCTCCGGGGGCAGGCCGCCGCCACGACCTCGGCGCTAACCGGGAACCTCCGCGTCCGCCGGCGCCGCGCGCGGCTCGAGCGGCTCGACCGCCGGTCCCTCGAGCACCGCGCCATCGGCCGAGAAGCGGGAGCCGTGGCAGGGGCAGTCCCAGCTGCGTTCCGCGGGGTTCCAGCTCACGATGCAGCCCAGGTGCGTGCAGCGTGCCGAGACGACGTGCAGCCGGCCGTCGTCGTCACGCGACGCCGCCACCCGCTCGCCGCCGACCGAGATCACGGCGCCGTCACCGGGCTCGAGGCCGTCTGCGTCCGACGGGCCTTGCGGGCGGATGCGGTCGCCCACGAACCGCTTCGCGACGTCGAGGTTCTCCTTGACGAACGACTTCGCGGAGGCGCCGGGGGTGACGCGGTTGGGCTCGAAGAGCTCCGTCCACGGGTTGTCGCGGCCCAGGATCTGGTCGGAGATCACCATCCCGGCCGCCGTCCCGTGCGTCATCCCCCACTTCTTGAACGCGGTGGCGACGTACAGGCGCTCCGAGCCGCGGCGCAGGCGGCCGATGTACGGCACCTGGTCGACCGGCATGTAGTCCTGCGTCGACCAGCGGTAGTCGATCGATTCGACGTCGAAGCGGTCGCGCGCGAAGTCGGCGAGCGCGGCGTAGCGCGCCTCGGTGTCGGGGTCCTGGCCGGTCTTGTGGCTCTCCCCGGCGAGGATCAGCAGCTCGGAGCCGTCGACCGTGTGCTGGCGCACGCTGCGGGTCGGCTGCTCGACCGAGATGTACATGCCGCGGGGCGCGGGTTGCGCGAGCGAGGCGGCCACCACGTACTCGCGCTCGGGGTGGGACTTGGCGAAGAAGGCGCCGCGGTCGAGGAACGGCAGGTGCGTGGCGAGCACGACGAACGCCGCGCGCAGCTCGCTCCGCTCGGTGGTGACGGTGCACGGAGAGCCCTCCGCCACGTCGACGGCGCGCGTGCCCTCGAACACGCGGCTCCCGTCGCCGTCGACCAGGCGCGCGAGCGCGAGGCAGTACTCGCGAGGATGAAACTGCGCCTGCGCGTCGAAGCGGACGGCGGCCCGCACCGCCCACGGGAGATCGGTCTCCGTGGTGAACGACGCCGGCAGCCCCGCCTCCCGCGCCGCCTCGACCTCGCGCTCGACGGCCTCGATCTGCTCGTCGTCCTCCGTGTAGGCGTAGGCCGGCCTCCGCTCCCAGCTGCAGCCGACGTCGTGCTCGTGCACGAGCGCCTCCATCAGGTCGATCGCCGCCACGTTGGCCTCGGCGTACGCGCGCGCCGCCTCAGCGCCGAACTGCGAGCGCAGCGCGTCGTAGGTCAGCCCGTGCTGGGCGCTGACCTTCGCCGTGGTGTGGCCGGTGGTCGCGCCGCAGACGCGGCCGGCCTCGAGCACCGCGACCCGCACGCCGCGGCGCTTGAGCAGGAACGCGGTGCTCAGCCCGGCGATGCCGGCGCCCACGACGGCGACGTCGACGTCGAGCGGCGCGTCGAGCGCGGGGTACGTCGGGCCGTCGGTGGTGGCCAGCCAGAGGGACTCGTGGTGGGGCATGGAGGGTCTCCTTGGTCAGGTTCTCAGCGGGCTGTCGAGCAGGAGGGAGTCGATGCGATCGCGGATGCCGTCGAGCAGCTCCTCGTAGGAGCGGCAGAAGGCCTCCACGGCCTCGCGCTCGAGCTCGCGGCCGAGCGCCTCCAGGTCGATGCCGGCCGCCTCGGCGTCGCGCAGCACGCGCTCGTGCTCGGCCGCTCCGCGCGCCCACGGGCGCGGCTCGCCGTGGTCGGCGAAGGCGGCGAGGGTCGCCGGCGGCATCGTGTTGACGACGCCGGGCAGGATCAGCTCCTCGACGTAGAGGACGTCGGGTTCGGCGGGATCCTTGGTGCCGGTGCTCGCCCACAGCGGTCGCTGCGGCCGGGCGCCGGCGATGCTCGCGCGCTCCCAGCGCGCGTCGGTGAAGCGCGCCCGCCAGAGGCCGTACGCGCGGCGTGCGCTGGCGATCGCGACGCGCCCGCGCAGCGGCGAGCCGCTCCCGAGCCGCTGCTCGACCTTCGCGTCCACCCGCGAGACGAAGAACGACGCCACGGAGGCGATCGAGTCGACCGGATGGCCGGCCGCGACCCGCCGCTCGATCCCGCGCACGAACGCGTCGATCACCTGCTCGTAGCGGCCGACGGAGAACAGCAGCGTCACGTTGACGTTCACGCCGCGGGCGGTCAGCTCCTCGATCGCGGCCACGCCCGCCGTCGTGGCCGGCACCTTGATCATCACGTTGGGCCGGTGGAGTCGCTCCCACAGCTCCAGCGCCTGCGCGACGGTCGCGTCCGTGTCGCCGGCGATGCCGGGCGTGCACTCGAACGACACGAAGCCGTCGAGGCCGGCGGAGCGGTCGTGCACCGGGCGCAGGAGGTCGGCGGCGCGTGCGACGTCCTTGAGCGCGAGCTCGAAGAACAGCTCGCGCACGTCCTCGACCCCGGCCGCCACGGCGCAGCGCAGCTGATCGTCGTAGCGCTCGGAGCCGGCGAAGGCGCGGGCGAAGATGGCGGGGTTGGTGGTCGCGCCCGTCACGCCGCACTCGTGGATCAGCCGCGCGAGCTCACCCGTGGCGATCAGGTCGCGCGAGAGCGTGTCGAGCCAGATCGAGACGCCGTGGGCGCGCAGCCGCCGCAGGCGGGTCGTGCCCGGCTGGGATGCGACGCTCATGACGGTGGGCTCCCTCCTGTCGATCGACCTGCGCCGGGGTTCGCTTCGCCGCCGGGCCGCGGCCTTACCCGGGGCCGTCCGGCGCCGGACGCAGGGCGCGCGTCAGTAGCCAAAGCTGGGGGACGCCGGTGCGTCGTGCGGGGCACCACCGCCGGCGCCGCCGACGGTCAGCGTGCCGGTCATCCCGCGCCGGCGGTGGTCGCCGACCGGGCAGTACCACTCGTACGTGCCCGGCTCCAGCTCCGCCGCCAGCGTCGCCGACCCGCCCGGCTCGGTCGTCGGCGTCCGCGGCGACGCCGGCGCCTCGATCGCGAGGGCATGCGGCGCCTCACCGCGGTTGACCACGCGCAGGCGCACCGCCTGCCCGGCGACGGAGGCCGACCGCGGATCGAACGCGAAGTCGCGCGCGACGACCTCCGTCGCGCCTGTCTCGGCGCCCCCGCCGTCGCCACCGCAGCCCGCCGCGGCGAGCAGGGTCGCGCACAGCGCGCACATGGCGAGGATGCGGGTCATGCCAGTCAGCGTCCGCTCCCGACGAAGTCTTACACCCGTAAGAAGCGGCCGCTGGCCGACGCATAGCTCACGATGGACGCGATCCGGATCGCGGTTCCGTACGAGCCCCTCCGCGCGCGGGCATATGCTCCGGCGCTCGTGAGCGGCGCCCTCGACGATCCAGCGAAGCCCGCGACCGACAACGTGGCCTGGCTGGCAGCGCTGCGCGCCGACGGCAGCGAACGCGACCGCGCGCTCGCGCGGCTGCACGAACTGCTGCTGCGCGCGGCGCGCTTCGAGCTGCGCCGCCGCCGCCCGTCGCTGGCGCAGGTCGCGCGCGACGAGCTCGACGACCTGGCCGCGCAGGCCGCCGACGACGCGCTGATGGCGATCCTGGCGAAGCTCGACACCTTCCGCGGCGAGAGCCGCTTCACGACCTGGGCGTACAAGTTCGTGCTGCTCGAGGCGGCGGTGAAGGCGCGCCGGCGCGCGTGGGAGGGCCGCGAGGTCCGGCTCGACCAGGAGGCGTGGCCGATGGTCGCCGACGCCGGGCCCGGGCCGGCCGCGACCGCCGAGGCGGTCGAGCTGCTGGAGGCCGTCCGCGCAGCGGTCGAATCCGCGCTGACCCCGCACCAGCGGGAGGTGCTCGTGGCGCTCACCCTCAACGGCGTCCCGATCGACGTGCTGTCCGAGCGGCTCAACACGACCCGCGGCGCGCTCTACAAGACGCTGCACGACGCGCGCCGCAAGCTGCGCGCGGCGCTGGCCGACGCCGGCCTCGCCGTCCCGGGAGGAACCTCATGAGCGACCATCGCGAGCTGCTGGCGCGGATGCTCGGGCCCGACGGTCCGGAAGTCTCCTGCGAGCAGTGCTTCGAGCTGCTCGACCGCTACGTCGACATCGAGCTGGCCGGCGGCGACGCGGACGCGCGGCTGCCCGGCATGCGCGCCCACCTCGAAGGCTGCCCGGCGTGCCGCGAGGACCACGAGTCGCTGCGCGCGTTCGCGGCGACGGCCGCCGACGAGGCACCGCACGTCTAGCTCGCAGCTCACGCCCGCGCGCCTTGCCTGCGTCGCGTAAGACGGGCGCGGTGCGGCGCGCTTGAGCGGGTGACCGACGTCCTAGGGAGGAGCCTCCATGACCAGTGCCGCCACCAGCCTCGGCCGCCCCGCCGCAGCGACCACGGACGCCCCGGCCGATGCCGGGGCGCAGGCGT